>NZ_NOYS01000042.1:0-9009 GCF_002258475.1 Rhodococcus sp. 06-1460-1B
CAACCAGGAATGGGCCTACGCGAACACCTACCTCTCCGACGAAGCCAGAGCGGCGACCTACCAAGACTGGATCCATCACTACAATCACCACCGACCCCACACAGGCATCGGCGGCAAGTCACCCATCGAGCGACTGACCGTCCACAACGTCCCAGGGAAGAACAGCTAGACCCAGGCCGAGGTGAAGGGGCAGTAACACCGGCACATGGTGACCGGTGTTACTGTCACTGACGTTCTGACACGGGGTGTGTCCGCCGATGCGGATGCTGAGATCAAACCCGCCGAACCTGATGCAGGTAATACTGACGAAGGGATGTCAAGGCGATGACGCCTGTTGTATCTGCGGACCCGGTCCGCTTCACCGATCGACTCTGGGACGCATCCGCGCACATCAGACGCGCGATCGACGATCTCGAATTCCTCCGCCGGCTCGGTGCGGGAACCCTTCCCCTCGACGCGTTCCGTCGATATCTGGAACAGGATTCGCTGTATCTCGGTGGCTACGTGAAGTCGCTGTCCCTGCTGGCAGCGCACGCGCCGACACCGGTGGCCGGAGCTTTCTGGGCCGGCGCTGCAGCGAGCGCGATGGACGAGGCCGCCTCGCACGAGGCCATGCTCACCGGAGACGTTCTTCCGTCCTCCACCGAGAAGCCGACGCCTTCACCGGCATGCCTCGGCTACACCTCCTACCTGACGGCCGTCGCCGCGACCGAGCCGTATCCCGTTGCGGCGGCAGCTGTTCTGCCGTGCTTCTGGATCTACGCCGACGTCGGCCGCTCGCTCGCCGGAGCGGCGACGGCCGTGCTCGCACGCGATCCCGGTCATCCCTACGCACAGTGGGTGGCCAACTACGACGCACCCGAATTCCATGCCATCGTCGATGCCGCAAAGGGCTTCGTCGACGACGCGGCCGACTCTGCGACGGAACTGCAGCGTGAGCAGATGATCGACGCCTTCGTCGTTGCGTCGAGGTACGAATTGATGTTCTGGGACAGCGCATTACACCCCACTCCGTGGCCATCGACCGAGAGCCCGGTGCACGCATGAGAACGTCTCGACTGCTCACGGTGATGGTGGCGACGGTCCTCGCAACCACGGTGATGGCCGGCTGCTCGCAGTCGACGGATTCCGACACCATCCGTTTCGCCCTCGACTGGACTCCCAACACCAATCACACCGGCCTCTACGTCGCCCTTCAGGAGGGCTACTTCGCCGACGCCGGGCTCGATGTGGAAGTACTGCCGTACAACAACACGGCCGCAGACACGCTCGTCGATGCAGGCAACGCCGAATTCGGTATCAGCACCCAGAGTTCGACGGTCTTCGCCAGATCGGCCGGCGCCCGGACCGTGTCCGTCCTCGCACCACTGCAGCACTGGGCCACCGGCATCGGAGTGCGTGCGGATCGGGACGATATCGCGAGCCCACGCGCACTCGACGGCAAGGTCTACGCCGGTTTCGGTGAATCCGGCGAGCAGGCCGGACTCCGCCAGGTCATCGAGAACGACGGTGGCACAGGCGAATACGAGACCGTCGTGCTCGGCACATCGGCCTACGAGGCGGTGTACTCCGGCACTGCGGACTTCACCGTGTCCTACCTCGCGTGGGAGGGCATCGAGGCGGAGCACAGCGGAACGCCGATGAAGTACTTCGATTACACCGATTACGGGTTCCCCGACGCCTACGCCATCACCATCAACGGGAACGAACCGTGGCTGGCCGCACATCCGGACGAGGCGAAGAAGTTCGTGCAGGCGCTGCAGCGTGGCTACCAACTCGCAGCGGACGATCCGGACAGGGCGGCTCAGGATCTGATCGACGCCAATCCCGGTACGTTCACCGACGAGTCGTTGGTGTTCGAGAGTCAGAAGATGCTCGCAGAGAAGTACATGAAGGATTCCGCGGGCGAGGTCGGACGACAGAGCATCGACACGTGGACCGCGTACTCGAAGTTTCTCTACGACAGCGGGGTACTCACCGATCAGAACGGTGCACCGCTGAGCGCCGAACCGGACTGGTCCACCTATTTCACCGATGACTACCTCGGCGATCGATGAGCCGGTGACCGCTGAGCGAGAAACGTTCTCGCTCAGCGGTGTCCGAGCTTCGTTGCGGTGGGCATGGCCCGCGGTGACCGTCGTCGTCCTGTCGATCGCGGTGTGGCAGATTTATGTCGAGGTCAGCGGCATCAGGCCACAGGTACTGCCCTCCCCCGGCCGCGTTCTCACGCAGGGCTGGGCCCAACGCGAGGCGATTTCCGAGAATGCCGCAGCGACACTGCAGGTGACACTCGTCGGTTTCGCAGTCTCTCTCGTGCTGGCCTGGCTGCTCGCCATCGCCGTGGACTTCTCGCCGTGGCTGCGCCGTGCGTTCGTACCCTTGTTCGTCGTCTCGCAGACACTGCCGATCATCGCCATCGCACCGCTGCTCATCATCTGGTTCGGGTTCGGACTGTTACCGAAGATTCTCGTGATCGCACTGGCGACGTTCTTTCCCATGGCCATCGGGCTCATCGAGGGGTTCGCCGCCGCAGATCGCGACGCGCGAGCCCTCCTGGCCACCATGGGGGCCGGCCGCTGGCAGCAGTTCCGCTACGTACGGCTGCCGTCGGCACTTCCTCGATTCTTCACCTCGCTTCGCATCGGCATCACCTACGCCGTCGTCGGTGCGATCTTTGCCGAATACGCAGGAGCCACAGCAGGACTCGGTATCTACATGAGTCAGCAGAAGAATTCGTTCCGTACCGATTTGGTTCTTGCAGCCGTTGCCGTCACCGCGGTGATCAGCGTGCTCCTGTTCGTCTCGACGTTCGTGGTCGAACGCGTCGTCGCCCCGTGGGCACGTCAAGGGTCGGCGGGGCACAATGTCTGATCTCGAGCACAGCATCGACATCTCGGCTCTGAGAAAATCGTTCGGCGGAAAACCGGTACTCGACGGCGTGTCGTTCGGCGTCCGGCCCGGTGAATTCGTGTCGATCATCGGTCCGAGCGGGTCGGGCAAGAGCACGGTGTTCAACATGCTCGCCGGCCTCGATACACCCGATTCGGGCTCGGTCCGAGTCCCGCCGTGCGCGTACATGCCGCAGAAGGACCTGCTGTTCCCGTGGCGATCGGTGCTCGACAACACCTCGCTCGGCCTCGAAGTACAAGGCGTCGCCAAGAAGGAGGCACGAGCGCGGGCACGCGAGTTGTTCCCGGTGTTCGGTCTCGACGGGTACGAGTCCGCTCGCCCGTCCGAACTGTCCGGTGGCATGCGGCAACGAGCAGCACTGCTGCGCACCGTGGTGCAGGGACGGTCGGTGTTGCTGTTGGACGAGCCCTTCGGGGCATTGGACTCGTTGACCCGTAGTGACATGCAGGCCTGGCTGCAGCAGGTCTGGTCGGAGTTCAGGTGGACGGTGCTGATGATCACCCACGACATCCGCGAGGCGGTCTACCTGTCCGATCGGGTTGTGGTCCTCTCGCCACGACCCGCCCACGTTCGACGACAGGTCGACGTACCGCTGCCTCGACCCCGGGAGCTCGAGATCGTGACGACGCCACAGTTCGCCGCCGTCGAGAAGCAGTTGATGGATGTTCTGTCGAGCACGCCGATCCATTGACCGAGTCGATGCAGGGATCAGTCGACGCAGGGGATGCCGCCGTTGCTGTGCACACCCTGATCCGGGGCGGCAGGTAGATCCTGGGACGGCTCGGGTACGGCTACCTCGAGCGGTGGTGGTGCCAAATCCGACGTCGGATCGAGGGCTGCGGGTGTCGGCTGCGCAGGACCGATCAATTGCGCTGCCTCGGCTCTGATGGCGTCGACGTCGACGAGATTGACGTCCTGACCGTCGACGGTGTCGTAGCCCGTGATCGGCAGCGTGTAGAAGTCGATATCACCCTTCATGACGGCACCGGCTCCCCCGGCCAGGCCGATGGGGTCGAGGCCTGCGTCGATGACGATGTCGTTCTTGGTACCCGCAATCAGCGCACGCAATTCGCTGATGTTCGCCAGCACGCCGGATGCGCTGAGCTTGGCCATCACCCCGGCCACGAACGCCTGCTGCCGCTTGGTTCTGTCGAGGTCACCGTTGTCGAGTCCGTGCCGTTGACGCACGAAGGACAACGCCTGAGTCGCGCTCAATTCCTGCGCACCCGCAGGGAAGTCCGCACCCGAGTACGTATCGTGCACCGGGTTGTTCAGGCAGACCTGGATCGGGCCGACTGCCGTCGCCACGTCGTAGAAGCCCAGAAGATTGACTTCCGCGAAGTGATCGATCGGCACATCGAGGAGATCGCGAACGGCCGTCAGCGTCGAGCGGCGGCCCGCCTCGCGTGCCCGACGCTCACGCTCGGCCGCGTCGGTGACACCCTCGTCGAGCAATTGGGTGTCGGCATCGGCCTTGGCGAGCCCGTAGGCCTCCTTGATCTTGCGCTTGCCGTACCCGGGAACGTCGACGTAGTCGTCGCGCGGTATCGACAGCGCTGTCGCTCGTCCACCGCCGGCCGGAAGATGCACCAGCAGAAGCGTATTGGTGTTGTATCCCCCGACGTCGCTGTCACCGGCATGCAGGGTGTCGGTGACGAACGCGGCCGGCAGATCGTTGCCGTCCATGTCCTTACGACTGTCGAGCCCGATCAACAGAATGTTGGTGTCGGCACCGTTGACATCCGGATCGTTGTTCGCGATACCGTCGAGCGCATCGGAGGTGGTCAGTCCGGTGGTTGCCTCCCGGTAGACCGCGAATCCGACGCCACTGACTGCGACGGACGCCACCGCCGCCGTCGCGACGAGCACCCGGCCGATCCGCAGCGCAACAGCGTGGTCGCCGGACGGACGCGCCAACCGGTGGCGTCCTGGTCCACGTTCGATGCCGCTACCAGGGCCGTTCGGTTGCACCCTGACAGGCTACTCGGCTCTCACACGGGCGAGATCGTGCCCAGACGCCGCGCGAGCTCGTCGACGGCCGAGAATGCCGCGTCGAGGCTGGCCCGAGCCTGCGGAATCTTCGGTGCCAGACCGGCAACCCGCTCGGCAAGGGTCAGGTCGATCGGGACGAAATGCACGTCCATGCCCAGTGCAGCGCCGAGAACCTGCCGCAGCTGCCCCGTGGTGTGGTCGATCGACGCTGCCTCCGAGCCCGGGGTGTACTCGTTCCCCCGACTGGTGACCACAACCGCAGGCTTGCCGACGAGTGGTGCTGTGTCGCCGTCGAACGGCACCGTGATGCCGGGAACGTGTACGTAGTCGATCCAGGCCTTCAGCGTCGACGGGATCGACCAGTTGTACATCGGTGCACCGATCAGTACGACGTCCGCGGAGACCAGTTCCTCGATCAGCTCGACTTGTAGAGCCTCGGCTGCCGCGTCCACGGTCTCGTCGGCAGTCCGCAGGTGCGGTGCCCAATGCAGTGCCGAGGTCGGCAGATGCGGCAGAGCGTTGGCGTGCAGATCACGGCGAATCACCGAATGATCGGTTCCGATGCTGTGCCACGCGTCCGAGAAGTGGGCTGTCACCCGACGGCTGATCGAACGGGACAGGTCGGCAGACGAATCCAGGTGCAACAACTGCGGCACTGAAACACTCCTCGGATGGTGGGTGTCCCGAGCCTAGGCGAACCGGACGCTCCTATCCTGGTCGGATGGACTTCCGATTCGTCACCCGCGCGCTGAGTTCGCGCTCCGCCGCACGAATCACGACGGCACTGCACGAGAACGCGGACACGGACGTCGATGTCCGTCTCGGCGGAGAGTCGGTGGACCTGGACGACTCCGCGCGCGCTGCGGTGCTCGAACTGCTCACCCAGCTGGCCACCGCCAGGGCTGTGGCCATCGGAACCGTCGAAGAACTGCTGACGACCTCGCAAGCGGCAGAGGTACTCGGTGTCTCCGACACCTACGTTCGGCGCTTGGCCGACGCCGGAGACCTACCGATCGAAATGCGTGGCACCCACCGACGCTTCCGGCTGGAAGACCTTCTGCGACACCGTGATCGATTTCGCTGACGTGCTGCGGTGGCCGATCAGCCGGCCTCGCGCTCGAACTGCTCGGACTGCAATGTCATGAGGTCACGAAACGCGTGGCCGGCTGCACGCCACAGCTGTTCCGCATCGATGTAGTCCACGCCGCGAAGGTCGACGTCTCCCAGATACGCCCCGACGTCGACCGACAGCATCCCGATCACCGACGACACCTCTGCATCGAGGTACGTCACCCGCGTGTTCTGGAGTTCTCGAAACTGCGTCGAGAAGAACTCCGCCGGAATTCTCCGATCGACGAACTGTGCGATGAGAAAAAGGAAGCGGGACGAATGAGCGGATGCCGCTCGGTATGACTGCTCCATGGTGAATACCTCTCCCCACGGTCGACAGCACCCCTCGCACTGTCGACCGTCGAGCTCGCTGAGACCCGAAACCCGATGCACAGACGAACTCTCGAGCATCGATTCGACCCAGCGATTGAAACAGGGAGCTCGTCGTACAAGCGCCAGGTTAATCAGACACTTCGACGGTTTCCGCACGTTGCGCGAAGTTGGTGAAAGCTCACAAAATCATGGCGTTCACCTGCTAGTTCTTACTGAAAGGAACCGAGAGGGGCGCGATCGGGAGTGTCCAACTGCCAGAACTGCCAGCCGTCCCGCTCCTCGACATCTCCACTGATGTGCGTGGCGACGGCACTGGCGGCGACGGACGGGTTGTCGAAGCGTCGACCCTCCATCGGCCCGGCAGTGATTTCCAGGCGCTGAGTGTGCGGGTCGAATCGCCCGCTGAGCCGGTATCCCTCGCAATCGGCCACCACCCGTACCCGGTTGTCGATCACTTCCTCTTCGACGACGACCTTGGACTTCCGCGTTGCTTTGACCCTGGGCGTGCGAACCCACGTCTGCTCGGGTCCGACGTCGACGGACGTGTCCAGGGTGGCGCTCAGTCCCAGCAGTTCCCAGCGTTCACTGCCGTGAGCCACCCTGTCGACTGCAATGGCGTGATGCCCGGTTCGCGTCCGCAGCGGCGAATCCTGTACCCACAGATCCACTTCTCCACGAATATCCGACGCCATCTCCTCGGAGGACACCATGTAGAACCGCGGTTCCTCGGTTGCCAGGTCCACGAACACCCAGTACGACGACCCCGTGTCGTCGCTCTCGAGCGACTCGTCCTGTCTGCGGGCCTTCCAGTCGCCCGTCACCTTCGATCGCACCCGCACGATGCACGAGGACTTACCGTCCATCGACCAGACCTGAACGGGATTGCGACGCGAGGTGGTCAGACGCTCCGCGCGTCCACCGCGCTGCGCGACGGTTCTGATGAAAGCCTTGATTCCCCGGTCGGATGTGTCTTCCACGGTTTGCCGCCTTAAGCCTCGAGCGCCCCGTACTTATGAAGAGAGGTGTTGCGACGGGTGGCGCTCGCACGACTCGGTTTCCCTCAGCCTACTGCGTCGATGCGTGCTCGAGTAACTACCGGAATTTCGCCGTTCGGCTGCCGGTTACCGTGGAGACATCGAACACTGCCAGGAGGTACCGCAATGCCGGTGACGATCACCCATGACACCGCCGCCCACCGATTCGAGATTCACGTCGACTCGGAGCCGGCCGGGTACTCCGAGTACTTCGAGTCGAACGGCGTCCGAACCTTCCACCACACCGTGACACTGCCTCGGTTCCGCGGCCGAGGGCTGGCCGCCGCGCTCACCGAATACGCCCTCGACGACACCAGCACGCAGGGCCTCCAAGTGGTCCCTGCGTGCTGGTTCGTGCGCGACTTCATCGACGCAGCCGGCGATCGATATTCACATCTGGTCAAACGATGACCGGTCAGCGATGTGCCGAGACGAATCCGGACCCGATACCGGATTCAGAACTGTCACCGTTTCCGACTGTTCCATCGTCGTTCCCAGTGGTTTTCCCGACCGATTCCTGAACAGGCTCGATTTGTTCTTGTGCCGCAACACTTTCCGCAGCCCGCTCGGCTGCTACGCGACGCCGTTCGTAGTTCTCGACACCCCGGGCAACCCGTTGTCGATGTTCACTCAAGACATGTTCGTAGTACATCTGTTCTCCTACAGAAAGAATGGACGCCTCACACGGAGCACAGCCGTGCGGCGCAAAATAGTCGACGCGTCGTTGTCGAGGCTCATCGGCCTCGATCCGCGAAAGCTCTACTCAGAGAGCGTGATCGGCACTAGCCGCGGATCGCGTGTAGACGACGTCCCGGCCTGCGAGCTCGAAATTTGCTGCCATTGTCCACCTCCACGATCGATGCGATGTACCCGTACGACGATCATGCACTGCCGAGGCATCGAACTCCACTGATTAAATTCGGCGCTCGAGAATTGTTGTGCAGCTGGGCGTTCCAGGGGCGCACTCGAACGAGTGGTGGAGTGTGGCCCGACTACTCCGATTCGATCGGTCGGTAGACCTTCCCGGTGTACGCGAACGCGCGCGCGTTTGTCAGGTACGCGCAGTCCGGTGTCGCTGTTCTGCTCGCGTGTGGCAAACGCGCTCGCGTGTGCGAACGGGGTGGGGGTGGCGTCTCAGCGGCCGACACGGCTGGGGATCACCGATCCCCTTTGTCTGCGCGATGCGCTCGCGTATGCGACGGGGGGTGGGTGTTGCGAGTGAACGTCCGGCACTGTCGGAGGCGACGTGGTGCCGGCACCTCAGGTGCTATGCGAATGCGCGCGCGTTTGTCAGGCCGCAGTCTGGTGTCGCTGTTCTGCTCGCGTCCGGCACACGCGCTCGCGTTCGCGGCCCTGGGGCGAGGGGACGAAGGGGCGAGGGGACGAGCGGTCCGTATGGCGAGTGATGGGACTGGGGTGCAGGTGTCGATGCCTGCGCGTTCAGTTCAACGAGAGCGGCGAATACTGTTGTGGGTAGTGGGTTCGAATGCAAAATGCCCCTGACCACGGGTGGTCAGGGGCATTTTGGGATGTTGTGTTCGGCGGTGTCCTACTCTCCCACACCCTGTCGAGTGCAGTACCATCGGCGCTGGAGGGCTTAGCTTCCGGGTTCGGAATGGGACCGGGCGTT
>NZ_NOYS01000017.1:0-3271 GCF_002258475.1 Rhodococcus sp. 06-1460-1B
TGTATTCGGTTGTGTTATCAAACAACTCGTGTGTTGTTTCAGATATTGCACAGTGGACGCGTAGCTTCTTTGTGGTAAGTCCTCGGCCTATTAGTACCAGTCACCTGCATACATTGCTGTACTTCCAGTTCTGGCCTATCAACCCGGTGGTCTGCCGGGGGCCTTACCCCCTCGAGGGGGTGAGAAACCTCATCTTGGAACAGGCTTCCCGCTTAGATGCTTTCAGCGGTTATCCCTTCCGAACGTAGCCAACCAGCGGTGCTCCTGGTGGAACAACTGGCACACCAGAGGTTCGTCCGTCCCGGTCCTCTCGTACTAGGGACAGCCTTCCTCAAGTTTCTTACGCGCGCGGCGGATAGAGACCGAACTGTCTCACGACGTTCTAAACCCAGCTCGCGTGCCGCTTTAATGGGCGAACAGCCCAACCCTTGGGACCTACTCCAGCCCCAGGATGCGACGAGCCGACATCGAGGTGCCAAACCATCCCGTCGATATGGACTCTTGGGGAAGATCAGCCTGTTATCCCCGGGGTACCTTTTATCCGTTGAGCGACACCGCTTCCACTTGCCGGTGCCGGATCACTAGTCCCGACTTTCGTCCCTGCTCGACTTGTCAGTCTCACAGTCAAGCTCCCTTGTGCACTTGCACTCGACACCTGATTGCCAACCAGGCTGAGGGAACCTTTGGGCGCCTCCGTTACATTTTAGGAGGCAACCGCCCCAGTTAAACTACCCACCAGGCACTGTCCCTGAACCAGATCATGGTCCGAGGTTGAGGTATCCAATACGATCAGAGTGGTATTTCAACAACGACTCCACAGTAACTGGCGTCACCGCTTCACAGTCTCCCACCTATCCTACACAAACCGAACCGAACACCAATACCAAGCTGTAGTGAAGGTCCCGGGGTCTTTTCGTCCTGCCGCGCGTAACGAGCATCTTTACTCGTAATGCAATTTCGCCGAGTCTATGGTTGAGACAGCTGAGAAGTCGTTACGCCATTCGTGCAGGTCGGAACTTACCCGACAAGGAATTTCGCTACCTTAGGATGGTTATAGTTACCACCGCCGTTTACTGGGGCTTAAATTCTCAGCTTCGCTCTTACGAGCTAACCGGTCCTCTTAACCTTCCAGCACCGGGCAGGCGTCAGTCCGTATACATCGTCTTACGACTTCGCACGGACCTGTGTTTTTAGTAAACAGTCGCTTCTCACTGGTCTCTGCGGCCCACACCAGCTCACACTGCAAGAGTGATCACCGGCAGGGGCCCCCCTTCTCCCGAAGTTACGGGGGCATTTTGCCGAGTTCCTTAACCATAGTTATCTCGATCGCCTTAGTATTCTCTACCTGACCACCTGTGTCGGTTTGGGGTACGGGCCGTGTAACAACTCACTAGAGGCTTTTCTCGGCAGCATAGGATCACTGAATTCGCCTCAATCGGCTACGCATCACCTCTCAGGCTGTATGAACGGCGGATTTGCCTACCGTTCGCCCTACAGGCTTACACCAGTACAACCACTGACTGGCCCAGCTACCTTCCTGCGTCACCCCATCGCTTGGCTACTACCAGATCAGGTCCCACGCATCCACCACACGCCTCACTCTCGAAAGAGATCGGTCATATGGATTCAGGGTGGTTAGTGTCACTGATTCACCATGGGCGCGGTTACACGGGTACGGGAATATCAACCCGTTGTCCATCGGCTACGCCTGTCGGCCTCGTCTTAGGTCCCGACTCACCCTGGGCGGATTAACCTGGCCCAGGAACCCTTGGTCATTCGGCGGACGAGTTTCTCACTCGTCTTTCGCTACTCATGCCTGCATTCTCACTCGCGCAGCCTCCACACCTGGATCACTCCGATGCTTCCATGGCTGCACGACGCTCCCCTACCCACCCACACACCTGCACACAGATCCGCAGACCTGAATGGGGCTATTGTGTGAGTGCCGCAGCTTCGGTGGTGTACTTGAGCCCCGCTACATTGTCGGCGCAGGATCACTTGACCAGTGAGCTATTACGCACTCTTTCAAGGGTGGCTGCTTCTAAGCCAACCTCCTGGTTGTCTTCGCGACCCCACATCCTTTTCCACTTAGTACACGCTTAGGGACCTTAGCTGGCGATCTGGGCTGTTTCCCTCTCGACTACGAACCTTATCGCCCGCAGTCTCACTGCCACGCTCTCACTCACCGGCATTCGGAGTTTGGCTGATTTCGGTAAGCTTGTAGGCCCCCTAGACCATCCAGTAGCTCTACCTCCGGTGAGAAACACGTGACGCTGCACCTAAATGCATTTCGGGGAGAACCAGCTATCACGGAGTTTGATTGGCCTTTCACCCCTACCCACAACTCATCCCCTCAGTTTTCAACCTAAGTGGGTTCGGTCCTCCACGACGTCTTACCGTCGCTTCAACCTGGCCATGGGTAGATCACTCCGCTTCGGGTCTAGAACACGCCACTACACCACACAAGGTGGATACGCCCTATTCGGACTCGCTTTCGCTACGGCTACCCCACACGGGTTAACCTCGCGACATGCCACTAACTCGCAGGCTCATTCTTCAAAAGGCACGCCATCACCACCAACAGTAAACTGCTCGACGGCTTTGACGGATTGTAAGCGCACGGTTTCAGGTACTATTTCACTCCCCTCCCGGGGTACTTTTCACCTTTCCCTCACGGTACTAGTCCGCTATCGGTCACCAGGGAGTATTCAGGCTTATCGGGTGGTCCCGACAGATTCACAGCAGATTTCACGGGCCCGCTGCTACTTGGGTATCCACAACGACAGTTGCAATGTTTTCGTCTACGGGACTCTCACCCTCTACGACAGGCCGTTCCAGACCACTTCGACTAACACCACAATTTCTCACTGTCGGCCGATCCGGCAGAATCGACAATGCAAACCCCACAACCCTCCATACGCAACCCCTGCCGGGTATCACACGCACAAAGTTTGGCCTCATCCGCTTTCGCTCGCCACTACTCACGGAATCACTATTGTTTTCTCTTCCTGTGGGTACTGAGATGTTTCACTTCCCCACGTTCCCTCCACACACCCTATATATTCAGATGCGGGTAACACGACATCACTCGTGCTGGGTTTCCCCATTCGGACACCCTCGGATCACAGCTCGGTTGACAGCTCCCCGAGGCTTATCGCAGCCTCCTACGTCCTTCATCGGCTCCTGGTGCCAAGGCATCCACCGTACGCTCTTCATTACTTACAACAAAGATGCTCGCGTCCACTGTGCAATTCTCAAACAACACACACAC
>NZ_NOYS01000028.1:0-4228 GCF_002258475.1 Rhodococcus sp. 06-1460-1B
GGCATCACGAACCAAGACCAGCACAGCGGACAAGGCCGAAGCACGCCGCGAGCTGGCGGCATCACTGCACACCTCGATCACCGACAAAGTGGCCGAGCTGACCAGCTCCGACACCTGGCGCGCGTACCTCGACCACGTGGCCTCGTTCCACTCCTACAGCACTGGCAGGGTTGCCGTATTCGACCCTGCGAATAGCGAGACTCAGGAGTGGCGGTCGGCGGCGTAGTTCGCCCATTGGCCGCTGGCTCGGAGCGTGTGCTGCGCGACGGTGTGTGCGTTCAGACCCAGCATCGCGGCGAGTGCGCTCGGTGGGAGCTCTCGGGTGAGGTGGGCGATGGCGGACAGTCTCAGGGCCTGCGGACTGATACCGATGCGACGCAACCGGTTACCGAGCGCCGTCGCCGTGAGTGGTATGTCAGCACGGTGACCGGGGAAGAGCCATGTCTGAGGTATCTGCTCGGCGGTTCCTGCGCGTCGTGGTCGGGGTAGTTGCAGTGCGATCTGGGCGAACGGATCCGGTAGCAGAAGCGTGTCGGCGCTGCCGAGCCGCAGTTCCACCCCGGCGTCGGTTTCGGTGACGTGGGCAGTGGTGAGTCCGGCGATACGGGTCAGTGGTTGGGCGAACAGCGCGATCAAGGCGCCGGCGAGCCGGTCGGCGGGGTCCAGAGACTCGTCGTGGACGAGGCGTCGGCAGATCTGCCACCTCTCGTCGTCGTCGGTGGGGACTTCCGCTCGGCCTCGGTAGCTCGAGGGGAGGGTGAGTGTGCGGGGTAGGTGCCGGTTGCGTCGTGCCCACGTCAGGAAGGACCGCACGCGCCAGTGGGCGGCTCCAGGCGCGCTGAACCAGGTGTCGATGTCGTGTTGTGTGCACTCGCCGAGCTCTGTCGAGCGCTGCTGCAGCAAGTCGAGGAACAGTGCCGATTGGCGAATCTGTGAGCGAGCGTTCTGGGCGCCGACATGGCCTTCCCGCTTCTCGGTCGCCGCGCGCAATCTGGGGAGTACGGCCCACTGTGTCCACCGGGTCAGGAGTGCGCGGTGGTTCGGGGTCAGGCTGCTCAGTAGTTGGGGGAGTTGGGCTTCGAGGCGGCGCAGGCTGCGGTCGAGGTCCGGGCCGAGGATGCCGGTGGCGACGAGGAGTGAGCGCAGGTGCTCGACCGACTTCGGGTGCGGGAGGGTGTCGAACGAGGTGTGTGTGAGGGCTGTGCTGCCGTCCTGGATGGAGAGCAGCAGGGGTGTGGTGCGGATCAGCCACCGGCGGGTGGTGACGGGTTCGGCGTGCAGGAGCGGCTGCCGCAGCGGTGCGAGGGGGCCGTCGGCATGAGGAGGGATTATCGCGTCGAGGCGGCGGGTCAGTGTGCACCGGTGACAGAGGGTGTCGCCTTCGGCGCCGGTGAGAGCTGATCCTGTTGCATCGCAACAGGTGCAGGTGCGACGCGCCTTCTGGCGGCACCACCGGCAGGTGTCGGCGTCGTCCAACAGTTTGTCCGGCTTTCTGCAGCCGGCGCACGTACCGCGGTGCTGCGTGGCTCGTTTTCTGCAGCGGTCGCACACCGTCATGCCGCGAACCTCGGCGGTGGTGCAGATGCGACACCGTCCTGCGATCACTGTCGCCGGATGTCGGCGCGTCGTGGTGTGCGGGTCTTGGCGCGGGTGGTCGCGGCAGCGGTGTCGGGGCGGTGTGTCGATGTTCCGGTCGCGGTCCCTGTGGCGGGTTCGGCGATCGGTTCGATGAGGTCGTTGGGTGTGCAGGTGAGGATGTCGCACAGTGCCATCAGCGTGCGCAGGCTCAGACGTTCGGGTGTCCCGGTGACCAGGCGATACACCTGTGCTTCGGAGAGTGTGATGCCCCGTTCGGCGAGGAGGGGTCCGAGTCCGGTGGTCGCGAAGATGCCCTGGTCGGCCAGGAGGCGGCGCAGATGCCACTGGTAGTTCAGCTGCGGGTGCGGCATCAGTTCTCCTCGTCGGTGCTCGCGGTGGTGAACGCCCGACTCAGTGCTCGTCGGAGGGCGTTGTTCTTGTAATCGGTGCCGACGCTGGTGTAGATCGCGGTGGTCGATCCCCAGGAGTGTCCGAGTTGTTGTTGGACGAAGAGGTGATCGAACCCGTCCTCGAGCAGATGTGTCGCATACGAGTGGCGCAGACAGTGCGGGCCGAGGTGCTTCTCGAGCCCGACGGCGTCGCGGTACTCGGCGAACCGTTGGGAGATCGACACCGCTCCCACCCGTGCGCTGCGCTCGGTGGGCCAGAGGGCGAGTTGGTCGGAGTCGTAGAGGGGCCGGATCTCGGTGACCCACTCGTCGACGGCCTCGGCGGCCCATTCCATGGTGGTCAGGACCGTGCGGCGCCGCGGCGGTCCGCCGGAGAGGGCTTTGCCGTGGCGCACCGACAGCGCCCCGTAGCGGCCGAACTCGGTGGCCGCGGGGTTGGCGGTCCAGTCGACGGTGTCGAGCATCGAGGCCTCCCGGCGGCGTAGGCCCCAGGCGTAGATCACCTTGAACAGCGTGGCGTCGCGATAGCTCGCCAGCCATCCTTTGCGGCCGGAGGCGCCGACCCGGTTCACCCGGGTGTCGCAGTAGTCGAAGAACGCCTGCAGCTCGTCGCGGGTCAGCGGCCGATTGCCGGGTCGCCCTTCATAGTCGCTGCGGTGCACGACCATGTTCCACTCGTGGAAGATCTGCACCGGGTGCACCCCGAAGTGCCGCTCACAGACCTCGTGCCACCGGTAGCGGACGTCGGAGATGTAGCTGCAGAAAAGCGATGCCGCCATCTGATACAGCCGCACCGTCGAATGCGCGGCTCCCGACTCCACCAGATGCGTCGTCCACTCCTCGACGTCCGCCGACGACCACTGCCACGGGTAGTCGTTGGTGAAGACCACCAACCGGCGCACGATCTGTGTCCGCCGCTCGATGGTCAGGTTCGCGAGCATCCGCGAGCGCTGCTGTTGCTCCCACCCTTCGATCATCGCCGCGAGCACGGTCTCCTCGGGCGCGAGCAGCGACAGACCGTCTCGCATCAGGTGATCTGCCGACCCCCCGGCGCGAGAAGCGCCGGACCCGACGGTATCCATGGCCGACATCGCATGAACGTATCATGCATCCAATGCAAGTTTCGTGATGACGCCGATGGATGCGTGGTGATCAACGGCTCCGCCGGTCAGGAAGTGGTGACAGCGTCACCGTCACCGTCGACGACCGGGCTTTCGGTCCGAATAGTGTTCGTGGAGAACGTGAGCAGGTTCCCATCGCCGTCGACGGTCGCGAATTCCGTCGTCCCCCAGTCCGTCGCGACGGGGTGGCCGGCGTCTGCCGGGTGCAGAACGCCCGCGCGCGAGAGTTCGTCGTACAGTTCCGTGATCTCGTCGACGGTGATGCGGCAACTGGCCGTTCCGGCGAGGAAGGTCTCCGCTCCGCTGCACACCGGCCACGGCGCAGGGTCGGTGCGGGTGGTCCAGCTGTCGTCGTCGGAGGCCCACAGGTGGATCTCGACGTCGTCTCGAGTGAGCTTGGCGAAGGTGGGATCGGAGTACTGCGCCGTGAAGCCGAAGGCGCGGGTGTAGACGGCGATCGCGGTCTCGATGTGCCGTACCGGCAGCGCGGGGACCGCTCTGGACATAGCCATGGGCAACACTAACGCCGGCGAACGCCACGAGGGAGTGAACGCTGCCGTGCCTTAGGGGAGTGCGTGCAGGTCGAGGTTCACTGGTCGCCGCGCGGGCGCTACCGCTCAGTGTTCGACCGGGGCGGCGGGACGCGACCCTTCGCTGCGTTCATCGTTGCAGCGCTTCGCCTTTCGATTGCAGCGACGCGGCGAGTTGGTCGACGGTCGGCAGACCCGCCAGGCCGCGGTCGGTCGAGTAGACGCGGCAGGCGAGTTCGGTCAGTTGCACGGCATCGTCGAAGGCATCGACGCCGTCGACAAGGATGGTCGGTGAGCCGGCGAAGGCCGACGCCGCTGCCTCGGCGTCGGACGAGATCAGCCGGTGACCGATCTCGATGTCCGACTGTCCGATCAGGCTGGCCGCAGCGCGAACCCGGTCCGCAGCTTCCTGCCAGTTCGGGCACCCGTCGAAGTACAAGATTTCCACCTTCATACGAGCGAGTCTGCCCTCGAATCGGATGGCGTGCCGGTGCGGCCACAACGGGCGTCGGTTCATGGTGAGATCGTGTCGGCTGCAACGGGCGGGGCGGCGATCGTGCATCTGATGCTATTCCGCATCCTTTTTCAA
>NZ_NOYS01000038.1:0-1475 GCF_002258475.1 Rhodococcus sp. 06-1460-1B
ACCCGATATCCATACCACTGCGGGTAAATTGGCCGATCTTCGTAAACGTCTGGGGGCTGCGGAGATGCCGTCGGGTGAGGCGGCGGTGGAGCGGGTCCACGCGAAGGGCAAGTTGACCGCGCGTGAGCGGATCACCGCCCTGCTCGACGAGGGCTCGTTCGTCGAACTCGACGCGTTGGCGCGGCACCGATCACAGAATTTCGGGTTGGGTGACAATCGCCCCTTCGGTGACGGTGTCGTCACCGGCTACGGCACGGTCGACGGCCGTGATGTGTGCGTGTTCTCCCAGGACGCGACCGTCTTCGGCGGCAGTTTGGGGGAGATCTACGGCGAGAAGATCGTCAAGGTGATGGACCTGGCGATCAAGACCGGGCGGCCGTTGGTGGGCATCAACGAAGGTGCCGGGGCCCGCATCCAGGAAGGTGTGGTCTCCCTCGGGTTGTACGGGGAGATCTTCCACCGCAACGTCCGCGCATCCGGGGTGATCCCGCAGATCTCGGTGATCATGGGCCCCGCCGCCGGCGGGCACGTCTACTCCCCAGCCCTGACCGATTTCGTGGTCATGGTCGATGGCACCAGTCAGATGTTCGTCACCGGCCCCGATGTCATCAAGACCGTCACCGGGGAGAACGTGACGATGGAAGAGCTCGGTGGCGCGCACACCCACATGGAGAAGTCCGGGGTCGCGCACTACGTCGCGTCCGGGGAGCAGGACGCCCTCGACTACGTCCGCGACCTCCTGTCCTACCTACCGAGCAACAATCGGGCCGATGCCCCGCGGACGGTGGCGTCGGATCCGATCGTCGGGGCGATCGAGGATTCGTTGACGGCGGAGGATCTCGAACTCGACACGTTGATTCCGGATTCGCCGAACACTCCGTACGACATGCACGAGGTGATCCGCCGGATCCTCGACGACGACGAATTCCTGGAAGTGCAGGAGGGGCGGGCCCGCAACATCATCGTCGGGTTCGGGCGGATCGACGGTCGGTCGGTGGGGATCGTGGCCAATCAGCCCACCCAGTTCGCGGGCACGTTGGATATCGATGCCTCGGAGAAGGCAGCCCGGTTCGTCCGCACGTGTGATTGTTTCAACGTTCCGATCATCACGTTGGTCGATGTGCCGGGGTTCCTGCCCGGGACGGGGCAGGAATACAACGGCATCATCCGGCGTGGGGCGAAGTTGTTGTATGCCTACGGGGAGGCGACGGTCGGGAAGATCACCGTCATCACCCGCAAGGCGTATGGCGGGGCGTACGACGTGATGGGCTCCAAGCACATGGGTGCCGACGTGAATTTGGCGTGGCCGACGGCGCAGATCGCGGTGATGGGGGCCTCGGGTGCGGTCGGGTTCGTCTACCGCAAGCAGTTGCTCGAGGCGGCGAAGAACGGTGAGGACGTCGATGCGTTGCGGCTGACGTTGCAGCAGCAGTACGAGGACACGTTGGTCAATCCGTACGTCGCTGCCGAGCGCG
>NZ_NOYS01000038.1:2441-3655 GCF_002258475.1 Rhodococcus sp. 06-1460-1B
GCGTTCGTCGACGAACACGGCCTCCCCATCGCCATCAAAGCCGCCTTCGGTGGCGGCGGACGCGGCATGAAAGTCGCCCGCACCCGCGAGGAAATCCCCGAACTGTTCGACTCCGCCACCCGCGAAGCCGTCGCCGCATTCGGGCGCGGGGAATGCTTCGTCGAACGCTACCTCGACAAACCACGCCACGTCGAAGCCCAGGTCATCGCCGACCAACACGGCAACGTCATCGTCGCCGGCACCCGCGACTGCTCCCTGCAACGCCGCTTCCAGAAACTCGTCGAAGAAGCCCCCGCCCCGTTCCTCACCGACGCCCAACGCAAAGAAATCCACTCCAGCGCCAAAGCCATCTGCCTCGAAGCCGGCTACTACGGCGCCGGGACCGTCGAATACCTCGTCGGCCAAGACGGCCTGGTGTCGTTCCTGGAGGTGAACACCCGGCTGCAGGTCGAGCACCCCGTCACCGAGGAAACCTCCGGCATCGACCTGGTGCTGCAGCAGTTCCGCATCGCCAACGGCGAAGAACTGACCATCACCGAAGACCCCGAACCGCGGGGGCATTCGTTCGAGTTCCGGATCAACGGCGAAGACGCCGGGCGTGGGTTCCTGCCCGCCCCCGGACCGGTCACCACCTTCACCGCCCCCTCCGGCCCGGGAGTCCGCGTCGATTCCGGTGTCGAATCCGGCAGCGTGATCGGCGGCCAGTTCGATTCGATGCTCGCCAAACTCATCGTCACCGGAGCCACCCGCGAGGAAGCCCTCGCCCGTTCGCGTCGGGCGTTGGCCGAATTCACCGTCGACGGGTTGGCGACGGTGATCCCGTTCCACGCTGCGGTGGTCTCCGATCCCGCGTTCATCGGTGACGGTGACTCCTTCTCCGTCCACACCCGGTGGATCGAAACCGAATGGGACAACCAGGTTCCCCCGTTCACCGCCGGGCAACCGATCGACGACGACGAGGTCCTGCCGCGGCAGTCCGTCATCGTCGAGGTCGGGGGCCGACGCGTCGAGGTCTCGCTGCCGGGAGAGCTCACCCTCGGAGGTGGTAGCGGCGGGAATGCCGGTGCGGTACGGCGTAAACCCAAGGCCCGCACCCGTGGCGGTGCCGGAGCCGGCGCAGCCTCCGGTGACTCGGTCACCGCACCGATGCAGGGCACCGTGGTCAAAGTCGCCGTCGACGAAGGCCAGGAAGTCGCCGCCGGGGACCTCGTCGC
>NZ_NOYS01000018.1:0-439949 GCF_002258475.1 Rhodococcus sp. 06-1460-1B
CGACCAACATCGGAAAATCCCGCTCCGGTAGGCAATCGCCGTACCACGACGACTTCAACGACCCACCCCGGGAAAAGAAATCGATCAACGGCATCTCCACCGTCATCTCCGGCGTCGGCACCCCGACGAGGACGACCGTCCCGGCGAGATCGCGGGCGTAGAACGCCTGCTTCCACGTCTCCGGGCGGCCGACGGCATCGATGACCACATCCGCCCCGAACCCACCGGTCAGCTCCTGGATGGCCTCGACGGCCTCGACCTGCGAGGCATCGACGGTGTGGGTGGCACCGAGATCGAGAGCCCAGTCGAGTTTCTTCTTGTCGCGGTCGACGGCGATGATCGTCGACGCCCCCGCCAGGCGGGCGCCGGCGATCGCGGCGTCCCCGACACCGCCGCACCCGATCACGGCGACGGAATCCCCGCGGGAGACGTGGCCGGTGTTCATCGCCGCACCGAGTCCGGCCATCACCCCGCACCCGAGCAACCCCACCACCGCCGGATCGGAGTCGGGGTCGACCTTGGTGCACTGGCCTTCGTGGACGAGGGTCTTGTCGGCGAACGCCCCGATCCCCAACGCAGGAGAGAGTTCGGTGCCGTCGGCGAGGGTCATCTTCTGCGACGCATTGTGGGTGTCGAAGCAGTACCAGGGGGTGCCTTTCTTGCAGGCTCGGCACTCCCCGCACACCGCACGCCAGTTCAACACCACGAAATCACCGACCTCGACATGAGTGACAGCGTCACCGATGGCCTCGACGGTGCCTGCGGCTTCGTGGCCGAGCAGGAACGGGAACTCGTCGTTGATGCCGCCCTCGCGGTAATGCAGATCGGTATGACACACCCCGCACGCGGCGATGGTGACCACGACATCGTTCGGGCCGGGATCGGGAATGGTGATCGTCTCGATCGAGACGGGCTCGCCTTTGCTCTTGGCGACGACGGCGCGGACCTGCTGCGGCATGTATTCCTCCACTGAAAATCGTGTGTTGCGTGCTCGGTTCAGCCTCGCACAACGCATCGTCACGTGGCGACATCTGCATTCGTTCGGTGGGACGAGCCGCGGAATTCACACGCTCGTGACCGAGCGGGCACACAGTCTTCTCGTGCGAGCGGTACCTATGAACGATGTCTGCACCCATGGAATACGACCTGGTGGTCATCGGCTCGGGCCCCGGCGGCCAGAAGGCCGCGATCGCGGCCGCGAAACTCGGCAAGCGAGTGGCGATCGTGGAGAAGGGCCACATGCTCGGCGGCGTGTGCGTCAACACCGGAACCATTCCGTCCAAGACACTCCGAGAAGCCGTTCTCTATCTGACGGGGATGAATCAGCGAGAGCTGTACGGCGCGAGCTACCGCGTCAAGGCCGACATCACTCCCGCCGACCTGCTGGCCCGAACCCAGCATGTGATCGGTAAGGAAATCGAGGTGGTGCGCTCGCAACTGCTCCGTAACCGCATCGAGCTGATCACCGGGGTCGGCAAGTTTCTGGATGCACACACCATCGTCGTCGAGGACGAGGCCCGGGGCGAGCGCATCACGGTCTCGGCCGCCAACGTGGTGATCGCCACCGGCACCGCCCCCGCGCGACCCGCCGACGTCGCATTCGACGACTACCGGGTGTTGGACTCCGACGGCATTCTGAACTTGGAGTTCATCCCGGCGTCGATGGTCGTCGTGGGTGCCGGCGTGATCGGCATCGAGTACGCCTCGATGTTCGCCGCCCTGGGCACCAAGGTGACCGTCGTCGAGAAACGCGATTCGATGCTCGACTTCTGCGATCGCGAGATCATCGAATCCCTGCAGTTCCACCTCCGCGATCTCGCGGTGACGTTCCGCTTCGGTGAAGCAGTCACGGCGGTGGACGTCGGGCCGAACGGCACGGTGACGACCCTTGCCAGCGGCAAACGCATCCCGGCGGAGACGGTGATGTACTCGGCGGGTCGCCAGGGGTTGACCACGGCCCTCGAACTCGAGAACGCGGGCCTCGAAGCGGACGCCCGTGGGCGCATCTTCGTCGACGAGCATTTTCAGACCAAGGTGGACCACATCTATGCCGTCGGCGACGTCATCGGGTTTCCGGCGTTGGCGGCGACGTCGATGGATCAGGGCAGGTTGGCGGCGTATCACGCGTTCGGGGAACCGAGCGCGCAGCTCACCGACGTCCAACCGATCGGCATCTACTCCATCCCCGAGGTCTCGTACGTCGGCGCGACGGAGGTCGATCTGACGAAGGGATCCATTCCTTACGAGGTCGGTGTGTCGCGATACCGCGAACTCGCCCGTGGCCAGATCGCCGGGGACTCGTACGGGATGCTCAAGTTGCTCGTCTCCACCGAGGACCGTTCGATTCTCGGCGTGCACATCTTCGGTTCGGGAGCCACGGATCTGGTGCACATCGGTCAGGCCGTCATGGGGTGCGGCGGCACCGTCGACTACCTGGTCGACGCGGTCTTCAACTATCCGACGTTGTCCGAGGCGTACAAGGTCGCCGCACTGGACGTCACGAACAAGATCCGAGCCCTGGCAAATTTCGACCGCTGATGCGTCGACGCGGGGACCGAATCGCCGACCGGGAATGAACGACGGTTCCGCGGTTGTTCTGTCGGGTAGTGATTCACCACGATCGACGTCGGCGTGTATGCGGCTCGAGCAGACGGTCCGCGTATTCTGACCCGATGCTCGCGTCGAGGCATCGACGAGTCGATCCGAAAGGGGCCCGGCCATGACCGAACAGTCGAAGATGTACGAGCTGGAATTTCCGGCACCTCAGATTTTCTCCAACGACGGAGTCGGGCCCGTGCTGGTGCACGGGCTGGAAGGATTCTCCGACGCCGGCCATGCCGTGAAGCTTGCGACGACCCATCTGCGGGAGAGTCTCGAAACCGAGCTGGTGGCCTCCTTCGATGTCGACGAGTTGATCGATTACCGGTCCCGTCGGCCGACCATGACGTTCAAGTCCGATCATTTCTCGGATTACGACGCTCCCGAGCTCAACTTGTATGCCGTCAAGGACAACGTGGGGACCCCCTTCCTTCTTCTGGCAGGCATGGAGCCCGATCTGCGATGGGAGAAGTTCACGACGGCAGTGCGCCTGCTTGCCGAGCAGCTCGGAGTGCGGCGCACGATCGGTCTCGGCTCCATTCCGATGGCCATTCCGCACACCCGCCCGCTGGGCGTCACCGCGCACGCGAGCGACAGGGCGTTGGTCAAGGAAGGCAACAGCTGGGCGGGCGAGCTGCAGGTGCCCGGTAGTGCGTCGTCCTTGCTCGAACTACGGATGGCACAGCACGGCCACGAGTCGATGGGCTTCTCGGTACACGTCCCGCATTATCTGGCGCAGACGGACTACCCGGGGGCTGCGGAAACGCTGCTCGAGAACGTCGGTGAAGCTGCCGAGCTCGATCTACCGTTGGCAGCGTTGGGCGAGGCCGCGGCTCGCGTCCGGGAGCAGGTCAACGAGCACATCACCGGAAACGAGGAAGTGCAGTCGGTCGTACAGGCTCTCGAGCGCCAGTACGACACGTATGTCGCCGCGCAGGAACAACAGTCCACCCTGTTGGCCAGTGACGAGCCGCTCCCCAGCGGCGACGAGCTGGGTGCCGAGTTCGAGCGGTTCCTGGCCGAGCAGGCCGGCCTCGACGACGGAGACGGGCAAGCACCCCGGTAGTTGTGGAGCTGGTCACAGCGAAAGCAGTGGGATCCAGTCATATGCGACAGCCCCGGCGGATCGCAACATACCTGTAACCCGCAATACGCCCGATGCTCTGCCCCGAGCGCGATCTCGTGCGAGAGTCGTAGCAACACACAACCGTCGTCTGTGTTGCTGCGCTCTGGTGAGCAGCGACGCCGTACTGCGCCGTACGTCGGCGCACCAGGGAATCAGGAGGCGCGAATGTCCACTACTCCGCGCAGTCGTAAGCTCCGGCCGGTTCCCGACGAGGAACCGCGGCTGATCTTTCGGACCATTCACGGGTATCGGCGGGCCTTTCGCATGGCCGGTGAGGGCCCTGTGCTGCTGCTGATCCACGGGATCGGTGACAATTCCGAGACGTGGAACGAGGTCATCCCGCACCTCGCCAAGAGCTACACGGTGATCGCACCCGATCTCCTGGGCCACGGCCGCTCCGACAAACCTCGGGCCGACTATTCCGTTGCCGCGTACGCCAACGGTATGCGCGATCTGTTGTCCGTCCTGGGCATCGAGCACGTCACCGTGGTGGGCCACTCGCTCGGCGGCGGGGTGGCGATGCAGTTCGCCTATCAGTTCCCGCACATGGTCGACCGCCTCGCGTTGGTGTCCTCGGGCGGAGTGACCAAGGACGTGCACCCCCTTCTGCGACTGGCGTCGATGCCGTTCCTGTCCGAGGCGGTGAAGCTGCTGCGCTTGCCGGGCGCGATACCGGCGGTCAAGCTGGCCGGCGGCCTGTTGAGCAAATTGCACAGCTCCCCACTACGACCGGGGTCGATGCTGCACGACACCCCCGATCTGATCCGAGTGCTGAGCGAACTGCCTGCACCGACGACGTACGAGGCCTACCTACGGACGCTGCGTGCCGTGGTGGACTGGCGTGGCCAGGTGGTCACGATGCTGGACCGCTGTTATCTCACCGAAAATCTGCCGGTGCTGCTGGTATGGGGTGAGCAGGACTCGGTGATTCCGGTGGCGCACGCCCGGCTGGCTCATTCCGCCATGCCCGGTTCGAAGCTGGAGGTGTTCGACAATTCCGGACACTTCCCGTTTCGCGACGATCCGATGCGCTTCCTTCAGGTCCTCGAGGACTTCATCGACTCGACTCCCTCACTCAGTTTCGACGAGGTGCGCTGGCGCAACCTGCTCATCACCGGCGTCGGCGAGGACATGATCAGCGGCAGCTCGAGCACCAGGATGGCCGTGCTCGGGGCCATGGGGTCCGACGAGCGAAGCGCGACCTGACGCTCCCGTCGCAGGCGTTCGGTGTCGATTCGGGAACCGCCGTCACCGACACATAGCCTGTAGAGGTGCTCCTCACCGAACTGATACCCGACGTTTCCGCCGCCACCTCCGACGGCGTGGACCCGGACGTCCTGTTCGACACGTTCACCACCTGGGCTTCGGACCGGGGCCTGACGCTGTATCCCGCGCAGGAAGAGGCGCTGATCGAGCTGGTGTCGGGATCCAACGTCATCCTGGCCACGCCGACCGGTTCCGGAAAGTCCATGGTCGCCATCGGTGCCCACTTCGCGGCCATGGCCGCAGGCATTCGCAGTTTCTACACCGCGCCGATCAAGGCGCTCGTCAGCGAGAAGTTCTTCGCCCTGTGCGAGATCTTCGGAGCGCAGAACGTCGGCATGATGACCGGCGACGCGTCGGTCAATTCCGGTGCGCCGATCATCTGCGCCACTGCCGAGATCGTCGCGAACCTGGCACTGCGGCAGGGCGCCGACTCCGACATCGGCCAAGTGATCATGGACGAGTTCCACTACTACTCCGAGCCGGACCGGGGATGGGCCTGGCAGGTACCTCTGATCGAACTGCCGAACGCCCAGTTCCTGCTCATGTCGGCGACGTTGGGCGACGTCTCGTTCTTCCGCGACGATCTGACCCGACGCACCGGCCGCACGACCACCGTCGTCTCCGGTACCGAACGGCCTGTCCCGTTGATGTTCTCGTACGTCACCACCCCGATCGGCGAAACGATCGAGGAGCTGGTGCAGACGCACCTGGCGCCGGTGTACGTCGTGCACTTCACCCAGGCAGCGGCACTCGAACGCGCTCAGGCCCTGACGAGCATCAATGTCGCGTCCAAGCAAGAGAAGGCCGCGATAGCCGAGGCCATCGGCAACTTCCGCTTCACCACCGGCTTCGGGTCGACGCTGTCCAGACTCGTTCGTCACGGTATCGGGGTGCATCACGCCGGCATGCTTCCCAAGTACCGCAGGCTGGTGGAGAAACTGGCGCAGGACGGTCTTTTGAAGGTGATCTGCGGTACCGACACGTTGGGCGTGGGCATCAACGTTCCCATCCGGACCGTGCTGTTCACCGGACTCACCAAATACGACGGCATCAGAACACGCAAGCTTCGGGCGCGTGAGTTCCATCAGATCGCGGGACGCGCGGGCCGCGCGGGGTACGACACCCTCGGCACCGTCGTGGTCGAGGCACCCGAGCACGACATCGAGAATGCTCGGCTCGTGGCCAAAGCCGGTGACGACCCGAAGAAGCTCAAGCGGGTACAGCGCAAGAAGGCACCCGACGGCTTCGTCTCGTGGGGCGAGCCGACGTTCGAGCGCATCATCGCGGCAAGCCCGGAGCCGTTGACGTCCCGGTTCTCGGTCAGCAATGCGATGTTGCTCAATGTCATTGCGCGGCCGGGCAATTGCTTCCACGCGATGCGTCATTTGCTCGAGGACAACCACGAGACCCGGCCGGCTCAGCGCAAGCACATCCTGCGTGCGCTGTCGCTGTACCGCGGCCTGGTCGAGGCCGGAATCGTCGAACAGTTGGCCGAGCCGGACGCGGACGGGCGCCATGCCAGGCTGACGGTGGACCTGCAGCCGGACTTCGCGCTCAATCAGCCGTTGTCGACGTTCGCGGTGGCCTCGTTCGAGTTGCTCGACGTCGACTCCCCCACCCACGCGCTCGACGTGGTGTCGATCATCGAGTCGACGCTCGACGATCCTCGGCAGGTGTTGATGGCGCAGCAACATGCCGCACGCGGCGAAGCGGTGGCCCAGATGAAGGCCGACGGCATCGAGTACGACGAGCGGATGGAACTCCTCGAAGAGGTCACCTGGCCGAAACCCCTTGCCGAGCTGCTCGTTCCGGCCTTCGAGATCTACCGCGGGTCTCACCCGTGGCTCTCCGAGGTGGGCCTGTCGCCCAAGTCCGTCGTCCGTGACATGGTCGAGCGCGCGATGACCTTCGCGGAGCTGATCAGTCACTACGGCCTCATGCGCTCGGAGGGCTTGGTACTGCGCTACCTCGCCGACGCGTACCGCACTCTGCGCCAGACGGTTCCGCCGGAATCGCGCACCGAGGAGGTCCAAGACATCACCGAGTGGCTGGGCGAGCTGGTTCGGCAAGTCGATTCCAGCCTGCTCGACGAGTGGGAGAACCTGACCGATCCCGGTGCCGAACCGGAAGCCCTGGTCGAGGCGTACGGGTCCGATGCGCCGCGTCCGATCTCGGCGAATCCACGGGCTTTCCGAATCCTGGCCCGTAACGCGATCTTTCGAAGGGTCGATCTGGCGGCGCGTCGTCAGTGGAACGCGCTCGACGACCTGGACGACGGTCCGGACTGGGAGGAGGAATTGGAGCCGTTCTTCGCCGAGTACGGGTTCATCGGCACCGGCCCCTCAGCTCGCGGACCGGCGCTGTTCACCCTGAACGTCGGTGCGGAATCCACCACGGTCCGCCAGGTACTCGAAGATCCGGACGGCGACCACGGCTGGTCGCTCGATGCTGTCATCGACCTCGCCGAATCCGACGCGGCCGGAGAAATCGTGTTCGACGAGATCGTCGTCACGCCCGGCTGATGCGTGCGCCTCGCGCGCGAGAAAGCCTGCGAGCGTGGCAAAGTCGGTTATGGCCGACCCGTTCCACGCACTTCGGATCCGAATTGCGTTGCGCGGCAACGGTCGGGGTGCGTCCGCCGAGTACACGACCGGACGGTACGACGGGGACGAAATGCTCCGTGTACACGGTTGGTTGGGCAGGTACCTAGTTTTCGACGGCCCGATACGGTTCCGAGACCAATTGCGTTGCTGCCGTTACGAAATAGCAGTAGTGCGCGGATCGCGGACAAGACTGCGTCGGCCGACAGGGCCGATCGGGCACGCCTGTCGGTCCAGTGCCACTCATCACGTTTACCTTTCGGCCCATTTTTGGCACACTCGTCCAGGTCGGTCGAGCTCGTGCGGCTGCACAATCGCCACCGAGCCGAACCGCTTCCCGACGGAACCGACGCGATCATTTCGACACGAGGAGACCACATGGCACTGTTGACAATCGGCGACCAGTTCCCCGCATACAATCTCACCGCCGTCATCGGCGGCGACCTGTCCAAGGTGAACGCGCAGCAGCCCGACGACTACTTCACCACCGTCACCAGCGACGACCACGCCGGAAAGTGGCGCATCGTCTTCTTCTGGCCCAAGGACTTCACGTTCGTGTGCCCCACCGAGATCGCAGCATTCGGCAAGCTCAACGACGAGTTCGAAGATCGTGACGCGCAGGTTCTCGGTGCCTCCGTCGACAACGAATTCGTGCACTTCCAGTGGCGCGCGCAGCACGACGAGCTCAAGACACTCCCCTTCCCGATGCTCTCGGATCTCAAGCGCGAATTGGCCGCTGCCACCGGTGTTCTCAATGCCGACGGCGTCGCCGACCGGGCCACCTTCATCGTGGACCCGAACAACGAGATCCAGTTCGTCTCGGTCACCGCCGGATCGGTCGGTCGAAATGTGGACGAGGTTCTTCGAGTACTGGACGCACTGCAGTCGGATGAGCTGTGCGCCTGCAACTGGAAGAAGGGCGATCCCACCATCGACGCCGGCGAACTACTGACGGCGAGCGTCTGACATGTCGATCGACAATTTGAAGAACGCCGTCCCCGAATACGCGAAGGACCTCAAGCTCAACCTCGGTTCGATCGTGCGGTCCACCGTGCTCAGCGAGCAACAGCTCTGGGGCACATTGCTTTCGGTGGCCGCCGCGTCGAAGTCCTCGACCACGTTGAAAGAGATCGCCGAGGACGCCGCCGACTCGTTGTCGGCCGAGGCGTACAACGCCGCTCTGGGTGCCGCGTCGATCATGGGTATGAACAACGTCTTCTACCGCACCAAGGGCTACCTGGACGGAAAGTACGACGATCTACGCGCCGGCTTGCGCATGAACATCATCGGCAACCCTGGCGTCGAGAAAGCCGATTTCGAGCTGTGGTCGCTCGCGGTCTCGGCCGTCAACGGATGCAACCACTGCCTCGAGGCGCACGAGAAGACTCTGCGCGCCGAGGGCGTCGACCGCGAGAAGATCTTCGAGGCGATTCGCGCCGCGTCGATCGTCGCGGGTGTCGCGCAGACCGTCGAGGCCGGCCGCGTACTCGACGGTGCCTCCGTCTGAGGTTCCGCTGAACAGGTCGAAACGGGGATCCGGTGCGGCGGGTCCCCGTTCGTCGTCGACCGAGACGCCTCGACGACGTATTGGTAACGTCCCCGCATGGCTATCGAAGTGTCCGTCGTCCGAGTGTTCACCGATGCCGACGGCAGGTTCGGTAATCCACTGGGCATCGTTGACGCACAGGCTGTAGGCGAGAGCGACAGGCAGGATGTTGCTAGGCAGTTGGGTTTCAGCGAGACGGTGTTCGTCGATCGCTCGTCACCCGGTACCGCGTCGGCGACGATCTACACACCGGCAACGCAGCTCCCGTTCGCCGGACATCCGACGGTCGGATTGTCCTGGTGGCTTCGCAACAACGGACACTCGGTGCAGACGCTCACCGTCCCCGCTGCCACGCTCGACATCCGCTACGACGGCGAGCTCACCTGGGTGCGTGCACGCGCCGAGTGGACTCCGCAGTTCACGTTTCATCAGGTCCACGACGCAGCCGAAGTGGCAGCGGCAGATCTCAACACCTACGACAGTGGCCACCACTACATCTGGGCCTGGACCGACGAGCAGCGCGCCGAACTGCGCTCGCGCATGTTCGCGCCGATGATGGGAATCGCCGAGGACGAGGCAACAGGTGCTGCCGCCGTACGGCTCACTGCCGAGCTCGGTCGGGGCCTGAACATCGTCCAGGGTGCGGGGTCTGCGCTGTGGACCACCGTCGACGAGGATGGGTGGGTGGAGCTCGGGGGCCGAAGCGTCGACGACGACTCGATCACGGTGTGACGGGCACGTCCACTTCGATTTCCTCACCCAGACGCACCCCTTCCGCCAGTGGCAGACGGTCGCCGCTCCAGAACTTTCCTGGATCGAACCAGTTGGCTTTCTTGTTTCCCGTCAACAGACCCATCGAGTCGTAGGTCATCGCAACAACTTCGGCGCAGTACGCGGTTTCGAGCGCAGCGCTCTCCTGCGCGTTCTTCCGGAGCGCCGGCACGCGTCCACGGAACCACCGACCGGCGAGCGCCGCGGTGGTCGGAAAAGCCGTTCCGTCCATCCGCGCGATGGTGCGAAGCAGCGCGTCTTCCTGCTCCTTCGTCACGGCCGGAGTGGAGCCTGGGGAACGACCGGCGTATCCGTCCAATTGCCGCAGCCAACAACGCTGTTGATACCGCTGGGCCCAGTGCGTGACGGCAGCGCGTAGGTCGTGCAGCTGCACTCCACGCTGGAAGTTTCCGGTCCACATGTCCTGCAACGACTTTCCGAGCTCTGCATGCCACATCAGCGGCGGCAGGTCGTCCAGAACGACGGCCATACCGACGTGATTGACCGGGCTGTTCGTCAGAGCCTGAATTGCGCGGTCCGCCGAAGAATGGCCACGGAAGATCCAGATATCGCCGGTTCTGGTGGCATCCACAGCGGTATCGAGGCTGACTCGCGACGGATTCATGGACCAACCCTAGATCTCGTGGCGGTACGGTTGCCGCATGAACGTCTGGAAAGCTCTCGGTCTCGCCGGGATGGCCGGGGTTGCGGCCACCGGGGCGTTGGTGGTGCGGTCCGAGCGCAAGCGGCGCGCGTATGCACCCGACGAAGTGCGCGATCAGCTGCACCGGCGGTTCGCCGCGATCTCCGCCGAGCCGGAACCCGAACCTGCTCCCCCGCTCTCGCGGGGGAAGCAGCTGTTGAGCAGACTTCGGTTCAGCCGAGCGCACTGAGGATGCGCGAGGCCATATCCTCGATCTCGGCGTCGGTCATGACGAACGCCGGCGAGATCTGCATTGCACCCTGTCCGGCCGCGCGGCCCGAAACACCATGAGCTCTCAACGTTTTCACGAACGGTAATGCCTCCGCCGGGTCGGTGAGCTGAACGGCAGCGACAGCGCCGATCCCGCTGCGGACTTCCGCGACCCGCTCGTGGTCGGCCAGGGGCGCGAGGTGGGTGTGCAGTGCGGCTTCGATGCGCTTGGAGTGACTCAGCAGGTCCTCGCGCTCGATGATGTCGAGGTTGGCCATCGCTGCGGCGGCTGCACCTGCGTGGCCACCGTAGGTGTAGCCGTGACGCCACCAGACTCCGCCTGCGAAGAACGGTTCGGCGATCTTCGGAGCGATGAACACTGCGCCCATCGGGACGTAGCCCGACGTCAACCCCTTGGCGGTCGTCATCAGGTCGGGTTCGAGCTCGAAGCGGGTGGAGGCGAACCAACTACCGCCGATCCGGCCGAATCCGGTCACCACTTCGTCGGCGACGAACAGCACGTCGTTGTCGCGGCAGATCTGCCGTACCTCACGTAGGTAGCCCTCGGGAGGCAAGTAAATTCCACCCGCTCCGATCACCGGTTCGCAGAAGAAGGCGGCGACGTTCTCGGCTCCGACCTCTTCGATCAGCGCGAGAAGCGATTTCGCGTCGTCCCACGCCACTGTTCTGGCGTCGGGCATCAGCTCGCCGTAGTTCTCCTTGTTGACCGGAATGCCGGCGAGCGCGGTGCCGGCGACGTGCATGCCGTGGTAGGCCTTCTGCCGTCCGACGATGATCTTCTTGGACGGCTGTCCCATTTCGACCCAGTAGCGGCGCGCAAGCTTCGCCGCGGTGTCGATGGAGTCCGATCCACCCGAGGTGAAGAAGATCTTGCTGCCCGGCACCGGTGCGATGGCGGCGAGACGATCGGCCAGGGCCAACGTGGTCTCGGGCACGAAGTCGCCGAAGTTCGAGTAGTGGGCGATCGAGCTCAGCTGCGCGGCAACGGCGTCGGCGATCTCGCGGCGCCCGTGACCGACGTTGGTGAACCACAGACCGGCGGTGGCGTCGAGGTATCGGTTGCCCTCGTTGTCGAAGATGTACGCACCCTCGCCTCGCGAGACGACGAACGGCCCATTGGCGGTGACGTTGCCCATGTCGGCGAAGCCGTGCCACAGCGCGGAGGTGTGTGTGGAGGCGGCTGGATCCAGGTCGGAAGACATGCGCTACACAGTAGTCACGTCGAATTCGGCGAGTGCATCGGTTCGTTCCCGGACGGAGTTCGGGCGAGTACCGCGTAACGGATATCCTGGTACGAGTATGTCTACCTCGAATTCGTCCGGTGATCGACGAGCACTCGCCGCACGTGTTGCACAGCTCACCATCCGCGACGAGAACCGGCTCCGACGACGTCTCGACAAGGCCCGCACCGAGGACGCCGTCGCCGCGCTCGAACGCGATGTAGCTCGCGCAGAAGCCGTCATCTCCACACGCCAGGCGGCAGTGCCCACCCTCGAATATCCGCAGGCGTTGCCCGTCAGCGCGCGCAAGGACGATATCGCCGCAGCGATCGCTGCCCACCAGGTCGTCATCGTCGCCGGTGAAACCGGGTCCGGCAAAACCACCCAGATTCCCAAGATCTGCCTCGAACTGGGGCGCGGAATCCGCGGCTCGATCGGTCACACACAGCCGCGAAGGTTGGCGGCGCGCACCGTTGCCGAGCGCATCGCCGAGGAGGTGGGTCAACCACTGGGCGAATCGATCGGCTACAAGGTTCGATTCACCGACCAGTCCTCCGATTCGACCCTCGTCAAGCTGATGACCGACGGCATTCTGCTGGCCGAGATCCAACGCGACCGACTGCTCCGCCAGTACGACACCCTCATCATCGACGAGGCGCACGAGCGCAGCCTGAACATCGACTTCATCCTGGGATACCTCGCGCAACTGCTCCCCCGGCGACCCGATCTCAAGATCGTCATCACGTCGGCGACCATCGATCCGGAGCGATTCGCGCAACACTTCGCACGCGACGGGGTCGCAGCACCGATCATCGAGGTATCCGGCCGTACGTTCCCGGTCGAGATGCGGTATCGACCTCTGACGGTCGACGCGGGAGAAACGACGATCGACCTCGATCCCGTCGATGCCACCTGCCAGGCCGTCGACGAGCTGATGTCCGAGGGTGACGGCGACATCTTGGTGTTCCTGTCCGGTGAACGCGAAATTCGCGATACCGCGGACGCGCTGGCCGATCGCAATCTCCGCAACACCGAGATCGTGCCGCTGTATGCCAGACTCTCTGCCGCCGAACAGCATCGGGTGTTCTCACCGCACTCGGGACGCCGGGTCGTGCTGTCGACGAACGTGGCAGAAACGTCGCTGACGGTACCCGGCATCCGCTACGTCGTGGACCCGGGCACCGCGCGCATCTCGCGATACTCGTTGCGCACCAAGGTGCAGCGGCTGCCCATCGAACCGATTTCACAGGCGTCTGCGCGCCAGCGGGCGGGTCGCTGCGGACGCGTCGCCGACGGGATCTGTATCCGGTTGTACTCGGCGGAAGACTTCGAGTCTCGTCCGCAGTTCACCGAGCCGGAGATTCTGCGCACCAATCTGGCCTCGGTCATTCTGCAGATGACCGCGCTCGGATTGGGCAAGATCGACGCGTTTCCCTTCGTCGAGCCGCCGGATCCACGCAGCATCCGCGACGGTATCGGCTTGCTGGAAGAACTCGGAGCACTGAAGCCGGCCACGAAGGACGGCACTGCCGAGCTCACCCCGATCGGCCGCGAACTGTCCGCCCTTCCTGTCGATCCACGAATGGCACGAATGTTGGTCGAGGCCAACGGCAACGGATCGCTTCGTGACGCGCTGGTGGTGGTGGCGGCGTTGTCGATTCAGGACGTGCGGGAGCGTCCCGCCGAGCACCAACAGGCTGCAGACGAGAAGCATGCCCGTTTCGCCGTCGAGAATTCGGACTTCCTGGCGTACGTGCAGCTGTGGAAGTACCTGCGGCAGCAGCGAGACGAGCTGTCTTCCAATCAGTTCCGACGCATGTGCCGCACCGAGTTCCTGCACTACCTGCGGATCCGCGAATGGCAGGACCTGCACGGACAACTCCGCCAGATCACTCGCGGCCTCGGATGGACGGTGCCCGACGCAGAGTCGAGCGAGAACGCACTGCATCAGTCCCTGCTGTCGGGCCTGCTCTCGCACGTCGGCCTCAGAGAGGGCGACAAGCGTGATTTTCTGGGTGCCCGCGGAGCACATTTCGCGATCTTCCCCGGGTCAGGTCTGTTCAAGAAGCCACCGCGCTGGGTCATGGCTGCAGAACTGGTCGAGACCGGACGATTGTGGGGCCGGATGGCCGCCCGCATCGAACCGGAATGGGCCGAACGGTTGGCACCGCATCTGGTGAAGCGCACGTATTCCGAACCACACTGGTCGATCAAACGGGAATCGGCGCTGGCCTACGAACGGGTGACGTTGTACGGCATTCCGTTGGTGACGCAGCGCCCGGTCAACTATCACCGCATCGATCCCGAGGCGTCTCGCGAGCTCTTCATCAGGCATGCACTGGTTCAGGGCGAATGGAAGACCCAGCACGGGTTCTTTCACAAGAACAGGGCTCTGCTCGACGACGTCGGCGAGCTCGAACATCGTGCTCGCCGACGGGACATCGTCGTCGACGACGACGCACTGTTCGATTTCTACGACGCTCGCATCGCCCCGGAAGCCGTGTCTGCGCGACACTTCGACACCTGGTGGAAGAAGGCCCGCCGGCAAGATCCGTCCCTGCTCGACTTCACTACGGACACCGTCGTCAACTCGGACGCCGCGTCGGTACTGACGGGTGCGTATCCGGACGCGTGGCGACAGGGTGACATTCAATTCCCACTGACGTATCAATTCGAGCCCGGCACGGCCGCTGATGGCGTCACCGCGCGGATTCCCATCGCACTGCTCGCTCAGGTACAGCCGGTCGGCTTCGACTGGCTGGTGCCCGGGATGCGCGCCGAGCTCGTCACCGCCTTGATCAAGACTCTACCGAAGGCATTGCGACGCAACGTGGTTCCGGCTCCGGACTTCGCTGCGGCAGCGTTGGCAGTGATGAAACCGCGGGCCGAAACACTCGTGACGGCTCTGGCCCGAGAACTCTCACGGGCCGCACAGTGCCACATCACCGCGAAGGACTTCGACACTGCGGCGCTACCCGATCACCTGCGAATGACGTTCGCCGCGGTCGACCCGTCCGGGACCGTGCTCGGCAGCAACAAGGATCTGACTGCGCTGCGCGCCGGTCTGGCCGGTGAGGTCGGCCGACAGGTCGCACGTGCGGTCGGCGACGCGGAGCGCGCCCCGACGCTGGCGTGGACCTCGGGCACGTTGGGCCGCTTGGAACCCACGGTCACCCGAGACGTGGGCGGGCAGAAGGTCACCGGGTACCCGGCGTTGGTACCCGAGGGTTCGGGCGTGGCGGTGCGAGTGCTCAGTACCCCCGCCCAGCAACGAGCAGCCATGCGCGCGGGCACCCGCACTCTGCTGCTCGCTACGGCACCGAAGGGAACGAAGGCGCTGTTGGCCGGGCTGCCGACCGCCGAACGTCTTGCGCTCGGCCAGAACCCGTACGGCGGCGTCGATGCGCTGCTCGAGGAATGCCGTGCGCTCGCTGTGGAAGAAGCGATGGACGCGCACGGCGGACCGGTTCGCGATCCGGCCGAGTTCGACAAGCTCAGGGCACTGGTGGACGCGGAGGTTCCGCGGCGTACTGCTGCTGTTCTCGCACTGGTTCGACCGGTCCTGACGGCCGCGTTGGCTCTGTCGGCCCAGTTGCAGACCGCATCGGGTGAGCCGGCCGACGATGTCCGAGAACAGCTCGACGGCTTGATCTTTCGCGGTTTCGTCACCGAATTCGGTTCTCGACGGTTGGCAGATCTGCCACGCTATCTCGCTGCGGCGACGAAGCGGCTGTCCACTCTGCCGAGCAGCGCGGGCCGCGACGCTGCGGCGATGGACGTTCTCGACCGGGTGTACGGCTCGTACGGGCGGCTGTTGGATTCGGTTCCGGAGAGCAGGAAGAACAGCCCGGGTGTGCAGGAGCTGTTCTGGATGATCGAGGAGCTGCGGGTGGGGCTGTTCGCGCAGGGAATTCGTACCGCGTATCCGGTATCGGAGAAGCGCATCGAGAAGGCGATCGCCGATCAGTCTCGCTGATCGGCCCGCGGTTCACTCGACGTCGGCGGACTCTCGATGTTTGCGGAGTTCGTGAATTTCCTTCTCGAAGTCCTCTGCCGAACTGAACGAGCGGTAGACCGATGCGAAACGGAGGTAGGCCACTTCGTCGAGATCGCGTAGCGGTCCGAGAATGGCCAGGCCCACTTCGTTGCTGGGAATCTCGGCCGAACCGGCCGCGCGAATATTGTCTTCGACTTGCTGAGCCAGCAGGTTCAGCGCGTCGTTGTCGACGTCTCTGCCCTGGCAGGCGCGACGAACTCCTTTGACGACCTTCTCCCGACTGAACGGCTCGGTCACACCACTGCGTTTCACGACGGCGAGCACGGCAGCCTCCACGGTGGTGAAGCGTCGACCGCACTCGGGGCAGGACCGGCGTCGCCGTATTGCCTGACCCTCGTCCATTTCACGCGAATCCACCACGCGTGAGTCGGGGTGCCTGCAGAACGGGCAATGCATGAGGGAGCCTCCGTCGTAGCCGATACTCCGACGACGAACGTGCGCGTCGGGGCAGTCTTCGAGGATACTCAGCCACGCTGGGCACCATGGTGCCGGTGGTCATCTGCTGGGTGCGTACTCGACGAGCGCTCCGTCGTGAACCATGACCGCGCCGGCGGGCTGAGTGGACGCGTCGGGTGTGGTCGCGCTCAGATTCGCGATGCCGATCAGACCGCCGGCCACGACGACCACAGCCAACATCCACAGAACGAGAGAGCGTGGGCGCACGGTCTGGCTCGCGAAATGGGCCGAGGTGTCGTCGAAGTCTCGATCCGCCATCTCACGATCGGTGACGTCGGTCCAGGACTCGTCCACGACAGGCAAGCACGGGCCGTTCTGCGTCCGACGCGCGTGGTTCTGCAACACGGGCCGCGAGCGCCGACGACGCTCGACGACACCGGATCGCGAACGCATACCGGCAGTGGTGGGACGATCGGTGGTGATGGTCATCGGAACCTCGTCTTCGCTCGTTGGATCGATTGTTCGATCAGGCGTTCGATGGACGCTTGTTCGAAGTTCTATCACGCGCCTCCGACAAAGTCTGTAGAAAACGCGACACGAGTCGAACAGATGTTTGATTCAACAGCTGATACACGCTAGATTCGTGTCAGAAACCACACGCCATACGAGTCGACATCATCAACTCCAGTCCGCGTGGATCGATACCGCGTAGACCGAATCCAGCCGCATCAGCAGGAGGCCGACAGCATGAAGGACGAGACCTCGACGAGGTCCATCACCGGTTCCAGTACGACGGGTTCCACGAAAGCTGGTTCCACGCGAGCCGGATCCTCGACGGTCGGCAAGGCTGCAGCCGGAAAGCCGGCTGCCGAGCCGACCCCGAAGGCCATGGAGGTGGGCACCGACATCAGTGCAGGGCTCACCGAGCGCCAACGGAAGGTGTTGGAGGTCATCCGGGCCTCGGTCACCGAGCGCGGATACCCACCCAGCATTCGAGAGATCGGCGATGCCGTGGGCCTGACGTCGACGTCGTCCGTCGCACATCAGCTTCGCACCCTCGAACGCAAGGGGTTCCTGCGGCGCGACGCCAACCGCCCTCGCGCTGTGGACGTCCGCGGACTGGACGAGGTGCAGGCCGACCAGGCCGCGGCGGCGGTGGACGGTTCGGCAGCGTCCGACGAGCAGGATCGGTTGCCGACGCCGACGTTCGTGCCGGTTCTCGGACGGATCGCCGCGGGTGGACCGATTCTGGCGGAGGAAGCCGTCGAGGACGTGTTCCCACTCCCCCGCGAGTTGGTCGGTCAGGGATCGTTGTTCTTGCTCAAGGTCGTCGGCGAGTCCATGATCGACGCGGCGATCTGTGACGGCGACTGGGTGGTGGTGCGTCAACAGTCCGTGGCCGACAACGGCGACATCGTCGCGGCGATGATCGAGGGTGAGGCCACGGTCAAGACGTTCAAGCGTTCCAAGGGTGAGGTATGGCTCATGCCGCACAACCCACTGTTCGAGCCGATCCCGGGCAACAATGCCGCCATTCTCGGCAAGGTCGTCACCGTGATGCGCAAGCTCTGAACTCTGTTCGGACACAACGAAGAAGGGCCGCAGCACAGATGCTGCGGCCCTTCTCTTCGGTCCTGAACGATGGAAAGAATCAGAGATTCAGTCCGCGACCGATGATCTCCTTCATGATCTCCGTGGTGCCGCCGTAGATGGTCTGTACCCGAGAATCCATGTACGCCTTGGCAATCGGGTACTCCTTCATGTAGCCGTACCCACCGTGCAGCTGAAGGCACCGGTCGATGAGCTTGACCTGGTTCTCGGTGGTCCACCACTTGGCCATGGCAGCTTCCTGCACGGTCAACTTGCCGTCGTTGAGCAGTTCGATGAATTTGTCGACCATGATGCGGGTGGCGGTGGTTTCGGTAGCGAGTTCCGCCAACACGAATCGCGTGTTCTGGAACTTTCCGATCGACTTACCGAATGCCTTGCGGTCACGGCAGTACTGAATGGTCATCTCCAGTGCCGATTCCATGGCCGCAGCGGCGACGACGGCAATCGAGAGCCGCTCCTGAGGCAAGTTCTGCATCAGGTAGATGAAGCCCATACCTTCTTCGCCGAGCAGGTTGGCGGCAGGAACCCGAACGTCGGTGAAGCTGAGTTCCGCAGTGTCCTGGGCCTTCATGCCGATCTTGTCGAGGTTGCGACCACGCTCGAATCCGGGCATGTCGCGCTCTACGACCAACAGGCTGAAGCCCTGGGCACCTTTCTCGGGGTCGGTGCACGCTACGACGATGATCAGATCGGCATTGATGCCGTTGGTGATGAACGTCTTCGAGCCGTTCAGTACCCAGTCGTCGCCGTCCCGAACGGCCTTGGTCTTGATGCCCTGCAGGTCGCTACCGGTACCCGGCTCGGTCATGGCGATCGCGGTGATCAGCTCACCGGAGCAGAATCCGGGCAGCCACCGCTGCTTCTGCTCGTCGTTGGCCAACTCGATGAAGTACGGCGCGACGACGTCGTTGTGCAGGGTGAAGCCGATGCCGCTGTAGCCGCCGCGGGTGGTTTCCTCGGTGACGATGGCGTTGTAGCGGAAGTCCTTGACGCCGCCGCCGCCGAACTCCTCCGGTGCGGCAGTCCCGAGGAAGCCCTGCTTGCCGGCCTCTACCCAGACGCCGCGGTCGACGATGTTCTGCTCTTCCCACTTCGCGTGATTGGGGGCTACGTGCTGTTCGAGAAACTTCCGGTACGACTCCCGGAACAGCTCGTGCTCGGGCTCGAAAAGTGTGCGTTCCACGCGGGTCTCCTTGTTCGGTGCGCACCGTCGTCGACCGCGAGAAAGGGGTGTCACAGCGCGGTCGTCGGTGCGACTGACGTCACGGTTCAACAGTACGTTCGCGGTGCACCGAGGGTCGATGACCAAAACGCGCGCGATCCGTGACCGCCCCTGCTAGCGTCGTCGAGTCGTTCTCCCTCGGGCCAACGCCGAGACGATCGGGTATCCCACGAGGATGCCCAGCGATCCCCACGCGATACCACCGAGTTCGACCGATCCGACGGAGAGCGTCAGGTCGCCGATTCCGGCGACGAGTGCGGCGGCGACGACGGTGAGGTTCACGGGATCGGTGAAATCCACCTTGGCATCGGTCCAGATTCGAACGCCGAGCAGTCCGATGAGTCCGTAGAGCACGAGTGTCGCTCCACCGATGACACCGTCCGGGACGGTGAAGATCAGCGCACCGAACTTGGGCGAGAACGCCAACACGATCGCGGTGATCGCGGCAACCCAGTAGGCGGCGGTCGAGTACACGCGGGTGGCGGCCATGACGCCGATGTTCTCCGCGTACGTGGTGGTTCCCGATCCACCGGCGGCCCCGGCGAGGGTGGTCGCCAACCCATCGGCGATCAGAGCGTCACCGGCGACATCGTCGAGGTTCTTTCCGGTCATCGCCGCGACGGCTTTGACGTGTCCGACGTTCTCGGCGACGAGGACGATCACCACCGGCAGCGCCACCAGAATCACCGACAGCTGGAAGGACGGGCCACGGAACTCGGGTAACCCGATCCAGCTCGCGGCGCTCAGAGCATCGAGTCGTGGTTGCGCGATACCGCCGGTGACGGCAGCGAATACCCAGCCCACGACGACACCGAGCAGGATTCCGAGCCGACCCACCAGACCGGGACCGACGGCCGTCGCGAGGAGAATCGCCACCAGGGTGACGGCCGCGACGAGCGGTTGCGCCTCGAACGAGGTCGTCGCGGCAGGGGCCAGATTGAGTCCGATCAATACGACCACCGCACCGGTGACGACTGGCGGCATCGCTGCGTCGAGCACTCGCGCTCCGGCGAACTTCACGACGAAGCCGATCGCAGCCAACACGACGCCGACACACAGAACGGCACCGAGCTGCGCGGCGGGTCCGTCTGCTGCGGTCGCACCGAGCGGGGCCAGGAAGGCGAACGACGACCCGAGGTAGCTCGGTACCCGCCCGCGCGTGATGATCAGGAACAGCGCGGTGCCGATGCCCGAGAACAGCAGCGTCGTCGAGACCGGGAAACCGGTGATGGTCGGAACCAACAGTGTGGCCCCGAACATCGCGACGACGTGCTGCATCCCGATGCCGACAGTGCGTGGCCACGACAACCGTTCGTCCGGTGCGACCACCGCCCCCGCGTCGACGGTTCGTCCGTTTCCGTGCAGCGTCCAACCCATAGTTCTCATGATGGGAAGAGACTATTGCGTCACCCGAGGATCGCGCTCACTGCCTCACGGGCTGCGGCGGTGCTGTCGGTCTTCAGTGCAGCGGCAGCAGCGGCCTTGCACTGATCGAGGGTCACGGTCGCCAACTTGGACCCGACGTGGGCGACGGCGGCGGAGGCCGCGGACAACGACGTGATGCCCATTCCTACCAGCACACAGGCCAGCAGGGGGTCGGCGGCAGCTTCGCCGCAGACACCGACGGGCTTGCCCACCTTCGCGCCGGCCGCCGCCGTGTGCGCCACCAGCGCGAGCACGGCCGGTTGCCACGGATCGGTCAGACCGGCCAGCTGCGCCGACATCCTGTCGGCGGCCATCGTGTACTGAGCCAGATCGTTGGTGCCGATGGACAGGAAGTCCACGTGCTCGAGGATGTGCTCGGCGAGCAGAGCGGCAGCGGGAATCTCGATCATGACGCCCGGGGTCAGTCCGCGTTCGCGCACATCCGCGGCGAAGTCCTGTGCCTCCTGCGCGGTGGCGATCATCGGTGCCATCACCCACGGGGACGAATCGGTCGCCTTCGCTGCCGCGGCGATGCCGTCGAGCTGGCGGTACAGAATGCCGCGGTCGGCTTCGGCGATACGGATACCGCGGATGCCGAGCGCCGGATTGGCCTCGTCGGGGTGGTTGGCGAATCGAAGGGGCTTGTCCGAGCCGGCGTCCAGGGTGCGGACGACGACTTTCTTGCCGGCGAAGGCGTCGAGGACCTGGCCGTAGATCTCCGCCTGCTCGTCGACGGTCGGTTCGGAATCGCGGTCCAGGAAGCACAGTTCGGTTCGGAACAATCCCACCCCGTCGGCTGCGCTGGAGCGCGCTGCGCGGGCACCGGCACCGTCCTGAACGTTGGCGAGGATATCGACGGAATGTCCGTCGGACGTCGCGCCCGGCCCGATCCACCGAGACACTCGGTCCAATTCGTCCCTGGCCGAGACGACTGCCGCGCGGGCGGTGTCGGCATCCGGTTCCAGTTCGATGCGTCCACTGGTTCCGTCCACGGATGCATGCGTGCCGGCGGCGATGTCGTCGAGGCCTGCGACGGCCACGATGCAGGGAATCCCCAGCTGCCGCGCGATGATCGCGGTGTGACTGGTCGGACCGCCCAGTGAGGTGGCGAGGCCGACGATGAGGGTGGGGTCGAGGCCCGCGGTGTCGGCGGGTGCCAGGTCGTCGGCGAACAGTACCGACGGTTCGGCCGGCACGGGAACACCCGGCTCGGGCACACCGAGAATTTCGGCGATGACACGGTCGCGAATGTCGCGCAGATCGGTCACTCGTTCGGCCATCAATCCGCCGAGCTGGGTGAACATGGCGGCGAACTTCTCGGTCGCGGCAGCAGTCGCGGTGACGGCGGTGCTGCCCTTGGCGATCGAGGATCGTGCGGCCCCGAGCCAACCACGGTCCGATGCCATGGCCGCATTCGCCGACAGCACCTCCGACGCTGCCCCGGTCGCCAACTCTGCACGGCCGCGCAGCCGCGTCGCGACGGCGTTCGCGGCCGAGTCGAAGATGTCCTTCTCCGCATCGCGATTCGCTTCGGCCACCTCACCGGTGTCGGCCGGGATGGCCGGACGTGCCCCGGGACGGATGACGGGTCCGTAGCCGACTCCGGGCACGACGGGTGTGCCGCGCAGTGTCGTGGACTCCGCTCCGATCGACGACGTCCCATCTGCAGCAGGTGCTGCATCGGTGTGTCCGGTCGATGCGGTGCTGACCGATCCCGTCATGTGGTCCTCCTCGGATCCTGCGTGTACGTCTGTCGTCCCGGATGTCAGATGAGTGTGCCGCACCTGGCTTCCCGATGATGTTGTGACCGAGATTACTCCAAACCCTTGACATGTCAACACACACGGGCGTAAAACAACATAAAGCAACATCAACCGGGAAGGAGACGCAGGTGTACGCAGAAGAAAGACAGCACGCCATCGCTGAGCTGATCAGCACGCAAGGACGCGTCTCCGTCAACGACCTGGCCGCCAACTACGGCGTCACCACCGAGACCGTGCGACGCGATCTGGCCACCCTCGATCGACTCGGAGTGGTACGCCGCGTGCACGGTGGAGCAGTACCCGCCTCGGCGCTGACCACACTCGAGCCGGGCGTTTCGGAGCGGGAATTCACCCGCGCAGACCAGAAGGACGCGATCGCAGCTGCTGCGTTGTCGTTCCTCCCACCCGTCGGCGGCAGCGCCGTCTTCGATGCGGGCACCACCACCGGCCGCCTGGCGGGACTGCTACCGCACGATCGCGAACTCACCATGGTCACCAACTCCGTACCGATCGCAGCCCGGGCCGCAACCATGCCGAGCATCAGTCTTCGATTGCTCGGCGGGCGTGTTCGAGGAACGACACAGGCCGCTGTGGGCGACGAGGCACTGCGCGCCCTCGAATGGCTACGGGTGGACGTTGCGTTCATCGGAACCAACGCCATCAGCGTCGGACATGGACTGTCCACCCCCGACAGCGACGAAGCCGCGGTCAAGCGCGCCATGGTCGACGCCGCGAACCATGTTGTCGTGCTGGCAGATTCGTCGAAGATCGGCCGCGAGCACCTGGTGAGTTTCGCCCGAGTCGACACCATCGACGTCATCGTCACCGACAGCGACATCTCGAACGAAGACCGTAAACAACTCAGCAACAAAGGAATCGAGGTGGTGATCGCATGATGGTCACGCTCACGGCCAATCCGAGCATGGACCGCACGGTCACGCTCGAGACGCCGCTGACCCGCGGCGGCGTGCACCGGGCGTCGTCCTCGGCCGTCGACCCGGGCGGCAAGGGCGTCAACGTCGCTCGCGTCATCGGCGGATCGGGAGTAGAGGCGCTGGCCGTACTCCCGGCCAACGTCGGCGATCCAATACTCGACGCGATGTCCGCCAAAGGCGTTCGATACTCGGCAGTTCCGACGTCCGGACCGGCGCGCACCAACATCACCGTCAGCGAAATCGGTGGCACGACCACCAAGATCAACGAGCCGGGTGCAACGGTGTCGGAGCAGACACGCGCCGAGCTGCGAGACCGGATTCTCACGCTCGCTGTCGATGCCGAGTGGGTGGTGCTGTCGGGTTCGCTTCCTCCCGGCCTGCCCGTCGAGTGGTACGCGGAACTGGTTGTCGCCCTTCGCGCTACCACGGCCAAAGTTGCGGTGGACACCTCCGACGAGCCGCTGCTCGCTCTCGCGGATCGGTTTCCGGAATCGGCACCCGACCTGATCAAGCCCAACTCGGAGGAACTCGCCCAGCTCACCGGGTACGATTCCGTGGAGCTGGAAAGCGCTGCAGCACAGGGTGATCCATCGGCCGCTGTCGCCGCCGCAACGATTCTTCTCGGCCGAGGAGTAGGTGCCGTACTGGCGACGCTCGGCAGCGCCGGAGCAGTCCTGGTCACCCAGGGCGGTGCCTGGTACGCCAGCCCACCTCCGATCACCGCCGTCAGCACCGTCGGCGCAGGAGACTCCTCGCTGGCCGGCTACATTCTGGCCGACGTCGAGAACTGTTCCGACGCAGACAAACTTCGCCGCGCCGTCGCCTACGGAACGGCAGCCACCGCACTTCCAGGCACCACGCTTCCCCTGCCCGAGCAGACCCATCCGACTTCGGTGACGGTTCGCGCGCTCGACATCTCCACGTCCGTCACCCCGTCCACGCTCTCCCCTTCTTCGAACCGTCTCTAGGAGCCCCCATGTCCAGCCCCACCGAAGATCAGCCGATCATCGCCGAGGATCTGATCCTCCTCGACGCCGATCTGGGCGAATCCAAAGCTGCCGTCATCGAACGCCTCGCAGGCGTGCTGGCCCACGCGGGTCGCGCAACCGACACCGACGCCCTGCGCGACGCAGCCCTTGCTCGCGAAGCTCAGTCGGCCACCGGCCTGCCCGGCGGCATCGCAATTCCGCACTGCCGTTCCGAGGCGGTCACGAGCGCCTCGCTCGGCTTCGCCCGCCTGAACCCCAAGGTCGACTTCGGTGCCCCCGACGGCCCCGCCGACCTCGTCTTCCTCATCGCTGCACCGGCCGGAGCCGGTTCGGCGCACATGAAGCTGCTCTCGAGCCTGGCTCGGGCACTGGTCAAGCCCGAATTCGTCACCTCACTGCGCAACGCGTCCTCACCCGCCGAGATCGTCTCGCTGGTCGACGGAGTCATCAACCCGGCCGCCAAGCCGGTTGCCGCAACCGCTGCAGCTGCGCCGGTCGACACCGCGAAACACAGTGCGCCTGCAGCCACCCCCGAGACGGCAACAACCGCCTCGCCCAAGCACATCGTGGCAATCACCGCCTGCCCCACCGGAATTGCGCACACCTACATGGCTGCCGATTCACTCGTCGCCGCAGGTGAGCGCGCGGGCGTCACGGTGCACGTGGAGACTCAGGGCTCGAGCGGCAGCACGCCCCTCGACCCCGCACTCATCGCCGGTGCCGAGGCCGTCATCTTCGCCACCGACGTGGGCGTAAAGGGCCGTGAGCGATTCGCCGGTAAGCCCGTCATCTCTTCCGGTGTCAAGCGCGCCATCAACGAGCCCGACGTCATGGTCACCGAAGCGCTCCGCGCAGCTCTCAATCCGGATGCTGCCCGCGTCGGCGGCACCGCCGTCGCGGCCGGCTCCACCGACTCTGCCGGTGAGCTCGGATGGGGCACCCGCCTGCGTCAGATCCTGCTGACCGGTGTCAGCTACATGATTCCGTTCGTCGCCGCCGGTGGACTCCTGATCGCCCTCGGATTCCTGCTCGGTGGGTACGAAATCAAGGATGTCGCCGAAGACATCGTCGTCAACAACTCCATCACCTCGCTGCCCGAAGGCGGAATCGCCGCCTACCTCGGTGCCGTGCTGTTCCAGATCGGCGCGCTGTCCTTCAGCTTCCTGGTGCCCGCGCTGGCCGGTTACATTTCCTATGCCATTGCCGACAGACCAGGTCTGGCACCAGGTTTCACCGCCGGCGCAGTGGCTGTGTTGGTGGGCGCAGGCTTCATCGGCGGTCTCGTCGGTGGCCTCATTGCCGGCTTCGTCGCACTGTGGATCAGCAAGTGGAAGATCCCCGCAGTTCTGCGCGGCCTGATGCCGGTTGTCATCATTCCGCTGTTCGCAACACTCATCGTCGGTGCCATCATGTTCCTGCTGCTCGGCAAGCCGCTCGCCGCGATCACCAGTGGACTGACCGACTGGCTCAACGGACTCAGCGGTTCCTCGGTGATCATCCTCGGCATCATTCTCGGCCTGATGATGTGCTTCGACCTCGGTGGACCGGTCAACAAGGCGGCCTACGCATTCGCCACTGCAGGCCTGTCGGTCACCGACACCGCCTCACTGCGCATCATGGCAGCGGTCATGGCCGCAGGAATGGTGCCGCCCCTGGCCATGGCACTGGCCTCGACCGTTCGTTCGCGTCTGTTCACCGAGGCCGAGCGCGAGAACGGTAAAGCTGCCTGGTTCCTCGGAGCAGCATTCATCTCCGAGGGCGCCATCCCGTTCGCCGCGGCCGATCCGTTCCGCGTCATCCCGTCGATGATGGCCGGTGGCGCAGTCACCGGGGCCATGATCATGGCCTTCAACGTGACCCTCAGTGCGCCCCACGGCGGCATCTTCGTGTTCTTCGCCATCGGAAACATCCTGTGGTTCATCGTCTCGCTGGCCGTGGGCACCATCGTCTCCGCATTCCTGGTGGTCTCCGCCAAGCAGTTCATCAAGGGCAAGAACGCACCGACCGACGCCGAACTCGACCCGGCACTCGCCACCGTCTGACGCTCGATACGATCCAACGAACCCACTACGCAAGGAGCAGCACATGCCCAGCACCACAGTCGCAGTCGGATCCTCGATCGGCCTGCACGCCCGCCCCGCAGCACTGATCGCCGATGCCGTAGCCGAAGCCGGAGTCGACGTCACGCTGGCAACAGCGGACTCCGAGCCGGTGGACGCCGGTTCGGCCCTGATGATCATGACCCTCGGCGCCACCAAGGGGACCGAAGTCACCGTCACCAGCGACGACCAATCAGCACTGGACAAAGTTGCAGCACTCGTCGAAGCAGACCTGGACGCCTAACCAGAGCGCATCGATCGCCGGACGGTGAATCCCACCGCTCCGGCGATCAGCACCACCCCGGCAGCGACGGCAGCTCGGAATTCCCATTCCGAGTCCGTCGCTGTCGTCGTCTGTGCGGGTGCCGCAGGAGCAGCAGGATCGCGGGTCGGCGACGCCGGCGTAGCCGAAGGTGTCGACAGCTCCACCGACGTCAGGTTCGGAATCTTCAAAATGGGCGGCAGCGTTCCGTCGGTCGGTCCGAACCCGGCTTCCGACGCGAGCAGAAGGGAACCGTCGTCCAGGAACGTCGCCGCCTCGCCCTGCGGCTGAGCCGGTAGCGCGAAAACGGCTCGGGGTGAGGTGGGGTCGACCAGCGCCGACGCGACGTCCCCGTCGGGCGGACGGAACACATACGCATCGGTGTACGTGCGCACCACAGCGGTCGATCCGTCTGCACTCACCGCTCCCCCGGTCGCCAGGATCGAGCCGACCACGAACGGCGGCCCACCGGCGGTCTCGGTGGCCGTGAAAGCCAGCTCGCCGACCTTGCGCAGCGGCGTCGGACCCGGACTTCTCAGATCGGTGACGGATTCGTCTCCGGTCGGTACGTATACCCCGCTGACACCCGAGAGTTCCTTGGTGACGATCACCGGCCGACCGCCGGGTTCGAGGAGCAATGTCTCGGCGTCGTGTGCGCCGTCCGGGTAGGTCAGTCGATACAGCTCCCCCGCGCCTGTTGCCGGGTCCATTCGCGTCAGTGCCACAGTGTCGCGGCGCAACTGATTGTCGCCGATGTCGGCCAACCACAGTGAGCCGTCGTACGACGCCATGTCCTCCACGTCGTACGGGTCGACGGGAACGTCGATCCAGCGCTGCACCGCACAGTTCGCGTCGAGCACCGCCACCCGATCATCGGCACCGCTGTCGCCGATCCCGTACACGGTGCCGTCGAGCACCGTCGCACCGGACAGCTCTTCGAGTCCGGGATCGGTTGGTAGACAGTAGGTTACAACGTCGACCGGCGCGGCCAGGGCGGTCGATGCACAGGTCAGCACGATCGCCGTGCCGACCACGGCCGCGGCACCACCACGCACCACTGCGCGCGGATTCACCGAACTCAGGCGCTGGGTACGGTCGCGGTGAACTCGACGAGGGCGGCCGCAAGTGATTGCGGCACACGAGCTTCGACGCGCGTGCCGTCCGCCTCGTGTGTCGATTGCACTATTCGGCCATCGGTGTGGATCCTGGCGACCAGGTCGCCGCGGGTGTACGGGACGAGAACGTCGACCAACACATCGGGCTCGGACAGTATGTCGCCGAGGTGATCCCGCAGTGCATCGATGCCTTCACCGGTCTTGGCCGAGACGAATCGTGCGCCGTCGAGCAGGCCACGCAACTGCGTCAGCTGGACCGGATCTGCGGCGTCGATCTTGTTGACCACCAACAACTCCGGTGGCATCTTCGCGTCCTGCTCGCGGACCACCTCGGTGATCACTTCGCGTACTGCCTTGATCTGATCGATCGGTAGCGGATCGGAACCGTCGACCACGTGCAGCAACAGGTCGGCGTCGGTCACTTCCTCCAGCGTGGAGCGGAAGGCCTCGACCAGCTGGGTCGGCAAATGCCGGACGAATCCGACGGTATCGGTCAGCACGATCGCGCGGCCGTCTTCGAGCGTCGACTTCCGGGTCGTCGGATCGAGGGTTGCGAACAGCGCATTCTGAACCAGCACACCGGAACCGGTCAGCGCGTTCAACAGACTCGACTTGCCCGCATTGGTGTATCCGACGATCGCGATCGACGGCACCGTGCCACTGAGCCGCTGCTCGCGTTTGGTGTCGCGAGCCTGTTTCATGCCTTTGATCTCACGGCGGAGCTTGGCCATGCGCTCACGGATGCGTCGGCGATCGGTCTCGATCTTCGTCTCACCCGGTCCACGAAGACCCACGCCGCCGTTGCTACCGGCGCGTCCACCGGCCTGACGTGACATGGATTCACCCCAGCCGCGGAGCCTGGGCAACATGTATTCCATCTGGGCGAAGGCGACCTGTGCCTTGCCTTCTCGTGACGTCGCGTGCTGCGCGAAGATGTCGAGGATCAGTGCGGTTCGATCGATGACCTTGACCTTGACGACCTTTTCCAGCGCATTGAGCTGGGCGGGCGTCAGTTCGCCGTCGCAGATCACGGTATCGGCCCCGGTCGCGAGCACGATGTCGCGCAGTTCCTTGGCTTTGCCCGAGCCGATGTAGGTTGCCGCGTCGGGTTTGTCCCGACGCTGCATCAGCGCCTCGAGTACTTCGGAGCCTGCAGTCTCGGCGAGCGCGGCCAGTTCGGTCATGCTGGATTCGGCCTGTGCCGCAGTACCGGTGGTCCATACTCCGACCAGTACGACGCGTTCGAGGCGCAACTGCCGGTACTCGACCTCGGTGACGTCGGCGAGCTCGGTCGACAGTCCGGCGACTCGTCGCAGCGCAGTGCGCTCCTCGAGTTGCATATCGCCCGAGGACGGGGAGTCATCGTCGAGGGGTGAGCGCGCCATCCGCCTCGACCATGCGTCGGACTCCTCGCGGGTCCATGCAGATGCGGTATCGGGTGAACCGTCGGCATCATGGTCGACCGGTTCGCCCGCAGGTGATGTTTCATGTGAGTTAGTCATACAACTCCCATGATCCACGAAAAGCCCAGCGTGTGCACGCGGGTTTCGCTCGGAGCCGGCGCGACGGTCAGGACTGACCGGCGAACCAACGGTCGTCGACCTCTCCCCGGGCGAGCAGTACCGACGGTCCGCGCAGGGTTGCACCGACGTGGTCGATGGCCACTCGGACCCGACCGCCGAGCACACCGACACTCACGTCTCCGGTCTCGAGCCCCTCGTAACTGAGCGCGGCAGCGGCGGCAGCGACGGTTCCGGTGCCACACGAGCGTGTCTCTCCGACGCCGCGTTCGAAGACGCGCATCTCGACTGCACCGTCGTCGAGCCGGGTCAGAATCTCGACGTTCGCACCGTGGGGAAAGAACTCGGAATCGAGAGTCGGCGGAGCGGTGAAGTCCAACGCCCGCAACGCGGTGCGGTTCAGCGTGGGATCGACGCAGGCCAGATGCGGGTTCCCGACATCGACACCGATCCCCTCGTACGCTGCACCGGCCAGGGTCGTCGCGGTCGAACCCAGCAGGGTGACGTCGCCCATGGCCACGGTCACGTCGGCATCGGTCTCGTCGTACGAGTGCACCGTCACCGCACGTGCGCCTGCGCGAGAGCCGACCACGAACTGATCGCGCTGCTCGAGATCGTGGACTCGCAGGTAGTGCGCGAAGACTCGGACCCCGTTTCCGCACATCTCGGCGATGGTGCCGTCACCGTTGCGGTAGTCCATGAACCAGTCGTCGGCCTCGACACCGGCCGGGATTCGATCGAGTACACCCGCGTCCCGCAGCGCACCGGCGCGCGCGACACGCAGTACCCCGTCGGCGCCGATCCCCTGCCGTCGATCACACAGCACCGTGACCGCCGACCTGGTGAGTTGGAGCTCGGCACCGGGATCCGGCAGCACGACGAAATCGTTCTGCGTTCCGTGGCCCTTGGCGAATTCCATGTCGGCGAGTCTACGGGGACCGACCTAGCCGAGTTCGATCGCGGACAGCGCATCCGACCGCAGGGTGGGCGATGCGCCGTCGAGCCACCGCACTCGTTCGTCGCGGCGGAACCACGACCGCTGGCGGCGCACATAGCGCCTGGTGCCGATGAACGTCCGCTCACGTGCATGGTCGACGTCGTACTCCCCGGCCAGCACATCGAGCGCCTGGGCGTATCCGATCGCCCGTGACGCCGTCACTCCGTCGCGCAGGCCGAGTTCCAGCAACGCTTCGACCTCGTCGAGCAACCCGGAATCGAACATGCGCCGAGTACGCAGATCGATCCGCTCGTCCAACTCTGCGGTCTCACGGTCGACGCCGAGCACCACCGTGCCCCAGCGCGGTTCACCGATGACGGGGGCCGAGGCCGCGAAAGGCCGACCGGTCAATTCGACCACTTCCAAGGCCCGCACCATTCGCCGTCCGTCCGTGGGCAGGATCGACGCGGCAGCGTCCGGATCGACCTCCGTCAGAGCGCGGTGGATCGCGTCGACTCCGTCGCGTTCGAGCACCGCCTCCCACTTGGCCCGGACGACCGGGTCCGTGGCAGGAAAGGCCCATTCGTCGAGCAGTGATTGGACGTACATCATCGAGCCGCCCACGATGATCGGCCGACGGCCACGGGATCGAATGTTCTCGACGTCGGCGACGGCAGCCGATTGGTAACGCGCCACCGTCGCGATATCGGTGACCTCGAGCACATCGAGCTGATGGTGCACGATGCCGCGGCGCTCCGGCACGGTCACTTTCGCGGTACCGATGTCCATCCCCCGGTATTGCTGCATCGCGTCGATGTTGACGATCTCCCCGCCCAGCTCCTCGGCCAGGTCCAGCGCCAGGTCCGATTTGCCCGCAGCGGTCGGTCCGATCACCGCCACCGGTGTCGTGGCCGAATCCTCGGCGGTCGCCCCGGTTTCGTCAGCCACGGGACCAAACTCCGACGAAGTATCCGACACCGAACGGTGCGCCCCGATACAGCTCGGTCGTCGAGACGGCGTCGGTTCCCACGAGTGCGGCGAGCATCTGCACGGCCGGTCGGCCCCGCACGCCGATCGCTGCGCAGAGGCCCTCGTCGAGCTCCGCGAGGGCGTCGACGTCGGCGGTGGCAAGAGCATCGTCGATGCGACGCTGCACGTCCGCGGCGCGCGAATCGAACGACCCCGGTGCCTTCGGGGTGAGGGTGTTCGCGCCGTCTGCCAGCACCAACACTCCCCACCTGTCGTCGGACGCGTCGAGTTCGCGGCGCAGTTCCATCCCGGTGTGCGAGCACCACCGTGCGCTCGCGTCCGCGGGTACCGTGCGGACCTCGATTGCCCTGTCGGCCGCCGCCGCCCCGCGCAGCCAGCCGGCGAGGAGAACCGCCAGCGGCAACTCGGGGTCCGGCCCGGACCGTGCCGGCGAACCGGACAGCCGCACCTCCACATCGACGCCGTACCCACGCATGGTGCCGACCGTCGTCTCGTCGTACCGCCCCTCGCCGTCGTCGACGCCGACCGCGAGCCACCGGTCGGCCACAGCGGACAGCTGCTCGACAGCAGACACAGCAGCGGCTCGAAGCTCGGTTGCCTCGGCTGCTGCCCGGCCCATCAGTTCGGGGACCAGTAACGGCGGAGAGGGCACCAGGGCCGCGGCACAGAACACACGTATCACGCTAGTCGGTGACGCGACTTGGCCGGACGAGTCCACCTCGAACCGTCTGAGCTGTTTCAATGGTCCGATCGGTCGTCACCGAGTTCAATGGTGTCCAGATCGCGATCGTAGGCAGCCGTGACGCGCGGCAGAGATGAGGAATAATGACCGACCCGAACGCCGGTACCCCCACCACCCCCGACGCCCCGTCGTCGGTTGCACCCGCCGATCATTCCGGTGGTGACGCGACCATTACACCTTCGACCGGAGGACCCAAGCCAGGTGACGGCCCCAAGCCCGGCGGCGGACCGAAGCCCGGCGGACCGAGTTCTGCTTCTCCTCGTCCCGGCGCACCCCGCCCCGGTGGCTCCTCGGCAGCCAAGCCACACCCGACGGCCGCGCATGTGCCCACCGTGGTCGCGCCGGCGAGCGATCCGAGCAAGTACGGCCGGGTCGACGACGACGGCACCGCGTGGGTGAGCACCTCGGACGGCGAGCGGCAGGTCGGCTCCTGGCAAGCGGGCGACGCAGCGGAAGGCCTCGCGCATTTCGGGCGGCGATACGACGATCTGGCCACCGAGGTCGGACTGCTCGAGGCCCGACTGACGTCGGGTACCGGTGATGCCAAGAAAACCAAGGCTGCGGCCTCGGCGCTGCTGGAGAGCCTGCCGACGGCCGCGGTGATCGGCGACCTCGATCTGCTGGCTCGCCGACTCCACGCCGTCGTCGAGCACTCCGACGCAGCAGCGGCAGTCGCCAAGCAGGAGAAGGAGCTCGAACGCGCCGAGCACACTGCCCGCAAGGAAGCCCTCGCCGCCGAGGCCGAGCAGATCGGCAGTGAATCGACGCAGTGGAAGCATGCCGGGGATCGGCTGCGCGAAATTCTGGACGAATGGAAGACGATCCGCGGGGTGGATCGAAAGATCGACGATGCGCTGTGGAAGCGGTACTCGAAGGCCAGGGAGAACTTCAACCGGCGTCGTGGTGCGCATTTCGCCGATCTCGATCGGGAGCGAGGAGCAGCCAAGACCCGCAAGGAGGAGCTGGTCGAGCGCGCAAAAGCGTTGTCCTCGTCCACCGATTGGGGTCCCACTGCAGCCGCATTCCGAGACCTGTTGGTGGAGTGGAAAGCGTCGGGCCGAGCTCCGCGGGACGCCGACGACGCATTGTGGAAGAACTTCAAGGCCGCCCAGGACGTGTTCTTCGCGGCACGCAACGCCGCGGCGTCGGAGCGCGACGCGGAATTCGAGGCCAACGCCGAGGCCAAGGAAGCGTTGTTGGCGAAGACACATATCGATCCGAGCAAGGACCTCGACGCTGCTCGTGCGGCGCTGCGTGATCTGCAGGACAAGTGGGACGCCATCGGCAAGGTTCCGCGCGAGAAGATGCAGGAACTCGAAGGCAAGCTCCGCGCGATCGAGAAGTCCGTCCACGACGCCGTGGAGTCTCAGTGGCGTCGGTCCGACCCCGAGGCGGTTGCCCGCGCGGCTCAGTTCCGTGAGCGAGTGGCCCAGTTCGAGGATCAAGCGGCCAAGGCGACGGCGGCAGGCAAGACCAAGGACGCCGAGCGGGCGCGTGCGCAGGCCCAGCAGTGGCGTGAATGGGCCGATGCCGCGGAAAGTGCCGTCGACGAGTTGTGACCTGCAGTGCGGGCGGCCACACGAACTCAGGGGTTCGAGTGGCCGTCCCACAGGCGTAGCTTCTGCTCGCCCGACGCCGCCGCGATACGGCGCTGTTCCTGAGCGGCGAGCTGAGAGTTGGTCTTGTTCCATACGGCTTTGAGCCAATGGAACGTCAGCACCATCACCGCGATCCACGCAATGACGAGACCTATGCCCGGTCCGCCGCCCTGCAGGTTGTCCGGCACGGTCTGCCGCGTCCAGATCGAAAGCATCCCGTACACCGACGACACCGCACACCCGGCGAGGGCGGCCCAGGCCAGCGCCCAGACGCGGGTGACAAGCGCCAGCACCGACATCACCACACCGAACGTCAGCACCAGCACGACGAAAACGCGCGACGGCAGGGCAATCGATTCCGCGGCTGCTGCGTCGCTGCCCGTCAGCACGTCGAAGCCGGTGGCCGATCCGGTGTGCGGCAACGCGAACGTGACCAACAGGACCAGCACCAGCCCGGCCACCACCATGGCTCGCGCTCCCGGATCCAGCTCGGTCATCACCGCCCGCTCGGTTCGTCCGAGTTCCTCGGCGGTTCGCGAGGGTACGACGCGATCGGGTCCATCTGTGTCTGTCATACGGTGCATCCTGTCTGAACCGGAAGCGGTGCCGGGGCACCGATCGAAGGAAGTCCGAGACCGACCCCGATCGGGGCCGTCTTCGGCATGATGCCGCGTTCGTGAGCGTCTCCTGCCGCGGTCCGTCGGTGCGTCAGCACTCCGGCGTCGGCGATCAGGTGGTACGGGGCCGCGGCGGTCAGGGTCGTCGTGACGACGTCGCCCGGGCGAATGTCGCCCGCCCGCTCGGCGTCGACGGCGAAGTGCACCAGTCGGCCGTCCCTGGCGCGTCCGCTCATCCGATGAGTTGCGTTGTTCTTGCGCCCCTCACCGGTAGCGACGAGCAGTTCGACCTCGGTGCCGATCAGGGCCTGATTCGCGGCCAGGACGATCTCTTCCTGCAACGCGATCAACCGCAGATACCGTTCCTGTACAACCTCTTTCGGTACCTGATCGGGCATGTCGGCCGCCGGGGTGCCCGGGCGCTTGGAGTACTGGAAGGTGTACGCGTTGGCGAACTTCGCACGCCGCACCACCTCGAGGGTCTGCTCGAAATCTTCTTCGGTCTCGCCGGGGAAGCCGACGATGATGTCGGTGGTGATGGCCGCGTGCGGCATGGCCGCGCGAACCTTGTCGATGATGCCCATGAACTTCGTTTGTCGATAGGACCTGCGCATCGCCTTGAGGATTCGGTCCGATCCGGACTGCAGCGGCATGTGCAGCGTGGGACAGATGTTCGGGGTCGATGCCATCGCCTCGATGACGTCGTCGGTGAACTCGGCCGGATGCGGAGACGTGAACCGCACTCGCTCGAGTCCTTCGATGGATCCGCACGCGGTCAGCAGCGCGGCGAACGCCCCGCGGTCGCGAGGCAGATCGGGGTCGGCGAACGAGGCACCGTAGGCGTTGACGTTCTGCCCCAGCAGCGTCACCTCGAGCACGCCCTGGTCCACCAAAGCCTGTACCTCGGCGAGGATGTCGCCCGGCCTACGGTCGATCTCCTTGCCGCGCAGCGCCGGAACGATGCAGAACGTGCAGGTGTTGTTGCAGCCCACCGAAATCGATACCCAGCCGGCGTACGCGGACTCCCGCTTGGCCGGCAAGGTGGACGGGAAGGCGTCGAGAGACTCGAGTATCTCGACCTGAGCCTGCTCGTTGTGCCGGGCGCGCTCGAGCAGTACCGGCAGCGACCCGATGTTGTGCGTACCGAAGACCACGTCCACCCACGGAGCCCTGTCCACGACGGTGTTGCGGTCCTTCTGCGCCAGGCAACCGCCGACGGCAATCTGCATGTTGGGGTTTCGCGTCTTCGCGGGCCGCAGCATGCCGAGGTTTCCGTACAGCTTGTTGTCCGCGTTCTCGCGTACAGCGCACGTGTTGAACACCACGAGATCTGCGTCGGTACCGGCGTCGGCGGGCACGTAACCGGCCTCTTCGAGCAGCCCGGACAGGCGTTCGGAATCATGAACGTTCATCTGGCAGCCGTGTGTGCGCACCTCGTAGCTGCGGGCACCTGCCGCCGATGGGGCACTGGCCGTCTCGGGGTCGACGCTCCCGCGATCGGTCACGTCCACGGTCGAAAAAACACTCGTTTGCACCTCTTCAGGGTACGTCCATCGCACGGGCGGACACGCCGGGGTCACGGGGCCCTCCGCGGACTGTGCAGGCGCTATGCATGCCGACAGTAAAGTTTCCATTACATAATCGAAGACTGCGGGCGAAAACGCCGGTCGGCGAGGAAACTACGCATAGGGTTTCCACCTATGACGCACGCCACCGACGCCCCGGCAGCGACACCACCGCCGGGCGCCCCTTCGATGATCTCGCTCAAATCCGTCGACAAGCACTTCGGTGATCTGCACGTACTCAAGGACATCAATCTCGAAGTGCCGGCCGGCCAGGTCGTCATCGTCGTGGGTCCGTCCGGATCCGGCAAGTCGACGCTGTGCCGGACGATCAACCGGTTGGAGCCGATCGATTCCGGTGCCATCGAGGTCGACGGGGATCTACTCCCCGCCGAGGGCAAGGCCCTCGCTGCACTGCGTGCGGATGTCGGCATGGTGTTCCAGTCGTTCAACCTCTTCGCACACAAGACCATTCTGCAGAACGTCATGCTGGCACCGATGAAGGTGAGAAAGCTCAAGAAGGACGAGGCCGAGAAGAGCGCACTGGCTCTGCTCGAACGCGTCGGCATCGCCAACCAGGCAGACAAGTACCCGGCTCAGCTGTCGGGTGGTCAGCAACAGCGCGTGGCCATCGCCCGCTCACTCGCCATGAATCCCAAAGTGATGCTCTTCGACGAGCCCACCTCGGCCCTGGATCCGGAGATGGTCAACGAGGTACTCGACGTCATGACCTCGCTGGCCAAGGAGGGCATGACAATGCTCGTCGTCACCCACGAGATGGGCTTCGCCCGCAAGGCAGGCGACCGAGTCATCTTCATGGCCGACGGTGCCGTAGTCGAGGACACCGATCCCGAAACCTTCTTCAAGTCCCCGAAGTCCGAACGCGCCAAGGACTTCCTCGGCAAGATCCTGGGTCACTGATCAGATTCACCGCTCGTCCCCGTACGTACGACCTATCCGAAGGACATTCACTGTGAGAATCACCCGACCGCTTCGCCTCGGTGTCGCCATCGCCGCTCTGTCCATCGTCGCCACCGCCTGTGGCGGCGGCGAAGAAGCGCGCACCATCTCGAGCAGCGCCGAGAACGGCAGCCTCATCGTCGGCATCAAGTTCGACCAGCCGGGCCTCGGCCTCCGCAATCCGGACGGCTCGTTCAGCGGCTTCGACGTCGAGGTGGCCAAGTACGTCGCAGGCAAGCTCGGTGTCGACGAGGCGAACATCGAATTCAAGGAATCCCCGTCCGCGCAGCGCGAGACGCTGATCCAGAACGGTGAGGTCGACTACATCGTCGCCACCTACTCCATCACCGACACCCGCAAGGAGAAGGTCGGCTTCGCCGGACCGTACTTCGTGGCAGGTCAGTCGCTCCTGGTGAAGCAGGACAACACCGACATCACCGGTCCCGATTCACTCGAGGGCAAGAAGCTGTGCTCGGTCACCGGTTCCACCCCGGCACAGAACATCGCCGACGAGTACCCGGGAGTCCAGCTTCAGCCGTTCGACACCTACTCCGCCTGCGTCGAAGCACTGCGCAACGGCACCGTGGACGCCGTCACCACCGACGACATCATCCTTGCCGGTTACGCCGCTCAGTCCCCCGGTCAGTTCAAGGTGGTCGGTGAGCCCTTCACCACGGAGAACTACGGCATCGGCCTGAACAAGGACGACACCGACGGACGCAACAAGATCAACGACGCCATCGAAGAGATGGTGACCAGCGGTGCCTGGGAGCAGGCGTTCAACGACACCGTCGGCGCGTCGGGCTACCCGCTGCCGAGCCCGCCCACCGTCGACCGCTACTGATCGACTGCTACTGATCGACCACGCCGTCGTGTCCCGCTCGTCGCGGGCGGGACACGACGGCTCGATCTCGCCGAGCCGTGAGGATCAACAAGCACCGTGAACCTATTGAGCAAGTACGGCGATCAACTGATCGACGCGTTCCTCTCGACCATCTACCTGACGTTGGCATCCCTCGTCGGTGCGTTGGTCATCGGAACGATCATCGCCGCCATGCGCGTATCACCCATTCCGATCGCGCGCGGAATTGCGGCGACGTACGTCACCATCTTTCGTAACACCCCCTTGACCCTGATCATTCTGTTCACCTCGTTCGGGCTGTATCAGACAATGGGCGTTTCTCTGGCGTCGGAGTCCTCACCGACGTCACTCGACGACAACAACTTTCGATTGGCAATCCTCGGGCTGAGCATCTACACCGCGTCGTTCGTGGCCGAGTCACTGCGCTCGGGCATCAACACCGTCCCGGTGGGGCAGGCCGAAGCGGGCCGCTCGCTGGGAATGACGTTCACCCAGAACATCTCGATCGTCGTTCTTCCTCAGGCGTTCCGCGCGGTGGTCGGCCCGCTGGGAAGCGTCGTGATCGCGTTGACGAAGAACACGACCATCGCATCGGTCATCGGCGTCGCCGAGGCGTCGTTCCTGATGAAGAACATGATCGAGAACGAGGCCGCGATCTTCGTCGTCGGCGGAATCTTCGCGCTCGGCTTCATGATCTTGACGCTCCCGACCGGGTTGCTGTTCGGCTACATCAGCAAGCGATTGGCGGTGTCATGATGAGTGATGCAGTAGCAGTTCTGTACGACGTTCCCGGACCCAAAGCGGTACTGCGATACCGCATTCTGACTGTCGTCGTCGCGGTGATCTCGCTCGGAATCGCATTTCTGATCTACCGCGCCCTCGACTCGAAGGGGCAGCTCACTGCCGAGAAGTGGGACCCGTTCCTCGAATCGACAACGTGGACCACGTACCTGTTGCCCGGTATTCAGGGAACTCTGGTCGCGGCGGCATTGTCGATCGTGTTCGCCCTGATTCTCGGTGCCGTCCTCGGCATCGGCCGCCTCTCGGATCACCGCGCTGTACGGATCGTCAGCGGTGCGATTGTCGAATTGTTCCGTGCAGTTCCCGTGCTGATCCTGATGATCTTCCTGTACGCGGTGTACGCCGATTACGAGGTCTTCAAGGTCAAGTACCTGGCGTTGGCCGCGGTGGTCACCGGCCTCACTCTGTACAACGGATCGGTGATCGCCGAGATCGTACGTGCCGGAGTCAATTCACTGCCGAAGGGTCAGCGCGAAGCCGCCTCGGCGCTGGGCATGCGCAAGAGCCAGGTCATGACCCTGGTACTGCTCCCCCAGGCCGTGACCGCGATGCTGCCCGCCATCATCTCGCAGATGGTGGTGGCACTGAAGGACTCGGCGCTGGGATACATCATCGGGTACGTCGAAGTCGTCCGTTCCGGTCAGCAGGTCGGCGCGTTCTACAGCAACTACCTCCCGTCGCTGATCATCGTCGCCGTCATCATGATCATCATCAACTCGGCGTTGACGAAACTGGCGACCGTGGTCGAGCGGCGTCTGCGATCGCGAAAGCGTAAGGGCGGCACCGCCGCTGTCGTGCCTGCACTCGACGGCGGTCAAGCGGCCTGAGCTCCGCACCGTTCGGCTGCACAGCAGTATGGCCCGCAACACCGATGGTGTTGCGGGCCATACTGTTTCTCGACTGCCTGGACTCGATGTGGACGATCACATCGAATCTGGGCCGTCGAAGTCTTCGGTGTCGGCTCCCACGCGATCGAGTTGTTCCTTGACCACGGCGAATGCCATTCCCTGCGAGTAGCCGCGGCGGGCCAGCATCCCGACCAACTTGCGCACCACTTTGTCGCGTTCGACTCGTGCGTCGGGCCCGTTCGGATCCGGCAGATGCAGCGTTCGGAATCGTTTGCGCACCAACTCCGCAGCACGCTGACGCTCGTCTTCGGCATCGATCAGATCCAGGGCGTTCACGGCCAACTCGTTGCTGACGCCTTTGTTCCGCAGCTCCATGCTCAGAGCGAGTTTGCCCTTGCCGGAGTACTTGTGCCGAGATTGAACCCACTGCTCCGCAAACGACTCGTCGTCGACGAGTTTCGCCTTCTCGAGTCGGTCGAGCACTGCGGTGGAGACCTCGTCGGTGAAACCCTTCTTGGCCAAGCTGGCTTCGAGTTCGTGTCTGCTGCGGGCCCGGTCGGTCAGCAGCCGAAGGCAGACGTCTTTCGCCTGCGCTTCGGTGCCGCCGCCGTTGTCTCGCTGCTGCACAGCGAACCCAGGTTAGAAGTCGACCGGAGCAGCTGCGGGCTCCTCTGCGGTGACGTCCGCACCGATCTGCAGCTTCTCCATAATCTTCTTCTCGATTTCGTCACGCACATCGGGATTCTCGAGCATGAACTTACGGGCGTTCTCCTTGCCCTGTCCGAGCTGATCGCCTTCGTAGGTGAACCACGAGCCCGACTTGCGGATGAACCCGTGCTCGACACCCATGTCGATCAACGAGCCTTCACGGCTGATGCCCTTGCCGTAGATGATGTCGAATTCGGCCTGCTTGAAAGGCGGCGCGACCTTGTTCTTGACGACCTTGACACGGGTGCGGTTACCGATGGCCTCGGTTCCGTCCTTCAGCGTCTCGATCCGACGGATGTCCAGACGTACCGAGGCATAGAACTTCAATGCCTTACCACCGGTGGTGGTTTCGGGGGAACCGAACATGACGCCGATCTTTTCGCGCAACTGGTTGATGAAGATCACGGTGGTACCGGAGTTGCTCATGGCACCGGTGATCTTGCGCAGCGCCTGGCTCATCAGACGGGCCTGCAGACCCACGTGACTGTCACCCATCTCGCCTTCGATCTCGGCGCGCGGTACCAGTGCGGCCACCGAGTCGACGACGAGGATGTCGAGGGCACCGGAGCGAATCAACATGTCGGCGATTTCCAGGGCCTGCTCACCGGTGTCGGGCTGCGAGACCAACAGTGCGTCGGTGTCGACACCGAGCTTCTTCGCGTAGTCGGGATCGAGCGCGTGCTCGGCATCGATGAACGCGGCGATTCCGCCGGCACGCTGAGCGCTGGCCACCGCGTGCAATGCGACGGTGGTCTTACCCGAGGACTCAGGACCGTAGACCTCGATGACTCGGCCGCGGGGCAGACCTCCGATGCCGAGTGCCACGTCGAGCGCGATCGATCCCGTGGGGATGACGGCGATGGGCTGACGGACCTCGTCGCCGAGGCGCATCACCGAGCCCTTACCGAAATTCTTGTCGATCTGCGCGAGTGCGAGATCGAGCGCTTTGTCGCGGTCGTATGCAGCCATCGTGAGCTCCCTGTGTCGTTTCGTTCAGCTGTGTCTGTCGATCAGCTTGTTGGCGGTAACGCTAGAACGGGGTACCGACAAGAAGTTCTTCGAGACCGGCCAGCAACCGTTGACATCAGCATAGGCGAACACGTGTTCGAGTCAACTACCACGGCTTTCGACACGCCGAGCGACTCGAGCCGATGCGGTGGAGCTACCAACGTTCCTTGGGCACATCGAACTCGTAACAGATCGACCGCCATACTTCCCGCGGGTCGACACCGTCTTCGATGGCCTGCGCGCCCGTCCGTCCGATACCGGACAGCACATGATCGGCGAGCAGGGAATTGCCTCGAACGGAGCCGAACTCCTCGGTGAGCAGTTCACGAAATTCGGTCAGACGCACATCGATCAGCCTAACGCCCGCCCTCGGCGTCGCTACCGGCGAGCACCTCGCGGCAGACCGAGACAGGATCCTCGACGTGATGCGCGCCTGCAGCCGCCGAGGTCGCTGCCGCCGCATGACGAGGGTCGGACAGCACGGCGGACACGGCGTCGGCAATTGCACCCGCGGTGGCGGGGCGCACCAGTACGGCACTCCCCTGCCGAGCGGCCCGGTTCGCCAGCTCCCACTGATCGCCGCCGCCCGGCACGGTGACCACTGGAACTCCGTGGATGAGCGCCTTGGCCAACATGCCGTGACCACCTCCGCACACCACGACATCGGCGCGGCGAAGCAATTCGTCCTGGCGACCGAGTCCGGCATTCGCCCATTCCGGCACGTCGTCGGGGCCCCCGTCGAGCACCGAGGCCACTACCCGGACGCCTGTGCCGTCCAATCCCTTCAGAGCCATCTCCAACATTCCCTCGGCCCCGGTGAACGCCGTCGACGGGGCCACCATCACCAGCGGCGTATCGCCGGCGGGGACGTCGAGCAATTCGTCGGTGGGCTCCCACAGCAGTGGGCCCACCACATGGGCATCCCTCGGCCAGTCGGGCCGCGGCACTTCGAGTGCGGGAATGGTGGCGATGAGCCGAGCAGCCGGCCCGGGATCGCGTGCGGGTAGTCCGATGCTCACTCGGGCGTCGGCGCGCTGTTGCTGCCCGCGGGCGATCGAGCGCGCCGTCAACGCGCGCATCACCGTATCGCGAAGACGACCCCGAACACCGCGTCCGGGCGCGAGCCCACTTCCGATGGGCGGCAACCCCTTCGATGGCGAATACAGCGGGTGGGGCGAGAGCTCGACCCAGGGAATTCCCAATCGCTCGGCAGCCATTCCGCCTCCGGCGGTGAGAATATCGGAGACCACCAGATCGACGTTCTCGCGCTCGAGGTCCGGCAACAGTTCTGTCGCGACAAAGGCTGCGCGCGAATGAATGCGCTGCCCGGCATCGAGATCGTCGTCCTCCGGTCGCGGCAGCAGGCCACCCAGTGGGAGCGTGCGAAGACCGGCCGCTCTGGCGTCGCCGACCCACCGGCTTCCGGTGAACAGGACCGGATCGTCACCCGCCCGCTCGAACAACAGCGACAAGGCGATGGCGGGAAACGCATGTCCTGGGTCCGGGCCGGCCACCACTGCTACTCGCACGCGCTCAGCGTGCCACATCGCCGCGCTGGACGATCACCGATCGTGCCGGGCAGCGGTGCCGACGGTCAGGCTTTGTCGGGACGAAGGTAGGCGTCGACGGCGTCCGCCATCTGGCGTACCACCTCGCCACCCGGAACCCGTTCGGACACCATCTCGGCGGACTGGACGGCGGACTGGACCATGAGCAGGACGAGCGTCGCCAGGGTATTCGGATCCCCGTCGCGGACCGACGAATCACGTTGTCCCGCTTCGACAAGACGCGCCACCGCATCGATGATCAACGATTGGCTGGTACCGAGGCGGTGCAGAATGTAGGTCGCGAGCACGTCCGAGTCCGACCGCAGAATCTTGACGAACAGCGGATGCTGCCTTATCCGATCTCCCGCCTGAACCACAGCAACGACGATCTGCTCGCGTCCGGACGCGGTGGCGTCGAAGTCGGGAATCAGGGCAGCGATCTCACGGGTGAGCAGGCTCGACACCACTGCTCGGGTATCGGCCCACCGCCGGTACACCGTGGGCCTGCTGACTTTGGCGCGTCGTGCGATCTCGGCAAGGGTCGTACGCTTGACTCCTCGTTCGAGGATGCACGATCGTGCGGCGTCGAGAACGGTGTCCTCCACCGACTTCTCGGGTGCTGCCTCCGGGGAGGACTCGAGCGAGGCGGGAGTCGACACCTGCTGCTCGATCACAGATCACCCTTCGCACAACGGTCGGAAGTAAAGTACTTCACTCGGAAACATTTCGTGTCGTTACTATACCTCACAGTAACAGCGACACCATGTTGCACAGTGACCGTCGGCCCGTCCGTCCGTATTCTTCGGTGCCATTGTCGGGTGCCGATCACGCCGCCGACCTGCGCAGGAAACCTCGACCCTGGCAAGCTGATCGAGTGACCGACGAATTCGAGCTTGCATGACGCGATCGGTGACCGTCCTGACCAATCCCACGGCCGGCGGTGGTCGAGCAGTCCACGCGTCACGGCGAGCCGTGACGCGTCTGCGCGAGCGTGAACTCGACGTCTCGACCGTCGAGGGCCGAACGGCGGGTGATGCGCTGGAGTTGTTGAAGCGAGCCGTCGGGTGCGGGACGGATGCCGTCGTTGCCGTGGGCGGCGACGGGGTCGTCAATCTCGCGCTCCAGGTGATCGCGGGAACCGACACTCCGCTCGGACTGATTCCTGCGGGCACAGGCAACGATTTGGCCCGGACGCTCGGGGTCCCCCTCGACGATGCCACCCGCGCCGCGGATCTCGTGGTCGACGGAGTCGTGAGGTCGATAGATCTCGGTAGGGTCGGGACGCGCTGGTTCGGTACGGTCCTGTCGAGTGGCTTCGATTCACTGGTCACCGAGCGCGCCGGCCGCATGCAGTGGCTTGCCGGCCCGCTGCGGTACAACGCGGCCATGCTATTGCAGTTGGCTGCTCTCCGAACACTTTCGTACACAATAGAATTGGATGACGCCGAGCTGCATCTGGATGCCGTTCTCGTCGCCGTCGGAAATGGCAGCAGCTACGGCGGCGGCATGGCCATCTGCCCGACCGCACGAGTGGACGACGGGCTGTTCGCCATCACTGTCGTCCGGGATGTGAGTCGAACGCGACTGCTTGCGCTGTCGCCGACGTTGTATCGGGGTGCCCACGTCGACCTTCCGGAGGTCGAGGTCTACAGCGCCCGGAACGTGACCGTGCGCTGCGACGACATGGTGGCGTACGCAGACGGCGAACGCATCGCAGAATTACCCGTCACGATCGAATGCGTGCCGCGTGCGTTGCGAGTGTTCGTCGGAGCGGATTCCCCACTGCGCACGTAACGCGGTCGGCAGTCAGTATTTCAGCGACGAACGGTCGTGACCGGAGGAGATGGCCTTGTACAGCCACACCAGCCCGAAGACGATGGCCCCGGCCACGACCAACCAGAACAAGCCCTTGATGATGCTGCCCAGCAAGGCAAGTGCGATCCAGACGAGAACGATGAATCCGAGAATCTTCCAGAACATGAACGGCTCCTACCGTGTGACGCGCACCGGGTCGTATCGCGTTATGTCGATACTGGCAGCCGATCACGGCGAACACATCGGGGTGAACCCTGATCTTCTCACCGGTGTCGTGACCGGATCTCGTCGAGTTCGGTGAGCGCGTCGGCCCACCCTTGCAGTCGATCGGTGGCAGACAACAATTCTCGGCGATGAGATTCCACCACGTTCTTCGACGTGGACCCGGCCGGTCCGGTCATCCGGGCTGCAGCGGCGACGAGATCCTCGTACTGGTCCACTCCGGCAGCGAGATCGCTTGCTGCAGCCTCGATTCCGGGCCGTAGATGCGTGCGTGTCGATGCGCTTGCCGCTCCCGCACGTTCGAGGGCCGCAATATCGACGGCAACACCTTCCAAGCCCCTCACCGCATCCGAGGCAACGCCGATCATCTCTTCGACGTCCTCGGGGGCGATGGTGCCCGATCGCGCCAGAATTCCGAGCAGCTCGAACAGACTCTGCTCTGCGCCCGCCAATCGTGACATCGGCTCGAAGGCGGCAGATCCACGCTGCGGTAACGAACGCCTGCCGGGCAGTCCCACCGGAACCGGTTGACCTCGCAGTCGCCGCAAACGACCGAAGGCGTACACAGCAGGAACGGCCAAGAGCGCGGCAGAACCACCACCGACGAACAGAGTCCATTCCGGAGCCGACAAGGCTGCGATCCCCGCAGTACTCACGGCAGTGGTCGTCGACGCGGCCCCGAACCTGATACTTCGCCGGCGAGCCCGTCGAATCTTCTTCAGGTGCTTGGCACGTGGATCCTTACGACGGCCGGCGGCATCGAGCAGTGAGGTTCCTGCGGCCCGCGCTGTCTCGGCCAGAGACCGGACCACCGCTCCGGATTCGGCAACGGCGGCTGTCACCGTCTCCCTGTCCAGCGAAACGGCCGGCCGCTTACGCGACCGGCCGGGTTCGTGATTCTTGTTGCTCATGCGTCGGAACTACTGTCTACTCGAACGAACTTCGCGTTCGGTCGATCACGCCTGTGCCGGCGGCTCGGGCGTTGCGTCCGGGGCCTTGGCGATCGACGGCTTGGCGGCGGAATTACCCGTGGGCAGGGAGTCACCGGCCATGGAGGCACGGATCTGCTCGAGCCGGCTGTGACCAGCCATCTGCACAGATGCCTGCTGAACCTCGAGCATGCGTCCGGACACGGAGTTCTGAGCGAGCTCGGCGGAACCGAGCGCGTCTGCGTAACGACGCTCGATCTTGTCGCGCACCGCATCGAGACTCGGGGTGTTTCCCGGTGCCGACAACGTGCTGTCCATCGAGCGCAGCGATTCGCTGACCTTCTCCTGCATCTTCGCCTGCTCGAGCTGGCTGAGCAGTTTGGTGCGCTCGGCGACCTTCGACTGCAGGGCCATCGCGTTCTGCTCGACGGCTTTCTTGGCCTGCGTGGCAGCCTGCAGAGACTGATCGTGCAGAACCTTGAGGTCCTCGACGCTCTGCTCGGCGGTCACGAGCTGAGCCGCGAACGCCTCGGCCGCGTTGGTGTACTGCGTGGCCTTCTCGACGTCACCTGCGGTGGCGGCCTGATCGGCCAGCGTCACGGCCTGACGAGCGTTGGCGTTGAGCTTCTCGACCTCGTCCAGCTGCCTGCTGAGCTTCATCTCGAGCTGACGCTGATTGCCGATGACGGACGCCGCCTGCTGCGACAGCGCCTGGTGCTGCCGCTGCGCGTCTTCGATCGCCTGCTGAATCTGAACCTTGGGGTCGGCCTTCTCGTCGATCTTGGAATTGAAGAGCGCCATCATGTATTTCCAGGCCTTGACGAAAGGATTAGCCATGGGGTGGTCCTGCCTCCATCTGTTGCGCCGCGGTGGCCGCGTACGGGTCGGCTGCTGTCGCAGTGACCGAAATGAACCTGTCAGTGCAGTGATGTTCGGGTGATTCGGTGGGGCCGGCAGCCGACTTCGGCTACTCGTTCGATCTTAGGCGGCGGCGAGAGCTCTGGCAGCAGGTGCCGGAATCACGACTCGTGTATCTCCGTCGATGCGGGTGGCCACAGCCGATTCCTCGGCACGCACAGCAGCGGTGGATGCATCCGACAGCGTGATACTCACGTCGCTCATCACGTCGGAGAGGGGAACGGCAAGAGCATCGCAGATCGCTGCGAGCAGTTCGCTCGACGCTTCCTTGCGACCACGCTCCACCTCGGAGAGGTAGCCGAGGCTCACGCGCGCGGTGTTCGAGACTTCACGCAGGGTGCGGCTCTGTGCGACGCGAGTACGCCGCAAACTGTCGCCGAGTGCTTCACGCAATAGCAGCGCCATCTCGCTCCTCCTCGTTGGTGCTGTTGCCGACGACTGTGCCGTCGAGACGACCACGTTCGTATCGTTCGTTCGGAGCCGTCGTAGGGTCAACGTCCCAGCCGGCCCGATTGGTTCCCGACCCTATATGCCCGTCGCTTCCGACACGCGCCGAAGGGGCTCCGACACGGTTGTCAGAACTGTAACTTCCCGCATCGCCTCGTGGACGCCCGTCGAATGCACTCACACCGAGGACACACCCCGGCGCAACCGAATCGCCTGAACCACGTAGTCCAGGCCGGTGTACACGGTCAGCAGAACCGCCAGAGCCATCAGCGCCACCGCCACTGGATCGACTGCGCTGGGCAGCGGACACAGATACACGCCGATCGCGAATGTCTGGACCAGTGTCTTGACCTTGCCGCCACGACCGGCCGGAATGACTCCGTGACGAATGACGGCGAAACGGACCGCGGTGATGCCTATTTCGCGTACCCCGATGATCGCCGTCACCCACCAGGACAGATCGCCCAACATCGACAGCCCGACGAGGGCAGCGCCGATCAGCGCCTTGTCGGCGATGGGGTCGGCCATCTTCCCGAAATCGGTGACGAGTCCGTACTTGCGGGCGAGTTGGCCGTCGATCCGGTCGGTGATGGCCGCTGCGGCGAAGATCGCCGTCGCCGCCAACCGCCACGAGGTGTCGTGACCGTCTCCGACGAACAGTGCCGCAAGAAAGACCGGAACCAGAGCGATGCGCAGCACGGTCAACACATTGGCGATGTTGAGCAGCGGGACGGCGTCCGATCCGCCCGGAGCAGCGTTGCCGTGCGGCAGCCCCGCACTGCGCGAGGCACCGCTGGACGGAACACCGTGGCCCGGCGCTGTCGGGCCGGTCACGAAGCCGCTTCTCGGCCGCGGACCGGGCATTCGTTGCTGTGTCGGCGTTCGGGCAGCACCGACCCGTCGAGACGGGGACACTGCTCGCTGAACGACACACGGAAAGTTTATCGGTTGCATCGGTGACTACTGTTCACCACATGACTTCTGGGCCGAATCGGGCGAGTCGCGACACTGCCGATCCCGAATCCGACGAGTATTCCGACACCGTGGACGGCACGTCCATCGGCGACGCCACCCTGGTCGTGCGTCGAGCCCGAACCTCCGACATTCCCGAGATCAAGCGGCTGATCGACATCTACGCGGGCCGAATCCTGCTCGAGAAGAACCTGGTGACGCTGTACGAGGCAGTGCAGGAGTTCTGGATTGCCGAGCGCGCAGGCGACGTCATCGGATGCGGAGCTCTGCACGTGCTCTGGGCAGACCTGGGTGAGGTACGCACGGTGGCAGTCGACCCCGCAGCCAAAGGGCACGGAGCCGGCCACCTGATCGTCGCCAAACTCATCGAGGTGGCACGCGAGCTGGCGCTGCAGAAGGTGTTCGTGCTGACCTTCGAAGTAGATTTCTTCGCCCGGCACGGCTTCTCCGAAATCGAGGGAACGCCCGTCACTGCCGAGGTGTACGCGGAGATGTGCCGGTCCTACGACACCGGCGTCGCAGAGTTTCTCGACCTGAGCTACGTCAAGCCGAACACATTGGGCAACACGCGCATGCTGCTTTCGCTCTGACAGAATTCTCCGGACACCCCTCGAATCCGGAAGTGAGCTCCATGCCCCTGATCGCCGTCACCTACACCTACTCCCCCACGACAACCGAGGGCCGCGACACCCATCGCGCCGCACACCGGGCGTGGCTGGCCGACTTGTTGGAGAAGAAGACGCTCGTCTCCAGTGGCCCGTTCGCCGACGACAGCGGCGCTCTGCTGCTCGTGGATGGCCCGGACGCCGCATCCGTGGAATCACTGTTCGCCCAGGATCCCTTCGCGGTCGAGAACCTCATCGAGTCGGCAGACTTCCACGAATGGACACCGGTGATGGGCGCGTTCACGGCCTGAGTCTGCTCGCCCACCCGTTCTGCGTGAATGGACCATTGCACCGCCCAGACGGCTGTGCAATGGTCCATTCACGCAGGTGCAGGGCCCGTCAGAACTCCTCGGACGCCGGCTGCTCGTCCGGGTCCCCGCCCTTGATCGACCACAGCAGTCCGTCGAGTTCGTCGGGCTTGACGAGAACTTCACGGGCTTTCGAGCCCTCGCTCGGACCCACGACGCCGCGGTTCTCCATGAGGTCCATCAGTCGTCCTGCCTTGGCGAATCCGACCCGTAGCTTGCGTTGCAGCATCGACGTGGAACCGAACTGGCTGGTGACGACGAGTTCGACGGCCTGCAGCAGCACGTCGAGGTCGTCACCGATGTCGGGGTCGACGTCCTTCTTGTCCGAGACCTTCGCGGCGGTGACGGTGTCGTTGTACTCGGGCTCGGCCTGATTCTTGGCGAAGTCGACGACGGCCGAGATTTCCTCGTCCGTGATGAACGCACCCTGCAGACGCGTCGGCTTGCCCGCACCCATCGGCAGGAACAGCGCGTCGCCCATGCCGATCAGCTTTTCAGCTCCGGGCTGATCGAGGATGACTCGCGAGTCGGTCAACGACGACGTGGCGAACGCCAGACGTGAGGGCACGTTCGTCTTGATCAGACCGGTGACGACGTCGACGGACGGACGCTGCGTGGCGAGCACCAGGTGGATACCTGCGGCGCGCGCCTTCTGGGTGATGCGCACGATCGCTTCCTCGACGTCGCGAGGAGCGGTCATCATCAGGTCGGCAAGCTCGTCGACGATGGCAAGGATGTAGGGGTACGGCCGGTAGACGCGTTCGCTGCCCAACGGTGCGGTGATCTCGCCGGACCGCACCTTCTTGTTGAAGTCGTCGATGTGCCGGACCTTGTTGATCTGCATGTCCTGGTAGCGCTGCTCCATCTCCTCGACCAGCCAGGCCAGGGCCGCGGCAGCTTTCTTCGGCTGCGTGATGATCGGCGTGATGAGGTGCGGGATGCCCTCGTACGGCGTCAACTCGACCATCTTCGGGTCGATCAGAATCATCCGGACCTCGTCGGGTGTCGCCCGTGCCAGCAGCGACACGAGCATCGAGTTCACGAAGCTCGATTTACCCGAACCGGTGGATCCCGCCACCAGCAGGTGCGGCATCTTCGCCAGGTTGGCGCTGACGAAATCGCCTTCGATGTCCTTGCCGAGGCCGATCACCAGAGGGTGGTGATCCTTGCGGGTCGACGGGGCGGTCAGCACATCGGCGAGGCGGACCATCTCGCGATCCGAGTTCGGCACCTCGATACCGACGGCGGACTTGCCGGGGATCGGGGCGAGCAATCGCACGTTGTCGGTCGCGACCGCGTAGGCGATGTTGCGTGCCAGCGCAGTAATCTTCTCGACCTTGACGCCCGGTCCGAGCTCCACCTCGTAGCGGGTGACCGTCGGTCCGCGGGTGAATCCGGTGACCGCAGCGTCGATCTTGAACTGCTCGAGTACCTCGGAGATGGCCTCGATCATCGCGTCGTTCGCCTGGCTGCGCGTCTTGGGCGGATCACCGTCGATGAGCAGCGACAACGACGGCAGCGTGTAGTCGCCGTCGACGACGCGATCGACGACGATCTTGTCGTCGTCGGCAGCCGGCTTGGGTTCGGCGGCCTTGACGATCGGCTTGGGCTTCGGCCGCGGGGGCGCGGCAGGCTCGGGCACCGGGACCGGTGCGGCCGCGGCAGGCGTCATGACCTCGGTGGGGGCCTCCGGTGCCGGTGCAGGGGTCTTGCGAGCGCGTGATGGCTTGACGACCGGGATGTACTCCTCGGTCGGGTAGTTGTCGTACGGGTCGGTGGTGCCGTGCACCGGGTATCCGTCGGCGTCGAAGTTCGAGTCGTAGTCGCCGTAGCCCTCGTCGCCGAATTCCGAACCGAAATCGGCCGGGTCGTACTCGTCGTATTCGTCGCCTCGACTGTCGGTACCGAACAGTGCCCGCATCCGGTCCGGTACGTCTCGTACCGTGGTGCCGGTGAGCAGCAGCACGCCGAACAGGCCGGCGAGCAGCAGCAACGGTACGGCGAGCCACACCGTCAGGCCGTCGGCGATGGGTCCTCCCGCAACGTAGCCGACGAAGCCCGCTCCTTCGGACCGGCCGGTGGCGTCGGTCGGTGACCCCGCCGCCATGTGCCACAGCCCGAGAACGGGCAAGCCCAGCAGTATCGAGCCCAGGACCAGGCGTGGTCTGACCTCGGGGCGAGGCTCGGAACGCATCAGCACGACGGCGATCGCCACCCCCAGCACGGGTGCGACGTAGCCGGCGTCGCCGATGACGGCACGGATCCCTACCTCGATCCACTCACCGACCGGGCCGCCGGCACTGAACCACACGCTTGCGGCGACGACGACGCTGACGGCGATGAGCCCGAGGGCGATTCCGTCACGTCGGTGACCGTGCTCGATGTCCGCGGCCTTACTGACGGTGCGTGTGGTGGCACCGACACCTCGTGCCGCCATCGACCACGTGGACGCGATTCCGCGACCGATCGCGTCGAGCGCACCGCGGGACTTCTTCTTCGTGGGGGGCCGCCGCGACGCAGCACCTCTCGCGGGTGCCTTACCGCGAGACGATGCGCTTGCCCGCGTGGTCGCCGGGTTGCGCGGTGCGGTGGGCTTCTTCGGTGTCGTGACGGTTCGAGCCGTGCGGCCGGTACCGGACTTACGAGAGGTACCGGACGCGCGCGAGGAGCCGGATCCGCTGGATCCGGCCCTGGCGGTGGAGGTGCTGGTCTTTCCTGCCATGCCCCCAGGCTAGTCGCAACAGCCCCGTCGAAACCATCCGCAACACCAGTAACAACGACGGATGTGCGTCAGAAACTCAGGTCGAGCGCCTTCACGGCGGCGACATCGTTCGCAGAACCTTCGTACACGACCTCTACCTGGTCCCGACCGAACGCATAGAGAAGGAGTTCGGAGGGCTCCCCCACCACCGTCACACCAGGGCCCGAGCCACCCTTGAAGGTGGCCTGTCGGCCGTCCGGGGTACGGACGTGCACCGGAACCGGTGCCGAGCGGTGCCCTGCTCGTCCGATCAACCGCACCTGGGGCCACAGTCGGGACTCGACCGCGCTGGGCAGAACCCGTCGGGTCCACTTCCCTTCCGCGCGGCGCAGATCCTCGTGATGCACGAACATCTCACCGAGGTTGATCAGCGGATCCAGCAGGGCGAACGGCGACCACATCGGCGGCCCGGTCCGAACGTCCTCGACCACCGACGCGAACGGTCGATTCGCAACGGAACGCTGGACCCGCTCCGTGTATCCGGACAACGGACCGAGAAAGATACCCGGCGACGCATCGAGCCGCCGTTCGCGAACGACGAGGTGCGCGGCCAGATCGGCAGCAGTCCACTCACCGCACAGTGTCGGCGCATCGGGACCGACGTCGAGAAGGGTTCTAACAAGCTGGGAACGTTCATCCTGGGCAAGGCTCACGTACTTCAGGCTACGGCTACACCGAAGGAGCGGCATCCTGCCGGGAGACCGACTCCTTCGTCTGGGTAACCTCCCAACAGTGCCGGTATCGGAAATTCTCGTCATCCTGCTCGCCGGTCTCGGGGCCGGTGCAATCAACGCCGTCGTCGGTTCGGGCACGTTGATCACGTTCCCCACCCTGGTCGCGTTCGGCTATCCCCCGGTGGTCGCCACGATGTCCAACGCCATCGGACTGGTGGCGGGAAGCGTCTCGGGTACCTGGGGGTATCGCCGGGAACTTCGCGGACAATGGCACCGACTGCGTTGGCAGCTTCCCGCCTCTTTCTTCGGCGCACTCGGTGGCGCGTGGCTGCTGTTGCATCTGCCCGAAAAAGTATTCGCCTCTGTCGTTCCGGTGTTGCTCATCGGTGCGTTGATTCTCGTTGTCGCACAACCGAAGATCCAGGCCTGGGCCAAACGTCGGTCCGAGGCGGCCGGCAAGGCGGCCGGCCACATCGGCCGCGGCCGCATGGCACTGGTCACCGTCGGCACTCTGCTGGTCGGAATCTACGGCGGCTACTTCACTGCAGCACAAGGAATCCTGCTCATCGGAGTGATGGGCGCACTGCTCCCCGAATCCATGCAGCGCATGAACGCTGCCAAGAACTTGCTCTCGCTGGTGGTGAATGTCGTTGCAGCAGTTGCTTTCACGATTTTTCGATTCGACGACATCAGCTGGCAGGCCGCCGGTCTGATCGCGGCCGGCTCCCTCATCGGCGGAGCGGTGGGAGCACGCTACGGCCGCCGGCTGTCGCCGGCGGCCCTGCGCGGTGCCATCGTCGTCCTCGGCCTCATCGGCCTGTGGCGACTGCTCGTCTGAACTCTAGGACTGCGGTTGCGGCTTGACCGCGATGATCGTCGGAACGATCATCGGTTTACGCCGATACTTGTCCGCTACCCATCGGCCCACGACGCGGCGGACGGCCTGAGCGATCCGGTGGGTATCGGACACTCCGTCCGAGGCCAGCCGCTGCAGCTCGGCCTCCACGAGCTGGCCGGCCTCTTTCAGGGCCGCCGGGTCGTCGGAGAAGCCGCGACCGGACACCTCGGGTGCGGTCACTGCACGGCCGGTGGCCGAATCGACGGCAACGCTGATCGCGATGAAGCCGCCCTCGCCGAGCACCAGACGATCCGACAGCGTCGAATCTCCGACATCGCCGACCGACAAGCCGTCGACGTAGACGTGACCGACCGGGACCTGCCCGACGATCTCGGCGAGCCCGTCGACCATGTCGACAACGACGCCGTCCTCGGCGAGCACGATCCGGTCCTCGGATACACCGGTCGCCTTTGCCAAAGCGGCATTGGCCCGCAGGTGACGCCACTCGCCGTGTACCGGCATGGCGTTGGTCGGCCGCACTGCGTTGTAGAGGTACAGCAATTCGCCTGCCGATGCGTGACCCGAGACGTGCACCTTCGCGTTCTGCTGCGTCACGACGGTCGCGCCACGCTTGGCGAGGCCGTTGACCACCGCGAACACGGAGTTCTCGTTGCCCGGGATCAGCGACGACGCCAGCACCACGAGATCGTTGGCCTTGACGTTGATCTGACGGTGCTCGCCGCGAGCCATCCTGGACAGCGCCGACAACGGCTCGCCCTGCGAACCGGTGGAGATGAGCACCAACCGGTCGTCGGGAAGCGTTGCGGCGGTATCGACATTGACCTCGAGGCCGTCGGGCACCCGCAGGTAGCCGAGATCCTGGGCGATCTGCATGTTGCGCACCATGGAACGACCGACGAATGCCACTCGGCGGTTGTACCGCTCGGCCACGTCGATGACCTGCTGGATGCGGTGCACGTGACTGGCGAACGACGCGACGATGACGCGCTGCTTCGCCTTGCCGATGACGGTGTCGAGCACTCCGCCGATCTCCCGTTCCGGCGTGACGAATCCGGGCACCTCGGCATTGGTGGAGTCGACCAGGAAGAGGTCCACGCCCTCGTCACCGAGCCGTGAGAAACCGGCCAGGTCGGTCAGACGACCGTCGAGCGGCAGCTGATCGAGCTTGATGTCTCCGGTGTGTAGCACCAGACCGGCGTCGGTTCTGATGGCGATCGCAAGGGCGTCGGGAATGGAGTGGTTGACGGCGAAGTACTCGCAGTCGAACGGTCCGTGCTGTGTGTGTTGACCCTCGATCACCTCGACGAGATTCGGCCGCAGCCGGTGTTCACGGCACTTGGCCGCGACCAGCGCGAGGGTGAACTTCGATCCGACGACGGGCAGGTCGGGACGCAGTCGAAGCAAGAACGGGACTGCGCCGATGTGGTCCTCGTGACCGTGCGTCAGCACCACCGCCTCGACATCGGCCATGCGGTTCTCGATGTGCCTGAAGTCGGGCAGAATCAGGTCGACGCCCGGCTGCTGGTCCTCGGGGAACAGGACGCCACAGTCGATGATCAGCATCTTGCCTTGATGCTCGAAGACGGTCATGTTGCGACCGATTTCGCCGATTCCGCCGAGCGCGACCACTCGTAGGCCCTTGAACGGCGCCTTCGGCGGTGTGCCGAGACGCTCGGTCGGGTCGAACTCACGACGCTTGTCGGGACGCTGCGTCCGAGCGGAATTCTGCACCATCGGCTTGCCCTGGCGGGCACCCGAAGGTTGGCCCTGCTTGGGAGCGGGACGCTCGGACGGCGGTCCGGCGTTTCGGGTTGCGCGTCCGCGCGATCTGTTAGGTCGTGTCATACAAGAACTCCTGCCGCCCGCAGCTCGGCTGCGAGCAATTCGATGTGATCGATGCTCGGTGGCACCTGGGGAAGTCGTGGTTCGCCGACATCGAGTCCGATGAGGCGCAGGCCTGCCTTCGATGCGCTGACGCCGCCGAGGCGTGCCACCGAACGGATGACCGGGATGAGGCTGACGTTGATCGCTTGGGCGCGGGCGATGTCGCCCATCATGAATGCTGTGTGCAGTTCGCGCAGACGGGCCGGGACGAGGTGCCCGATGACACTGACGAACCCGGTGGCACCCACGGAGAGCCAGGGCAGGTTCAGCGGGTCGTCTCCCGAGTAGAACTGCAGACCGGTCGACGCGATCAGCTCGGCACCGGCGTTGAGATCGCCCTTCGCATCCTTGACGGCAAGAATGCGGGGGTGCTCGGCGAGCCGACGCAGCGTTTCGGTCTCGATGGGGACGACCGATCGAGGCGGAATGTCGTAGAGCATCACTGGCAGATCGGTGGCGTTGGCGACCGCAGTGAAGTGGGCGTAGAGGCCCGCCTGCGGTGGCCTGGAGTAGTACGGGGTGACCACGAGCAGGCCGTGCGCACCGGCGCGAGCGGCATCACGGGCCAGTTCGACGCTGTGTGCGGTGTCGTTGCTTCCGGCCCCGGCGATGATTCGAGCCCGATGTCCGACGGCCGCGATCACGGCGCGCAACAGCTCGAGCTTCTCGTTCTCGGTGGTGGTGGGCGACTCACCCGTCGTCCCGGCCAGCACCAGCCCGTCGTTTCCCTGTTCGACGAGATGATGCGCGAGCCGAACGCCTGCGTCGATATCCAACTTCCCGTCGGCCGTGAACGGGGTCACCATTGCGGTGAGCACCGTACCGAACACAGGCGCAACGGAAGGAGCGGCGTCACCGTAGGTCATGGCAGCAGATTACCCGGTGCTTTACCCACTCCTACGCAGCGGGACTCCCCGCTGACACCGGTGGTCCGCGCCGGTCCGTTCGAGCCTCGAACGCGATTCCTAGACCTCGGTGACGAAGGGGCTGCGTGCGACTTCCGTTCCGTCCGGCTGGGTCGTGATCTCGAAGTCGCCGAACACGTCGGGTGCCACGTCCACGAGCTTACGCAGACATTCGACGGCGACGCGGCGGATTTCGACGTCCGCGTGCTCCGAGGCCCGCATCGACACGAAATGCCGCCAGGCGCGATAGTTACCACTCACCACCACGCGTGTCTCGGTCGCGTTCGGCAGAACCGATCTCGCGGCCTGCCGCGCCTGCTTGCCCCGCAAGGCAGCATTGGTGACCGACTCCAGTTTGCCGTCGAGGGCAGCGAGCAACTCGCTGTACGCGGCCCGACTCGCCTCCGTCGCCGATGCGAACAGGGCCTCGAGCTCGGGATCGCCCTCCACGGCCGGCGGAAGCACCACGTTGGCATCGTGTTCGGGCACGAAGCGCTGCGACAACTGCGAGTACGAGAAATGTCGATGCCGAATCAACTCGTGTGTGCACGACCGGGAGATACCGGTGATGTAGAAGCTCACGCTCGCGTGCTCGAGCACCGACAGGTGTCCGACGTCGAGCAGATGACGCAGATACGACGCATTGGTCGCAGTGCGAGGGTTCGGTTTCGACCAACTCTGGTAACACGCTCTGCCTGCGAATTCCACCAACGCCTGCCCACCGTCCGCGTCGGTCTCCCACGGGATGTCGGCGGGTGGAACGAACTCGGTTCGGGCCACCAACTGCACGTTCAGCGCGACTGTTCGAGGCGCAGCTCGACCTCTGATTTCTGACGACACCGCCCAACCCTAAACGGCGACGACCGCACCCTGCCGCGCACGACGCCACCGCTGGTGCCTTCGTGACGTCGACCTGACATCACCCGACGCCTTGACTGACGCCATCCAAGACGTCACACTGGCGTCATGGAACTGAGCCAGTACACCGACACGCTGCGCACCGATTTGATGGCCGCGGCGGCGTTGGGCGATGAACACACCCGGCAGACAGCCGAGGCCCTCGGCAAGACCGCGGAAGCGTCGGCGCGGTTGATGCTGCTGACCGCCCTGTCGGACTTCGCGGCCGAGGTGTCGAACGCACTGGACGATCGAACCGTGGTCGTCCGCCTGGACGGTGGGCAGGCACACGCAGACGTTCGACGCAACGATTCGACATCGGACCACGACGGCGAGCCCAAAGAGCCTGTTGCCGAGGAGTATCCGACCATGGACGACGTCTCGGGCGAGGTACGACGCGTCACGCTCCGACTCGTCGAGCAAATCAAGGAACGAGCCGAGGACGCAGCGAACAACAGCGGGGTGTCCCTGAACTCGTGGCTCTCCCAAGCAGTTCAGGGCGCGCTACGAGATCAGATGCGCAAGGACCGCGGCTGGAACAACTGAGGGCTCACTCCCCTGTTTCTTTTCGCGCCTCTACTTCTTCTCTCTCCACTGTCGCTCGAACGGCAGCCGCCAGGCATGCGGCGCGATGAGTTGATGAATTGCGTTGGGGCCCCACGACCCCGGTGAGTACAGGCGCACGGGCGGTGGATCGGCCAGCAACGGCTCCGATACCTGCCACAGTCGTTCGATACCCTCCGCCGTCGTGAACAGCGTGTGGTCGCCGTACATGGCGTCGAGAATCAACCGCTCGTAGGCCTCGAGCACGTCGCCGGCGCGTTCGGTTTCGTGAGTGGCGAACTGCATGCTCAGTTTGTCCAGCCGCATCCCGGGCCCGGGCCGCTTGCCGTAGAACGACAGCGACACCTTCGATGCGTCCGCCAGGTCGAAGGTGAGGTGGTCGGGACCTTGCGCTCCGACGCCCGAACCGGCAGGGAACATGCTCTTCGGTGGCTCTCGGAACGCTATCGAAATGATGCGTTGGCCTTCGGCGAGACGTTTCCCGCTACGGAGGTAGAACGGCACACCTGCCCAGCGCCAGTTGTCTATTTCGCATTTCAGTGCGACGAACGTGTCGGTGTCGGAATCGGGGGCGACACCTTCCTCCGAGCGGTAGCCCGTATATTGTCCGCGCACAACATTTTTCGGGTCCAGCGGGACCATCGATCGAAACACCTTGTTCTTCTCTTCACCGATCGCACGCGGTTCGAGTGCCGTCGGCGGTTCCATCGCCATGAACGCGAGCACCTGGAACAGGTGAGTGACGACCATGTCCTTGTACGCACCGGTGGACTCGTAGAACCCGGCCCGACCGTCGAGGGCGAGCTCCTCCGGGATGTCGATCTGAACGTGATCGATGAAGTTGCGGTTCCAGATCGGCTCGAACAGCCCGTTGGCGAAACGGAACGCCAGGATGTTCTGCGCCGGTTCCTTGCCGAGGAAGTGATCGATTCGATAGATCTGTTCTTCGTCGAAGGTCTCGTGCAGGCGAGCGTTCAGGTCGATTGCGCTCTGCAGATCGGTTCCGAACGGCTTCTCCATGATGATGCGCGATCGCTTGACCAGGTCTGCGGAGGCGAGCGTATCCACTACGGCCAGTGCAGCTCTCGGCGGAACCGACAGGTAGTGCAACCGCCTGGCGTTGCCTCCGAGTTCGATCTCGGCCTCGGCTACCGCGGCACCCAGCGCCGCCGGCCCGGCTTTCTGCGAGACGTACGTCAGCCGCGACGCGAACTGCCGCCACTGTTCGTCGCCGACTTTACGGCTGGAGTACGCATTGATCGATTCGCGAGCAAGGGCGCGAAATTCGTCGGTGGACATCTCTTCGAGCGAGGTACCCACCACGCGGATGTTCGGTGCCAGCTCGGACAACGCCAAATGCATCATCCCGGATAGCAATTTCCGTTTGGCCAGATCTCCGGTCGCCCCGAACAGGACGACGACCTGGGGTGGAAGTTCGGTGTCGATGCCTGTCGGAAAAGTGGTCATGCTCGAAAATACTGGCATCGATCCGGATCGAGCGCACGCCGGATCATGTCATCGCAGCGCAGCGACGAGATCACCTCGGGTACCCACCACCACGCGTTCGAGTTCGAGCCACTCCGCCATCTCGTGCAGGACGTCGCGCAACCGGGGTGCGATGTCGCGTGGATCGCAGTCGCCTTCGACGTACGCCGCTATGACGTGTAGTTCCGAGTTGGCCCGCACGGCCTTGAGATCGACGCGCGCCACGAGATGGCCGTCCAGCAGGAAGGGAAATACGTAGTACCCGTGAATTCGCTTGTGCTGCGGGGTGTATATCTCGATGCGATAGTGGAAATCGAAGATTCTCTCCACACGCGGCCGATAGAAGATCATCGGATCGAACGGGCACAACAGGGTTGCGACGGTGGCAGTCCTCGGTGTTCTGGCGTCGCGGTGCACATAGGCCGGCGCGTTCCACCCTCGGACGGATACCTGCTCCAGGACGCCGTCTTCCACGAGGTCGGCGATTGCGGCCTTGGACTGCTTCTGGGAGAGCCGATAGTAGTCCCGCAGATCCGGCTCGGTGCCGATTCCCAGTGCACGAGAGGACTTTTCGATCAGGGCCCGCACCGCATCCGCTTCGTCGACCTGCCTGCGGAGAACAGCGTCGGGAAGCACCCGTTCGCTGAGCTCGTACTGCCGAACGAACCCGGACCGTGCCGGCACGCTGACCACTCCGGCAGCGAAGAGTTGCTCGCACACGACCTTGACGTCGCTTCGATCCCACCAGGGACCCTTGCGCCCGGGCTTCTCGACGTCGAGATGCTTCTCGATCTCACCCGCACTGGCCGCGCCGTGCTCTGCGATCACGGCGAGAACATCGTCCACCAGTGTGGGTTCACGATCGAGAATGCGGGCGGCTCCACCCCATCGACCGTGTCGGTACAACTCCATGCGCCACCGCATCAGCGGCCAGTCCTCCACCGGGAGCAACGCTGCCTCGTGCGCCCAGTATTCGACCAACCGCCTCGGGCGTCGGGTGGTGTCGGTCCAGGCGGCGTCGTCGAGGATTTTTCTGTCGTAGGCACCGACGCGACTGAACACCGGCGCGTAGTGCGCGCGCACCACCACCGACACCGAATCGATCTGCAACAACCCGGTGGTGTCGATGGCTCCGTGCACCGCGCTCTTGCTCGCCGGCCGCGTGCGCGATCGGGCCGACGCCAGTCCTTGGGCGGCCAAGGCGGTGCGGCGCGCCATGGCAGCGCTCATGTCTCGCATCGGGCCACCCTGTCACGATCCACCGACACGGTGGTTCAGGTGCTGAAGAGATTCTTGGCCTTGAGGATCAGCTCGTACAGTCCGTAGGCGAACGGCACGGACACCCAGAGCCATGCGATCACCATCGTTCCCTGCATTCGCGCGGTGGTCATGCCTTGGCTCCTGTCGAGGTCGTCGAATCGGCGGCGTCGGCCGAATCGGATTCATGGAATTTCGACGCCACCGGTTTGATGGCTTCGTTGGCCAGGAACCCGACGACCAACAATCCGATCATCACGTAGAAGGCCGGGAGGTACCGGCCGGTGGTTCCCGCCTCGCCGGCGTCGGCGATGGCGTTGACGATCAGTGGTCCCAGAACACCTGCCACCGACCATGCGGTGAGCAGTCGTCCGTGGATTGCGCCCACCTGGTACGTACCGAAGAGGTCCTTGAGATAGGCCGGAACGGTTGCGAATCCCGCGCCGTAGAACGACAGGATCAACAGCGCCGACACCATGAAGAGGATCTTGTTCGTGTTGGTGAACAGGGCGATGTACAGGTACAGGAGCGCGCCGACACCGAGGTACAGACGATAGATGTTCTTGCGACCCACCACGTCCGAGACCGAGGACCAGACGAAGCGACCGATCATGTTGGTCAGAGACAGGAACGCCACGAAACCAGCGGCCGCCGCGGCCAACGATTCCGGGGAGGTGGCGTCCGGAAAGAAGTCTTGGTAGATCCCGGAGCCGCGTTCGAGGATGCCGATGCCGGCAGTGACGTTGAAGCACAACACCACCCACAGGAGCCAGAACTGCGGAGTCTTGACGGCGTTGGCCGCGGAGACGTTGTGCGTCGAGATCATCGCCGACGCCGCGGGAGGCGTCCAGCCTTTCGGTGTCCACCCCTCGGCCGGGACTCTGATCAGCACGACTCCCAGCGCCATGAACACCGCGTACCCGACGCCGAGGGTGAGGAACGTCTTGGCGATCGAACCATCGGTGAAGCCGCCGAAGTTCACCATCAGTTGGCTGGTGAGAGGTGACGCGATCAGGGCACCGCCGCCGAAGCCCATGATTGCGATACCGGTCGCCATTCCCGGCCGGTCCGGGAACCACTTCATCAGCGTCGACACGGGCGAGATATATCCGATTCCGAGGCCGATACCGCCGATGAAGCCGTATCCGAAGATCACCAGCCAGAACTGGCCGAGTGCCATGCCGAGTGCGGAAATGAGCAGTCCCGATACGAAGAAGACAAGTGAGACGGCCATCGCCCAACGCGGGCCGTTCTTCTCCACTCTGGTGCCGAAGATCGCGGCCGACAGGCCGAGCATGACGATGGCGAGCTGAAACGGTATGGCGGTGACCGTTCCGCTGAGCCCCAGGGCGTCGGGCTGTGAGATGGCGTTCTTGAAGACGCTCCAGGCGTACGCAGATCCGATCGCCAGGTGTATCGACAGGGCTGCCGGGGGTATCAGCCAGCGACTCCACTCGGGCGTAGCAACGATTCTGGAGCGGTCGAGAATGGGGAGGGTCATCGAAATCCCTTGATATGGAGAGCGGTACAAATGTCGACTATCCCCTGCAGTCAAACACGAGCACGACCCTGCCTGCTCACAATCGGACATAGTTTCTTCACCGAACTCACTACATCGAGCCGCGTATCCTCGAGTGAGTGGATGTCGAGCGGTGGCGTAGCAGATTGCCGGTGAAACGAGCCTCGGACGGCGAGGTGATCGGATGGACCGTCGCACACAGCGCGGGTGAATCGGCCCCGTACGACGAACACGACGAGGGATACCTGGTCGATGCCGTCAATCCGGTGGGTATCACTGTTGCGCTGGGTGTGTCGCTGGTGGACGCGATTGCCGCCCTGGAGGAACGCGGACTGGCTTCCCTGTCGTTGCCACACTGGACGAAAGCCCCACTGCCGTTGCAGCCCGAGACCGATCTGCTGACACCGCAGGACGATTGGCAGTGGCGCCGGGTGTTGATGACTCAGCTCGACGACAACCGTGTCTGGATCAGACCCGCGTACCCGAGTTGGCCGGAACGACTTCTGGAAATTCCGTTGTCGATCCCAGCCGACGACGTGCTGCGATCCCACTCCCCTGTCGAGTCGGACTGAGTCGGTACTCGCGCGGCCGCAGCGTGCCGAGACGTACACGCCGGCTCGGGCCGCGGTCAGTCGGACAGACCGGCCGCGATCGTCCCGCCGAGTTCGTAGCAGCGCTCCCGCGACCCCTTGCCGCTGTCCACCAGGTGAGCGGTCTCGGCAACCTTGTCCAATCCCCAACCCGCCGCAATACTTTCGATTGCCCGCCCGGCACCAGCGGTATCACTGTTTCCGTACACCCACGCACCGTAGGGCTTTCCGGATACCGCATCGAGACTCGGGTAGTAGACGGTGTCGAAGAAGTGTTTCAGGGCACCACTCATGTAACCGAAGTTCGCCGGGGTACCGAAGAGAAAGCCATCGGCGGCAAGCACATCCGGGACTGTCGCGCCGAGCGCAGGCACACTGCGCACGTCCACACCGCTGATCTCCGGGTCACGGGCTCCGGCGAGGACCGATTCGAGCAGTTCCCGCATCGGCGGGCTCGGTGTGTGGTGAACGATCAGCAGAGTGCGCGCCATGTCCGTCAGCTCTCGGCACGTTCCAGTGCCACAGCACGTTTCATCGTCTCGCGAGCTCGCCCGCGATCACCCGCGTAATCGTAGGCCCGCGCCAGTCGATACGAATTTCGCCAGTTGTCGGGATCTTTTTCCCATTCGGCCTTGACCTGTTGGAAGAGTTCGTCGGCTGCGTCTCGTTCGATGCGCCCCGACGGCCTCCTCGGCAGATCGTCGACGTCGAGTTCGAGGCCTTCCTCTCGGATGCGCGACGCCAGCCGCTGATGGTCCAATCCTGCTTTGAGCGTCGCCCACACGATCCACAACCCGACGATCGGCAGCAGGATGACCCCGATCCCCAGGGCAGTACTGGCCACCCCGCCGTTCTGGATCAACGTCACTCCGCGCTGTCCGAGCAGGAAGAAGTAGAAGCCGAGGATCAACACCATCACTGCAATGATGGCGACGACTTTGGTCGCTTTGTTCACTGTCGATCAGCTCACAGATCCAGAAGCGGGTCGAGGCCGACGGTCAGCCCCGGCCGGGCAGCGATCTCTCGGACTCCGAGCAGTACACCGGGCGCAAAGGACGTCCGGTCCAGCGAGTCGTGTCGAATGCTCAGCGTCTCGCCCTGTGTCCCCAGCAGAACCTCTTGGTGCGCAACGAGTCCCGCCAGTCTGATGGAGTGCACGCGCACTCCGTCCACGTCGGCTCCGCGAGCACCGTCGAGCTCCGTCGTCGTCGCATCGGGACTCTTCGGGGTGCCCGCTGCCGCCCGCGCTTCGGCGATCAGCGCGGCGGTACGGTACGCGGTCCCCGAGGGCGCATCGGCCTTGTTCGGGTGGTGCAGCTCGATCACCTCGACGGAATCGAAGAATCGGGCTGCCTGCTGAGCGAAGCGCATCGACAGCACCGCTCCGATGGCGAAGTTCGGTGCAATCAACACACCCGTCTGTGGCGATCCGGCCAACCACTCACGAACCTGCTCGAGCCGCTGCTCGTCGAAACCCGTCGTGCCGACGACAGCATGGATGCCGTGCTCGACCAAGAACTGCAGGTTGTCCATGACCACATCGGGATGGGTGAAATCCACGACCACCTGCGCACCGCTGTCGACGAAGTTCGCCAGCGGATCGCCCTGGTCGACAGTTGCCACGAGTTCCAGATCGCCGGCTGCGTCGACTGCGGCGCAGATCGCCTGACCGACCTTGCCGCGTGACCCCAGTACCCCTACTCGAACAGGTGCCGTTGCACTCACGTCGTTCCCACACTCGTTTCGTCGTCGTCTTGTCGTCCTACCGAAGACCGAGCCTACTTCCAGGCCCCCGACACCGGCAGCTACGGTCGGTCGGTGAAGTCCAGCGTTCTGTTCGCCGACCGCGTCGATCTCGTCCGTGGCGGCCGCTATCTCCTCAGTGATGCGACCGTGCGGGTCGACGAGGGCGAGCACTGGGTGCTGCTCGGTGCCAACGGTGCCGGCAAGAGCACCCTGCTCAGCTTGCTGGGAGCCGTCGTCCATCCCACGCGGGGCGCGGTGCACGTACTTGGCCACCGCCTGGGCCGAGTGGACATGCGCGAATTACGCACGCACATCGGACACGTCGACCCTCGTCTGAAGATCGAGGCCCCGCTGACTCTGCTCCAGGTCGTCCTGACGGGACTGACCAACACGCCCGATCTGATCCCGAGATGGTCGGCCACCGAGGACGAGGTCGCTCGCGCCCACCGGCTCGTCGAGTCGCTGGGAGTCGCCCACCGCGTGGACGCGTCGTGGCACACCCTCTCCCAGGGCGAGCGGGGCCGGGCACTGATCGCTCGCGCACTGCTGCCCGATCCGGCGCTGCTGCTACTCGACGAACCCGCCACCGGCCTCGATCTGGCTGCCCGCGAACAACTCCTGACGGCGCTGGACTCGCTGCGTGCCGAACATCCCGGGCTCGCCAGCATCCTGGTCACCCACCATCTCGAGGAAATCCCCACCTCGACCACCCACGCATTGCTGATCCGCGACGGGCGCGTGCACGCTCAGGGGCCTGTCGACACGGTGCTGACCACGGACAACATCAGCACGTGCTTCGACCATCCGATCGAGATCTCTCGCCGTCGCGGGCGGTGGGTGGCCACCGCGGCCCACCGCTGACGGTCAGTCGAAAACGATGACCTGACGGATGGCGTTGCCGTCGGCCAATTCGTCCATGCCGCGGTTGATCTCGTCCAACGTGATGCGCGAGGAGATCAGCTTCTCGACGGGCAGTCGACCCTCGCGCCACATCTGGGCGTACGTCGGAATGTCGCGCGCCGGGACGGCCGAGCCGAGGTAACTACCGATGATCGTGCGCGCCTCGGCTACCAGACCGAGAGGTGAGATCGACGAACGGGCGTCGGGAGCAGGCAGGCCCACGGTGATCGTCTTTCCACCGGGAGCCGTTGCCGCGACTGCAGTCTCGAATGCACGGGCGTTGCCCGCTGCCTCGATGACGATGTCCGCCTTGATCCCCTTCTCTGCGAGATCCGCAGGCGAATAAACCTGTGTTGCACCCAGATCGGTTGCGGCGACGAGCTTGTCGGGGACGCCGTCGACACCGATGACCTCACCCGCACCGATCGATACCGCGGTCAGTACGGCCGCCATGCCCACTCCGCCGAGGCCGACCACCATCACCGACTGCCCCGGCTTCGGAGTTCCGGCGTTGAGGACAGCGCCGCCGCCGGTGAGCACTGCACAACCGAGGACCGCTGCGATGTCGGCTGGGATGTCGTCGTCGACCGGTACCACCGACTTTCTACTGACCACTGCGTGTGTGGCGAAGCCGGAGACTCCGAGGTGATGCTTGATCTCGGCACCGTCTCGATGCAATTTGATGTCTCCGCCGAGCAACGTGCCCGCATTGTTCGACGCGCTTCCCACGACGCAGGGCATCTGGCCGTCCGTGGCGCACCCCGCGCAGTCACCGCAGCGCGGCAGGAACGTCATGACCACACGGGTTCCGACTGCTATGTCGTCGACGCCCGCGCCGACTTCCTCGACGCGGCCCGCGGCCTCGTGGCCGAGCAGCATCGGTACCGGACGAACGCGATTACCGTCGACCACCGACAGATCCGAGTGGCACAGTCCGGCGGCTTCGATCCGGACGAGCAGTTCCCCGTCACCCGGTGAGCCCAGTTCGAGATCGGAGATGGTGATGGGATGCGAGTCCGCGAAGGGACGAGATCGGCCGATTTCTTCGAGTACAGCGCCGCGAATCTTCATCCCGCCAGACTATGCGGCTGCGCCGCATGTGAGTGGAACTTCGTAGCCCACTACGAAGTTCCACTCACATGGGCCGCAGGCCCTCACAGCGGCAGACGGGGCCTGAGCAGGTGTGCAACCAACGCCGTCCAGCCGGTTTGGTGTGTTGCTCCGAGTCCCTCGCCGGTGTCCCCGTCGAAGTACTCGTTGAAGGTCGGGTGCTCACTCCACAGTGGATCGGAACTCGATTCGATCCGCCGACCGTCGGCAGGCCGCTTGCCGTCGACAGGACGGAACAGTCCTGCCAAGCCGTTGTCGATCAAGTCTGCGGCATCGGTGAGAGTGCGATGGTTTCCCGAGCCGGTGGGAATTTCGATGGTGAACGAGTCGCCGTAATAGCGCCCGTAGGCGCGCAGCTTGTCCGCCAGCAGCACGTTCACCGGGAACCACACCGGCCCTCGCCAATTGGAGTTGCCCCCGAACATTCCGGTGCGCGACTCCCCCGGCTCGTACTCGATGGACAGGCTTCGACCGTCGACGTCGAACGTGACCGGCTCGCGGTACGAAGCCGACAAGGAACGAATACCGAACTCCGACAAGAACTCTTCCGAGTCGAACATGCGAGAGAGGATCCGCTTGAGACGTTCGGGCTGCACGAGGGTGAGCAGAAGGCGCACCTCGTTGCCTTCCCGACGCGCCAGCAACGGTGAGACCATTTCCGGCCGACGGTGCTGAACCCACCGCAGCCGCGCCGCGAGGTCCGGGCACTCCGCCTCGACCCAGGGCGGAATTTCCGTGGCCCCGAGAATGGGAAGCAGACCGACCATGGATCGCACTCGCATCGGTACCGCGTCGCCCTCTGGTTGGACGAGGACGTCGTAGAAGAATCCGTCTTCCTCGTGCCACAGCGAGATGTGCTGGGAACCGAACGAGTTGACCGCCTTCGCGATCGAGAGGAAGTGCGAGAAGAACTTGGTCGCGACGTCGTCCCAGGCGCTGTCGTGGCGCGCGAGCTCGAGTGCGATCTTGAACATCTGCTGGCAGTAGAACGCCATCCAACTCGTGGCGTCGGACTGCTCCAGACGGAAACCGGGAGGCAGCGGAGCGGACCGATTGAACAATCCGATGTTGTCCATGCCGAGGAACCCGCCCTCGAAGATGTTCGACCCCTCGGAATCCTTACGGTTGACCCACCACGCGAAATTGAGCAGCAACTTGGTGAACACCCGGACCAGGAACTCGCGATCCCGATAGCCGTCGATCCTATAGACGTGCCAGGCCGCCCACGCGTGCACCGGAGGGTTGACGTCGCCGAACTCCCATTCGTAGGCCGGCAGTTGGCCGTTGGGATGCATGGCCCATTCCCGGCACATCAGGACCAGCTGCTCCTTCGCGAAGTCCGGGTCCACATGTGCCAGAGGAATAGCGTGAAAGGCCAAGTCCCAAGCGGCGAACCACGGATATTCCCACTCGTCGGGCATCGAAATCACATCGGCCAGTGCGAGGTGACGCCAATGGGCGTTACGGCCCTTGGGGTCCTGACGCGAGTGCGGCGCCGGGGCTCCCACATTGTCGCCCTCGATCCACTGCTCGACGTCGTAGCGGTAGAGCTGCTTGGTCCACAACAGCCCCGCATATGCCCGGCGCGCCACGTGTCGATCGGCATCGGTGAGGTCCGCACCGATCACTGCGCCGTAGAACTCGTCCGCCTCCGCACGACGGTCTCCGGTGACCGCGTCGAATCCCGCACCGAACGTCTGCTCGTCCGGCCGATGGGGCGACAAGCGCAGTCGCACCGATTCGGTTGCGCCCGAGGCGATGTCGTCGAATCTATACCAGAATGCAGCCTTCGTTCCGGTCTGCTCGGGGTTCACCGCACCCTGTTCGCCGTCGACGACATGTCGGCCGATACCGTCCTTGGGGTACTTCGACAGGTTGTCCTGCCCCCACAAGGACTCTGCATTGGTTTCGTTGTCGCAGAACAACACTGACGGCGATCCCTCGGCACTGAGGTAGTACCGACCGAGAAAGCCATGATCGGCGGCAACGGCCTCGAGGCCGCCGGCCAGAAGTTCCGGTCGGGTCAGCTGGGTGAGCGATCCGCCGCGATCGTCGCGCCCCCACGACCAGGTGTTGCGCAGCCACAGTTGCGGCAGCAGATCGACCGATGCCGCCTCGGGTCCGTGATTGGTGATGGAGATCGTGATGCAGATGTCGTCGGGCGACGCTTTCGCATACGTGACCTGGACGTCGAAGAAGCGGTTCTCGTCCAGAATCCCGGTATCGGCCAATTCGTATTCGCGGTCGTCTCGGCCGCGTCGGGCACTCTCCTCGCGCAGGTGCGCGTACGGGTACTCCGCATGCGGGTAGCGGTAGAGCCACTGCATCCAACTGTGCGTCGGAGTGCCGTCGATCGCCCAGAAGTACTCCTTGACGTCCTCCCCGTGATTCCCCTCCTCGTTGGCCAACCCGAAGAGTCGTTCCTTGAGAATCGGATCCTTGCGATTCCACAGGGCGAACGCGAAATTCAGGAAACCGAATCGATCGCAGATTCCACCGATTCCGTCCTCACCCCAGCGGTAGGCACGCTTGTGCGCCTGATCGAACGGAAACGACGCCCACGCGTTTCCGTCCTCGGAGTAGTCTTCGCGCACCGTGCCCCACTGCCGTCCCGCCAGATACGGGCCCCACTGACGCCATGGCCCGCTGACCCCTGGTGACTCCGCCAAACGGTTGTGTTCGACGGTGGACGGGGTGGGAACGCTCACGGGATTGGTGGTCACGGCACACAGTCTGGTGCTTCCCGGTCAGCGATGCACGCCGACATTGGCGGCGAGGTACCCGACTCGGCGTTGTACCGCGGCGATCTCTCGGATGCCGTCGGTGAGCAGACTGCGCTCGAGCGGTGAGAGATCGGCCATGATCAGCACATCGCCGGGCCGATGGCCTGCCGTCATCTGATCGATCTGGTGTGACAGCCGCAGCCGTTGAAGCAGCGCGAACACCTCGGTCAACGTGGTGACGTCCCGTTCGGAGAGCATCCCGTTGCCCGACGCGGCCGCCAGACGCGCCGGTGTCGAGGCCGAGGCCATTCCCACCGACAGTCCACCCCACCGAGCGAGATTGACGATGGGAGTCAGTGCATGGGCCTTGAGGTCGAACGTGCCGCCGCGCCGCGCCAGCACGTCGCGCAGCGAACGCAGCCTGGCCCGTCCGGCAAGGGCGTCGCGAAGTTGCAGCCGCAGTGCATCGGGGTTGTCGACCAGCAGTCGGCGATAGGCCTCGGGAACGGTGTTCAACTCCCGCGGGCCCCACACCACCCTGCCGTCGATCATCAGCGACGACATGATGAGGCCGGAGTCCCCAGCCGGAGTGGAGCCTGCGGAACGACCAGAGGTTCCTGCTTTGCCACGATCGCCGAAGGGGTTGCTGAGCCAGTGGGCCGCGGCACTTTCCCATTGCCCGGCCGAGCGTGCGAATCTCGGCGAGCTCGCAACCGCACCGTTGGTGTCGGACGGCAACCCGGCACCGTCGAGGCTCGCGTGTACCCGCGCGGCCAGGCCCATCAGCACTTCGTCGCGAGTTCTCGGCACCGAGTTCGATCGTCCACGCACGTAGGGGTCGGCGGTGGTATCCGACCAAGTCAGAGCGCTGTCGACGTCCGAGGAGGGCATCGCCTCCCGTCGGGCGACGCTGCCCAGGGTGATCCAGGCGAAGTTGTGTCGCGGTACTTCGGGCCGCGCCGCCCATTCGATCTCCACGGCTCGGCGAACGAGGCTGTCGACCACGACGGACAGAATCGCGCTGACGGCCAGGGCGTCGGTCCCACCCCGGAACAGGTCCGCCACCAATCCCGGAACGAGCCTTCCTGCGTCGGCGAGTTCGGCCGATGTCGTTGCCGAGGTCACCGCGCGACGAACCACGAAGCTGCGACGCGTGGACGCGGCATGCAGATCGGAGTCCTCGACGACGCCGAGAACCTCGCCTCGGCTGGACACGACGGGCATGTGCCGCAGTCCCAGCTCGAGCATGTCCATCAGGACGGTGCCGGCCAACCGGTCCGCGGTGACCGTCTCTGTGGGCGACGTCATGACGTGCTCGACCGGGGTGTCGACGCCGATTCCCGCGGCGACCACCCGCACCCTGAGGTCACGGTCGGTGAATATTCCGTAGCGCGAACCTCGCAGCGGAACCAGGACGTACGAGCTGCCCTGTTCGGTCATGTGCCGAACTGCGTCTCGGACGGAGGTTCCGACAGAGACGAACACCGGTGGGGCCGAGAGCAGTTCGCCGACGGCGCGGCCGGCACTACCCTCGGCCGCCCCACCGCGATGCGTGCTGGCCGAGGTGACGGCGTCGGCCAGAAACGCCAGCCCGGTCGGCGTTGCGAACAGCGGTCGAATCAGCTCCCCGGGCAACCGAAGAACGGTGCTCGGCTCGGTTGCGCGCGCACAGAATTCGACCGTCCCGCCGACAAGCAACGCCGAGAAACCGAAGACCCCGCCCGGACCGATGGTGTCGATCGGTACGGCGGCGGGCGAGGTGTCGTCGGAGTGCACGATCACCACTCGACCGGTACGCACCACCCACACGGTGTCGGCCACATCGAGCTTCGACGTCGGGCCCACAACCCATGCGCCACTGGCATAGTCGAGTTCGACGGCTGCTCCGGCGATGTCGGTCAGTACCGCAGGTGACGCGCCTTGGAACGGTGGGTGCGCGCCGAGGAAGTCGGCAAGCTCCGATCTATCCGCCACGGATCAGGTCGGCGCACTTTTCCGCCATGGTCATGACCGTGATGTTGGGATTGACATACGGCAGCTTCGGCATCGCCGACGCGTCGACCACGCGTAGGTTCGAGATGCCCTTGACGCGCAACTCGGGATCGAGCACGGCCATGGTGTCGTCCACCGATCCCATCCGTGCCGTGCCTGCCGGGTGATAGACCGTGTTGTGGGTCTTGTGCACGTAGTCGAGCAGATCATCGTCGGTGACGGCATCGGGCCCGGGTGCGAGTTCGCGTTCGATCCAACCCGCGAGTGGACCGTCTGCGGCGATAGCGCGCGCCAGCTTCAGACCGGCGAGCATCACCGCGTCGTCGTGGCCGTCGGGGTCGGTGAAATAGCGCGGATCCACCTTTGCGCGATCGCGAAAGTCTCTGCTGCGCAACCGAACAGTTCCCCTAGAACGACCCTGGGTGACGTTGGGCGTCAAACAGAACCCGTTGTCGGTGGTCGGATAACCCCACCGGAGAGTGTTCATGTCGAACGGCACGCTGCCGTAATGCATCATGATGTCCGGGTAGTTCAGCGACGAGTCGGTCTGCGCGAACACGCCGATCTCCCACCACTGCGAGGACGTGGTGACCATGGGCTTGCTCGCCTCCCAGAACACCAGCCCCTCGACGTGGTCGTCGAGGTTCTCTCCCACTCCCGGTGAATCGACCCGAACGGTGATTCCCATCTCCTGCAGCTGTGCCGCCGGTCCGATTCCGGAGAGCATCAACAACTTCGGAGTGTCGATGGCACCGGCGGTGACGATCACTTCGCGTCGCGCGGACACGGTGTCGTAACCGGTCAGGTCGGGGCGTTGGTACCGCACACCCGTCGCGGTCAGCGACTCGTCGACCAGAATCTCGCTGATCCAGCAGTCGGTGCGCACCTCCAGGTTCGGCCGCGAGCCGATGATCGGATGCAGATACGCATGCGAGGTCGACATCCGCGAGCCGTCTTCTCCCGCGTTGATCTGAAACCAGCCCGCACCGTTGAGTACCGGCGTCCCGCGGTTGAATGCAACGGTGGGAAGCCCGACTCCGGCTGCCGATTCGAGCACTGCTGCACCGCATGGATCGTTCGGCGGCACGTCGCGGATTCGAACGGGGCCGTCATGTCCACGGCCGGTGTCGTTGTTCTCCACGCGCGCAACGAACGGCAGGATGTCCGACGCGCCCCAGCCCGTCGCACCGGCCGCGGCCCAATCGTCGAGAGTTTCCGCCGGCGGATGAAAAGCGATGCAGGAGTTGTGCGACGAGCAACCGCCGAGCACTTTCGCACGCGCATGCCGCATGAAGCTGTTGCCACGTTCCTGCGGTTCGACGGGGTAGTCCCAGTCGTAGCCGGAGTCGAGCAGATGCATCCACTCGACGAGTTCGAGAATTGCCTTGTCACCGACATCGGTCGGCCCTGCTTCGACAAGGCAGACGCTGACGGAGGGATCCTCGCTCAGTCGCGCGGCGAGCACACATCCCGCCGTGCCACCTCCTGCGACGACGTAATCGAACTGGGTGTCTGTCACTGCACGCTCCTTCTAATTGCCTGTGGAGGCATGTGATTTCAGAGTGCCGATGTGCTTGCGCCCCTTGAGTGCGTACCACAGCAGGCCTACGCCCAGGATGCCGCCGATGTAGACGAACGCACCGAACGTGTTGTACCAGGGGGTTCCGTACACGGCCTCGCGCGGCCAGGCGAGGTTGAGCGCCATCCCGGCACCCCACACCACCGCAGCGATGTTGACCGGCAGGCCGAACTTACCCATCGTGAAGTATCCACCGGGTTTGAGATCCTCCGGCGGCCACTCGCCTTTGATGCGCTTGACCAACAGTGGTCCGGTGACCATCAGATACGCGAGATAGATCATGATGATCGCGATCGAGGTGAGGACCGTGAAGATCTGCGGCTGACCGATGTTGACGACGAGGATCACGATGGCCAGCACGCCGATGGTCACCGCGGGCACCACCGGGGTCTGGGTCTTCGGATTCACCTTGGCCAGACTCTCACCGAAGGGCAACGCGTTGTCTCGCGCCATGGCGAACGTGAGCCGGATAGCCGCGGTGTGTACTGCCAGTGAGCAGACGAACACCGCAATGACGATGCAGATGAGGAAGACGGTGCCGAGCGGGCCCCACATCACCGATTCGACGATGGATTGCAGGCTGCCGTCGGGGCTACCGAGGGAAGGATCGTTCAGGTCCGGCGCGGCCATGACGGCGAACACCAGGATGGCTCCACCGATGACGAACGACGCGAGGATGGCGCGAAAGATCGCTTTGGGAGCGGTACGCCGAGGTTCGACGGTTTCCTCCCCGAGCGAGCTCGCGGTGTCGAATCCGTACATGACGTATCCCGACGCCAGCGACGCGACCAGGAAGGCACCGAGGTAGCCGCCGCTCTCACCGGCACCGTAGCCGTTGGTGGAGAAGAACACCTCGGGTCCACGAGTGATGTTGGCCGCGAGCAAGATCGCGATGAGCACGGCCGCGATGAGTTCGATGAACACACCCGCACTGTTGATCATCGCCATCAGTCGAACGCCCAGCGCGTTGATCGTGGTGGTGATGGCGATCAGAATCGCACCGAGCAGCACTGCATTGGCCGCGAAGTCGGTGGCACCCGAGCCGTCGCCGATGATCTGAAATCCGCTCCAGATACGTGGCAGATTCAGCTGCAGAGCGAGGGCAACGGCGGCCAGTGTCACGATCGATGCCGTGAGCATCAACCAGCCCGCCGACCAACCGACGATCCTGCGGCCCAACAGCTTCGCCCAGTTGTACACCGATCCCGCCACCGGATACTTCGCGGCCAACTCCATGAAGCACAGTGCCACGCAGAGCTGACCGACGAAGACCGCAGGCCACGACCACAGATACGCCGGCCCGGCGGTGCCGAAGCCGAAGTAGAACAGCTGAAAGGTGCCGGTGAGGATCGAGATGTAGCTGACGCCTGCGGCGAAGCTTGCAAATTTTCCGAGACTGCGGTCGAGCGATTCCTTGTAGCCGAAATCGTCCATTCCGCTCGAATTGTCGTTCAGTATTGCCATGCCTGTGGCCTTTCCCATCGTGCTCTATCGGGTACCGAACCACCCCGCCGCTGTAGGTGAGGTGTTGTGCCAAATATGCTTCGCTTCTTGATATTCGGACATACCGGACGGTCCGAGTTCGCGGCCGTTCCCGGACTGCTTGAAGCCGCCCCATTCCGCGGCCGCCGTGTAGACACCGAAGTCGTTGAGCCACACCGTTCCATGACGAAGCCCACGCACCATCCTTTCGCCTCGCGCGGCGTCGGACGTCCGAACACCCGCGGCGAGACCGTAATTCGTATCGTTACCCAGCAGAAGCGCCTCGGCCTCGGTGTCGAATCGCTCCACAGTGAGTATGGGCCCGAACGTCTCGTCTTGCACGATATTCATGGACCGATCGCAGTGATCGAAGATGGTGGGCAGGAAATAGCTACCTTTGCTCAAGGACGGATCGTCCGGCTTGGTACCTCCTATGACCAAGGTGGCCCCCTCCTCGATACCCGTCGCCACGAAGCCTTCGATCTTCTCGCGCTGCGCCTGCGACACCAGCGGTCCGGTCTCACTGGCCGGGTCCATACCCGGCCCCATCACGATGGTCTTCGCGCGCTCTGCCACGGCGGACACGAACCGGTCGGCCACTGATTCCTCGATGATCAGTCGGGTACCGGCCGAACACACCTGACCAGAATGCAGAAACACTCCGGTCAGTACGTTGTCGACCGAATCGGCGAACGACTGCTCGTCGGCCACCGCGTCGGCGAAGACGATGTGTGGATTCTTGCCCCCGAGTTCCACCGCCACCTTCGTGACGTTCTCCGCGGCCGCGGCAAGAATGTGCCTGCCAGTGGCGAGTCCGCCGGTGAAGGAGATGAAGTCGACGTCGCGGTTCCTGGTGAGCGCATCTCCGAGCGTCGCGCCGCTGCCCTGCAGCAGGTTGACCACACCAGCAGGCACTCCTGCTTCTTCCACGAGCTTGGTGAACGCGATGGTGCTCAGTGGCGTCACCTCGCTGGGTTTGAGCACCATGGTGCACCCAGCAGCCAAGGCGGGGGCGATTTTCCACGAGATCTGCAACAGCGGGTAGTTCCAGGGTGCGATCATCACGCAGACACCGATGGGCTCGTGCACCACTCGGCTCAGAATTTCCGGACGGTCGACGTCGATCAGTCGATCTGCCTGCACCACAGCGAGATCGGCATAGAAGCGGAACACCGAGGTGACGTCGTCGATATCGATCTCACTCTCGCCGAACGTCTTTCCGGTATCGAGGGTCTCGATATGCGCCAACTTCGCCTTGTCCCGTTGGAGCAAGTCCGCGATGCGATTGAGCAGATCACTGCGCTCACCCACCGTCACCGAGCGCCAGGGGCCGTCGTCGAACGCTGCCCGCGCCGCGGCAACCGCAGCCAGGGCATCGTCGGGTGTCGCCTCGTCGACGACGGCCACCACGCTGCCGTTGGACGGATCGACGATGTCGCGGGTCCCGCCGTCACCGGCTCCCTGCCATTGCCCGTCGATGAACAACGACGGCCGCAGTGAGCTCGGGTCGAATCCTGCATCGGAGTCGGTCACTCGACACCTTCTTCCGTGTGGGGGCCTGTTGGTGTGTCTACGGTATGCCTCAGCGGCCGGTGACTCCATCGATCTGTTCGCGGATGATGTCCGCGTGCCCGTTGTGCCGCGCATATTCACTGATCATGTGCACGTAGACCATCCTCAATGACATCGGCCCGCCGCGACAGTCGACCGGATCCTCGAACGAGTATTGGGCAGCGACCACGTCCGAGGCCTCGCACTCGGCAGCGAATCGCGCGAAGTCCGACTCTGCACTCGATGCCGTCGCGCCCAGGAAGTCGGAATCCTTACCCAACGCAGCGTCGTACATCGGGTCGAACGACATCGACGCCAGTCGCTCTCGAAACCAGATGCGTTCGACCTTCGCGAGGTGCCGGACGAGTCCGAGGAGGGAGAGCGTCGAGTGCGAGAAGGGGCGTTGCGCAAGCTGTTCGGCATCGGCACCGGCACAGATGTTCGACAACGTGGCTCTATGCCAACGCAGCATTCCTTCGAGAATGGGTCTGTCGTCACCGACGAGCGGACCGTCGACGGGATCGGGCGTGGGCGCGGTGAAGCTCATACTGCGATTGTCGAGCACGAAGTGGCTCCTGCCGAACGACCCGCCCGAAACAGAGCGCGAAGCCCCAGCAACAACCCATTCGGACAATTCACACTACGGTGGGATTCATGACAATCGAAGATGTGGGCGGCAGGCGAACGGTGACGGCGGATGAGCTTCTTCTGTTGGTGGGTGATCATCTCCTCATCGAGGAGGGTGTCGTGACCGGGTTCATCGAAAGCGCTGGGCAGGTTGCCGAGAACGTGGCGGTGACGGTCACCGATGGCGTCGACGGAACCACCACGACCGAGCGAGTTTTCCTTCCCGACGCCGAGGTGACCATCGAACCAGCCGACCGCGGACGCGCTCCGGTCACGATGTGACGATCGAGTTCAGCCGACACCGAAGTACATTCCTGTAACTCGAGCAGCTCGGATCACACCAGCCACACTGGCACCGAACTGAGCTAGGGTGACGAAAACCCGTCATCGTTCAGGAGGGCAGCCGACAATGCGATCCGGCCGACAACAACCGTCGATTCGCGTTGCCGTGGTCTCTTGTGTCGCCGTGTTCGGGCTCGCCATGGGATCCAGTTCGGCGACGGCCGAGCCCGCTGCGCCGATCTCGACCCCAACGACTGCCGACGCAGTACGTTCGGCCGACGCGCAGCATTACAACGATGCGCAGAATGCTCTGGTCAAGGGTCGCTACGAGGCCGGTTTCGCCGCACTGGACGCGGTTGCCACCGCCGCACCGAACGATGCCAATGTCGCAGCCCTGCAGACGTTCTACGCCAACGCAACCGATGATGCCGACGCGCGAGCGCTGCACTCGGCCCGCCTGCGCGCCCTGTCTCCCCCGCTTGCCGATGCGGTGGATCGGGCTATCGAAGTCATCGACGAGGCGGCGACGGAGGCGATCGACTTCGCGCCTGCGACCGATGGCGTGAGGACGGCAATCGTGGTGCTCGGCCTGGGCCTGAACGACGACGGCAGTATGGCACCGGAACTGGTGCAGCGACTGAAATCCGCTGCCGCGGTCGCCGAGCGTTCCCCCGAATCACCCATCATCGTCACCGGTGGAAATCCGCAGCGCGGCGTCACCGAAGCCGAAGCGATGAAGAAGTGGCTGATCGACAACGAGATTGCGGCCGACCGCATTCACGCCGAGTCCACTGCGAATTCGACGGTGCAGAATGCGCAGCGCGCCACCCCACTGGCTACTGAGATCGGTGCTGTGAATCTGGTGCTCGCAACAACTCCCAGCCATCTTCGGCGAGCGATCTCCGACTTCGAGATCGCCGGTGCCGACGTGATCGGTGCCGCCACATCCACCCCCGACGATCTTCCGGCCCTGCCCGCGCTCGCTCCGACAGCACGGTTGGGCATGACCGTCGACGCCACCAAGATCATCGGGATACCGCGCACCTACTGACGCATCCACCCGCGCAGCACAGACGCCGCCCCGGCGTCGAACATCACCCGACGATCCTCGTCGTCGGCCATCCCGGGTATCGACAACTCGAGCGACACCAGACCGTGCACGATCGCCCAGAACGAGTGGCTGATCACGTCCACCGACGCGCCGCTCATCGTGCCTGCCTCGACGGCGCTCGCCACCGCCGCCCGAAGCGGATCCATCGCGGCGGCCGCGAGATGTGCCTGATCGGATACGTCGACCGAACCGAGCACTCCGCCGAACATCACTGCGTAGAGGTGTGGGTTGGCCATGGCCCAGCGGCGGTACGCAAATGCCAGTTCGCGCAGGTCGACCTCGGATTCCCCGGTGACAGGAACGCTGCGTTGCGCGTCACCGAAACTCGAGAACGACGCGCCGAACAGAGCCACCAGCAGCTCCGCTCGACCGCCGAACAGCGAGTAGATGGCCGTGGTCGAGGTGCCCTGCGCGGCCGCGAGTTTACGCAACGACAACGAGTCGACGCCATGGCGCGCAACGGTTTCCGCTGCGGCTTCGAGTAGCCGGGTGCGCAGTTCGGCATCGTGAATTCTGGGTCTCGCCACTTGCGAAATCTATCACAACAGTGTTTTATAACAGTGTCACGCCATGTGCTCGGCCCCGAACCGAACAGACGGGAACACGACATGCAATCCATCATCGACGGCCGCATCACGGTCGAATCCGACCGCGACACCGTCACGGTCTTCCTCATCGGAATGCGCATCAACAATCCCCTTGCCGTTCGCTCCTGGCTTCCCGCCGCGCGCGCGATGCCGCGGATGCTCAGCCACCTCGAGCAGGATCCCACCTCCGGACTGCTCGGCTACCACTCGTGGTTGGGCCGCACCACCATGCTCGTCAGTTACTGGCGCAACGCGGAAGACCTGACGCGATTCGCCTCCGATCCTGACGCACCACATGCCCCCGCCTGGCGTGCCTTCAACCGATCGGTCGCTGCGACCGGCCATGTCGGCGTATGGCACGAAACCTATACCGCGACAGCCCAGGACAGTGAAGCGATCTACGTCAACATGCCGACATTCGGCCTCGCGGGAGCCATCGGTGGGATCCCCGTCGGCACCGGCTCGCACACGTGGAAGCAGCGAATGAAGTCCGCGAAGTAGGCCCGTACGTGCTAGAGGAAGATCCCGGCCCGCGCGGCGATATCGAGAACGGGCTGAGGAAAGACTCCCAGTGCCACGGTGACGACCACCGACACCCAGATCGCACAGGCCACCGGCGCGGTAGGACGCACCACCGTGGCGGTCCGTTCGCTGGGTTCGGTGAAGAACATCAGCACGATCACGCGCACGTAGAAGAACGCTGCAATCGCACTGCACACCACTCCGACCACGACCAGTGCGGCTCCCCCCGCACCCGAGGCTGCGCTGAACACCGCGAACTTACCGATGAACCCACTGGTGAGCGGGATCCCGGCGAACGAGAGCAGAAACAAACCGAACACAGCGGCGACGAGCGGCGAGCGGCGACCGATACCCGCCCATCGCTCCAGGTCGCTCACCTCACCGCGTTCGTCTCGGGCCAGACCGATGACCGCGAATCCACCCAGCGTGCTGAAGGCATAGGCAAGCAGGTAGAACATCGTGGCCGACACCCCCGAATCACGTACATCACCCGAACTACCCAGCGCAGTCACTCCGGTGAGGATGAACCCGGTGTGCGCCACGGACGAGTAGGCCAGCATCCGTTTGACGTCGGTCTGCGTCACCGCGACAACCGAACCGAGCACCATCGTGGCGATGGCGATCACCCACAACATCGGACGCCAACTCGACTCGAGACCGGGCAGCGCCATTCCGAAGATTCGCAGAATCGCACCGAAGGCCGCCACCTTGGTCACGGTGGCCATCAGCGCCGTCACCGGAGTGGGGGCACCCTGGTAGACGTCGGGAATCCACGAATGGAAAGGCACGGCACCGACTTTGAACAGCAGACCCACCGCAAGCAAGGCGGTTCCGATCAGTGCGAGTGATCTGCCCTGACCGTCTGCCGTGATGGCGTCGGCGATTCCGTCCAATCGGACCGTCCCCGCGTAGCCGTAGAGAAACGCGACTCCGAACAGGAAGAACGCAGACGAGAACGCGCCCAGCAGAAAGTATTTGAGGGCTGCTTCCTGAGAGAGCAGTCGTCGTCGTCTCGCCAGTCCGCACAGCAGATACAGCGGCAACGACAGCACCTCCAGCGCCACGAACATCGTCAGCAGATCCGTGGACGCCGGAAACAGCAGCATGCCGCCGATCGCGAACATCGCCAGTGGAAAGACCTCGGTCTGGGCGACGCCTGCATCGATGGCCTGCTTCTCTGCCACGCTGCCCGGCGTGGTCGAGGCCTGCGGAGTGAACGAGTCGATGCGGCGCTCGGCCCCGGCCCCGGTGACGGCGACGGTGCGCTCCGCCAACAGTGCGATGGCCGGAATTGCCACGAGCACAATGGTTCCCTGCAGGAACAGAGTCGGTCCGTCGATCGCGACGGCCCCGTTCATCGCGGCTGCCTCGGTGCCGGCCAGGCCGAGCACTGCCGCGAGGGCGCCGACCAGCCCTGCCAGAGCGAGACCCACGTGGGTTGCGCGACGAGCACGTAGCGGTACGAACGCCTCGACGAGAACCCCGAGAACCGCGACACCGAAGACGACCAGCATGGGCGACAGCAGACCGTACTGCACTTCGGGAGTGGTCATCGTTGACCTCCTGCACTATCGACGATCGTGGATTGCACTGCCGGAGTGATGATGTCGAGTGCCGGTTTCGGGTACACCCCGAACACGACTAGCAGCGCGAGCAACGGGATCACCACCAACGCCTCACGGGGAACGAGATCGGAGATCTTCTCGTTGCCCTCACGGACCGGCCCCGTCATCACCCGCTGATAAAGCCAGAGAATGTAGATCGCCGACAGCACGAGCGCACCGGTGGCCACGATTGCGGCGACGCCGTAGCGACCGAATGTGCCGATCAGCACCAAGAATTCGCTGATGAACGGGGCAAGACCGGGTAGCGAGAGCGTGGCCAGACCAGAGATCAGAAACGTTCCGGCGAGCACCGGCGCGACCTTCTGGACGCCGCCGTAGTCGGCGATCGCGCGTGAACCACGACGGGACACGAGAAAGCCTGCGATCAAGAACAATGCGGCGGTGGAGATTCCATGGTTGACCATGTACAGCGTGGCACCGGCCTGACTCTGACCGGTCATCGCGAAGATGCCGAGGATGATGAACCCGAAGTGCGAAATCGAAGTGTAGGCAATGAGTCTCATCATGTCGGTCTGACCGATCGCCAGTATCGCGCCGTACACGATTCCGATCACCGCGAGCGTGATGATCCACGGGGCGAACGTCTGCGACGAACCGGGAAAGAGCTCGAGGCAGAAGCGCAGCATGGCGAAGGTGCCGACCTTGTCCACCACCGACATCATCAGCACTGCAGTCGCCGGGGTCGACTGCACTGCAGCGTCGGGTAGCCACGTGTGGAACGGCCACAGCGGTGCCTTGATCGCGAACGCGAACATGAAGCCGAGGAACAGCGCGTTCAGAACCATCGGATCCACACCGAGTCCCCCCGATGACGCCGCATCCGCGATCGCGCGCAGATCGAACGTGCCGCCGTCGAACGGGCCGTCGGGCCTGGCCGTGACGACGTACAACCCGATGACGGCAGCCAGCATCACCAGTCCACCGAACAGGTTGTAGAGCAGGAATTTCACCGCGGCGCGCGTTCGCTGAACACCGCCGAACCCACCGATGAGGAAGTACATCGGAATCAACATCGCCTCGAAGAAGATGTAGAACAGCAATACGTCCAAGGCGAGGAACGAGACGATCACCATGGACTCGACCACCAGGATCAACGCCATGTAGGTGTGCGAGACCCGGCGCGATCCGTAGTTCGCCACACGGCTGCCGTCGTGCCAGCCCGCGACGAGCAGCAGTGGGGTCAGAACGGTGGTGAGCAACACCAGCACGAGGCCTATTCCGTCGAGGCCGAGCGTGTAGCGCGCACCGAATGCCGCTATCCAGGAATGATCTTCGAGGAACTGGTAGCGATCGCCACCGGAGTCGAATGCCACGGCGAGTACCACCGACACCACGAGTGTGCCGGTAGCGAACCCCACGGCGACACCACGCGCGATTGTCGGACGATCGGCCGGCACCAGGGCGACGACAATCGCGCCGAGAATCGGCAGAACCCACAGGACGGTCAGCCAGGGGAACGTCACAGGACCACCACCATCAGCACGACGAGAACTGCCCCCGCGAACATCGCCAACGCATAGGACCGTACGAATCCGGTCTGCAGCCGCCTCGATCGAGTCGATACTCCGCCGATCGATCTCCCCACCCCGTCCACAACCGCGTCGATACCCGCCTTGTCGGCGAATACCATTGTGTTCGTGAGCTTTTGACCGGGCCGCATGAATGCTGCCTCGTTGAAGGCGTCGCCGTACAGGTCAGCGCGTGCGGCTCTGGTCAGCACCGATACGTCCTCGGGTGGAGTCGGGGGAACGTCACGAGCGATGTACTTCCGGTACGCGACGCCGGCACCCACGAGTACCACCGCCAAAACTGCGACCGTCACGACCCAGGCAGGTATCGCGTGTTCTTCGTGCGCCGATCCCACCACCGGTTCCAGCCACGTCTCGAGGCGTCCACCCACCGCAAGGAAGGCACCCGATGCCACCGAGCCGACGGCCAACAGAATCATGGGGGCTGTCATCGTCGCCGACGCTTCGTGCGGATGTGCCTGCGCCGCCCAGCGTTTCGGGCCGAAGAACGTCATCAGCATCACCCGAGTCATGTAGAAGGCCGTCAAGCCCGCACCGAGCAACGTGACGCAGCCCAGCACCACACCTGCCGCTCCCCCGGCCGCGAACGCGATCTCGATGATCGGATCCTTGGCGAAGAAACCGGAGAACGGCGGAACTCCGATGATGGCGAGGTAGCCGAGACCGAACGTGACGAACGTGATCGGCATCGCGGCACGGAGCCCGCCGAACCGTCGCATGTCGGTCTCGTCGTTCATCGCGTGCATCACCGAGCCGGCCCCCAGGAACAGGCCTGCCTTGAAGAATCCGTGCGACAGCAGCAGCACGATGGCGAAGGCATAACCGGACGGGCCGAGTCCGGCCGCGAGCACCATGTACCCGATCTGACTCATCGTCGAGGCGGCGAGCGCCTTCTTGATGTCGTCTTTCGCACAACCGATGACGGCACCGAACAGCAACGTCACCGCGCCGACCGTGACGGTCGCCGCCCGCGCCACCGGCGAGGCCTCGAACACCGGTCCGGATCGGACGATGAGATACACCCCGGCGGTGACCATCGTCGCCGCGTGGATGAGTGCGGAGACCGGCGTCGGGCCCTCCATCGCGTCGCCGAGCCACGACTGCAGCGGCACCTGGGCCGATTTTCCGCAGGCCGCCAGCAGCAACATCAGTGCCATGGCGGTCGCCACCGATTCACCCGCGTTCCCGATTCCCGCGAACACCACGTCGTACTGCACAGACCCGAAGTTCACGAACATGATCATCAGGGCGATGGCCAAGCCGATATCGCCGACGCGGTTGACCACGAACGCTTTTCGAGCAGCCGTCGCTGCCGATGGCTTGTGTTGCCAGAATCCGATGAGCAGGTACGACGCCAGACCGACACCCTCCCACCCCAGATAGAGGCCGAGGAAATTGTCTGCCAGCACCAGCAGCAGCATGGCTGCGAGAAACAGATTGAGGTACGCGAAGAAGCGTCGCCGCTCCGGGTCATGGCTCATGTACCCGATCGAGTACACGTGAATGAGTGATCCGACCCCGGTGATCAACAGGACGAAACAGATCGAGAGTTGATCGGCACGCATGCCGAAGTCGACCTGCAATTCGTCGACGGGCACCCAGCGGAACAGCGTGTGAGTCAGTGTTCTGTCCGACTCGTCCCGTCCGAGCATCGACGAGAACACCAGCGCCGCAACGACGAACGACGACACCGCGGCGGCCGTCGCGAGAAGGTGGCCCCACGAGTTGCAGCGCCGGCCACCGAGCAGAAGGACGGCCGCACCGAACGCCGGCAGAGCCGGGAGAAGCCACAGGATCGACATCGTTTCTGCTCCCCCTTCAGTTCTTCATCAGATTGTTCTCGTCCATCGAGATCGAGCGACGAGAACGGAAGATGGCCATGATGATCGCCAGGCCCACCACCACCTCGGCTGCAGCGACCACCATGGTGAAGAACGCGAACAATTGGCCGTCGAGATTGCCGTGCATGCGAGAGAACGTGACGAACGCGAGATTGACTGCGTTGAGCATCAATTCGATGCACATGAACACGATGATGGCGTTGCGCCTGACGATGACTCCCGCCGCGCCGATCGTGAACAGCAGAACCGACAGGTAGAGGTAATTCTCTGGATTCATCGCGCGTCACCCCCGTCCACCTTGTACTCGATGCCTCGATCGGCGAACAGTGCGTTGACGGACGAGTCCGACTCGCTTCCGTCCGGGAGCAGAGCCCGTCGATCGACGCCGTTGTGACGAGCGAACACACCGGGGCTCGGCAGCGGCGTCACCCTGGAGCCGTCACGGAACCGGTCCTGCGACATCTCCCGCTGACCCTTCACCGGTCCCAGAGCCTCCCGGTGCGCCAGAATCATCGCCCCGATGGTGGCCGTGATCAACAGCGCGCCGGTCAGCTCGAACGCCCAGACGTACTCGACGAAGATCAGTTCGGCCAGGCCTTCTACGTTTCCGGTGGAGTTGGCCGCGTCGAGTCCGGCGAAATCGAGTCGCCCGGCGCGGGCCGAGTCGCGCAGCAGCACCCCGATGATCAACAGCCCGAAGCCGATTCCGATGACGACAGCCGCGATACGGTGCCCGCGCAGTGTCTCGGTCAACGACTCCGAGGTGTCGACCCCGACGAGCATCAGGACGAACAGAAACAGCATCATGACCGCGCCGGTGTAGACGACGATCTGCACGACACCGAGAAACAGGGCCCCTTGGGCCATGTAGAAGGTAGCGAGAACCACCATGGTGGCCGCGAGGAACAGTGCCGAGTAGACGGCCTTCGTGCTCATCACCACACCCAATGCACCGATGACCGCAACGACACCGAGGGTCCAGAACTGCACGGCCTCGCCGGTGGAGGTTGCCTCGAGCGCGAGCTGAACGGTGGCAGTCATCGAACCGGCCCTCGATCGGTGTCGGCCTCGCTCTCGGCACCGGTGACGGCACCGCGGTAGTAGTCCTCTGCCGAACACCCCGGTGCCATCGCGTGCGGCGGCGGCACCATGTCCGGCTCCAGCGGTGCCAGCAGCAAATCCTTCTCGTAGATCAGGTCGGCTCTGTTGTCACCGGCCAGTTCGTATTCGTTGGTCATCGTCAGAGCCCGTGTGGGACAGGCCTCCACACACAGTCCGCAGCCGATGCACCGGAGATAGTTGATCTGGTAGACCCCGCCGTATCGCTCGCCCGGCGAAAACCGTTCGGTCTCGGTGTTGTCGGCACCTTCGACATAGATCGCGTCGGCCGGGCAGGCCCACGCACAGAGTTCGCAACCGATGCACTTCTCGAGCCCGTCGGCGTACCTGTTGAGCTGATGGCGGCCGTGATAGCGCTCCTCGGTCGGCTTCTTCTCCTCCGGATACAGCTCGGTTTCGGGCTTTTTGAACATGGTGGCGAAGGTGACACCGAAACCTGCTATGGGACCGAGGAATTCAGGCATCGGCGTTCTCCTTCTGGGACGCGGCCACGGTGGACCGTGCGCCGGCGTGCCGGCTCGCGATGTTCGTGCCCTGCTTCGGAATGGGAGGTACGGGAAACCCGCCCGCCGCAGCGTCGAACGGTGCGACGGGTGCAGCAGGCGGCAGGTTTCGTGTGCGCGCGCGGCGGCGCAGTAAGAGCAGCAGCGAACCCAGGACGGCGACTGCAAAGATCGTCGACACCACGAACGTGACCAGAGGTACGTCGTATCGCCCGGCCCCCAGTACCCGCACCGTCGCGATCACCATCACCCAGATCAGAGCGACGGGAATGAGGATCTTCCAGCCGAAGTTCATGAACTGGTCGTAACGCAATCGCGGCAACGTCGACCGCAACCAGATGAAGACGAACAGGAACACCCACACCTTGGCGACGAACCACAGCACCGGCCACCACCCGGAATTGGCACCGCTCCACAGACTCAACGGAATCGGAGCCCGCCAGCCACCCAGGAACAACGTGGTCGCGAGCGCCGACACCGTGACCATGTTGATGTACTCGGCAAGCATGAACATCGCGAAACGCAAGGAGGAATATTCGGTGTGGAACCCGCCCACCAACTCCCCCTCGGCCTCGGGCAAGTCGAACGGCGCGCGGTTGGTTTCACCCACCATCGCCGTCACGTACACCAGAAACGACGGCAACAACAGGAACACGTACCAGGTGTTCTGTTGCGCACCAACGATTCCGGACGTCGACATGGTGCCCGCGTACAGGAACACCGCAGCGAACGAAAGCCCCATCGCAACCTCGTAGGAAATGACCTGAGCCGTCGAACGTAGTGCACCCAGCAACGGATACGTCGAACTCGACGCCCAACCGGCCAGGACGATCCCGTACACACCCACCGAGGTGACCGCAAGGATGTACAGAACCCCCACCGGCAGGTCGGTCATCTGCAGCGGAGTCGTAGTGCCGAACACCGACACCTCGGGACCGAACGGAATCACCGCGAAGGCCATGAAGGCAGGGACCACCGAAATGATCGGAGCCAGAATGTAAATCGGCTTGTCGACGCCGGTCGGAGTGATGCCCTCTTTCAGAGCGAGCTTGATCCCGTCCATCAGAGACTGCAACAGTCCCCACGGACCCACCCGATTGGGCCCGACGCGCATCTGCATCCACGCCATGATCTTGCGCTCGGCATAGATGGCCACGAGCGGTGTGAGCACAAGAAAAACGAAGACCGCCAGGGCCTTGCCGACCACCAGCCACCACGGGTCGGTGCCGAACATCGACAGATCGGTCGGCGCTGCGACAATCACGATGCACCACCCTCGGGTCGTTCCGCAGGCTCCACTCCCGCACCCCCGGGTCGTTCCGCAGGCTCCACTCCTGCACCCCCGGGTCGTTCCGCAGGCTGATCCCTGCAAATCCCCACCACCGCACCCGACTCCGCGCCGAGTGAGCGGTACACCGAAGAACCGGGCGAGTTCATCGGTACCCACACCACGTTGTCGGGTAGATCGGTGATTTTCAGTGGCAAGGTGATCGAGCCCCGGCCCGTCTCGACCCTGACCAGGTCGCCGGGCGACGCTTCGATGCTCGACGCCGCCGTCTCGGACAGCCTGATCACGGGTGCCCTGCCGGTCTGCGCGAGATTGTCCTCGCCGTCCTGCATCCGTCCCGAATCGATGAGCATTCGCCAGGTGGCCAGAATTGCCTGGCCGATGGAGAGCGTCGGCGTATCTCGCCGTGGTGCCACTCGAGCCACAGGAATCCGTGACTCGCTCCAGGCTCCCAGCCGTGCCAACTCGCCGCGCGCCGCCGCCGCGTCGGGTAGCGACAGTTCGACTCCCATCTGCGCGGCAATGGCGTCGAGAACGCGTTGGTCGGGTAATACTGCGCCGGCACCGAGTGCGGTGTCGAACGTGCGAGGCCTGCCCTCCCAGTCGACGAAGGTTCCGGGCTTGTCGACCACCGGTGCCACCGGAAACACCACGTCGGCCCGCTCGGTGACGGCGCTGTGGCGTAGTTCCAGGCTGACCACGAATGCCGATCGGTCCACCGCGTCGAGCGCACCCTGCGGATCGGGCAGATCGTCCGGGTCGATCCCTGCGGTGATCAGGGCGCGGTCAGGCCCGGTATCCGCCAGTATCGCCGCGGTATCTCGGCCCGCGTCCGTAGGCAGTTCTGTCACTCCCCACACGGCTGCCACCTCGGCGCGGGCGGCGGCGTCGGCGACGGGCCGCCCGCCCGGCAGCAGGTTCGGCAACGCGCCTGCGTCGAGGGCACCGCGCTCTCCTGCCCGTCGCGGAATCCATGCCAGGTTCGCTCCGGTGTCGTCGGCCAACTTCGACGCTGCGGACAATGCACCGGGAACGGAACCGAGCCGCTCGCCCACGAGCACGATCGCTCCCGGGCTCCGGAGGAGCTGGGCGATCGATTCGGTACCCCGGTCACCGACGTGCAGTGCGTCGAGCCACTGTGGTTCCTCGCCGGGAATCGACTGCAGGAGCACCCCGTCGAGCTTGCGCAGACCGCGGCTGGCCCAGGGTGCGATCGACGCCACGACCACGCCGCGCGTCCGGCGCGCCTTGCGCAACCTGAGGAACATCAGCGGTGACTCTTCTTCCGGCTCGAACCCCACCATCAACACCACAGGAGCGTTTTCGAGATCCGAGTAGGTCACGCCCAGCCCCGTCGCCGCTATACGACCGGCCAGGAACTCCGCTTCCTCGGCGCTGTGAGCACGGTTGCGGAAGTCGATGTCGTTGGTGTGCAGCACTGTTCGCGCGAACTTGGCGTATGCGTAGGAGTCTTCGACAGTCGATCTTCCGCCCACGAGTACCGCAGCGTTCCCGATCGACGCAGCCAGTCCCGTTGCCGCCGCCGCCAATGCAGCCGACCAGGACGTCTCGACCAGAGCCCCCGATTCGTCTCTGACCATCGGTGCGCCGATGCGGTCCGGCTCGCTGGCGTACTTGAATGCCCACCGGCCCTTGTCGCAGTTCCACTCTTCGTTGACCTGGGGATCGTCACCAGCCAACCGGCGGAGGACCTTGCCACGACGATGATCCGTGCGTTGCGCACAGCCTCCTGCGCAGTGTTCGCACACGCTCGGCGAGGACGTCAGATCGTACGGGCGCGCTCGGAACCGATACTCGGTGTTCGTCAGTGCACCCACGGGGCAGATCTGGACGGTGTTTCCCGAGAAGTAGGAGTCGAACGGCTCGGTGCCGAAGATGCCGACCTGTTGCACGGCACCGCGTTCGAGCAGCTCGATGGATGGATCACCGGCAACCTGCGCCGCGAAGCGAGTACATCGAGCGCACAGGACACAGCGTTCGCGATCGAGCAGAACCTCGGCCGACAACGGAATCGGTTTGGGATACGTACGTTTGGTCTCGGTGAACCTGGACTCGGTGCGACCCGCGGCCATCGCCTGATTCTGCAGTGGACACTCACCGCCCTTGTCGCACACCGGGCAATCGAGAGGATGATTGATCAGCAGCAATTCCATGACGCCACGTTGCGCTTTGCCCGCGACCTCCGACGTCACCTGAGTGCGCACCACCATGCCCTCGGCCACGGTCGTCGTACAGGACGCCAACGGCTTGCGTTGCCCCTCGACATCGACCAGACATTGGCGGCAGGCACCCACCGGATCGAGCAGCGGATGATCGCAGAATCGCGGAATCTGTACGCCCATCAACTCGGCCGCGCGGATCACCAACGTGCCCTTGGGGGCACTGATCTCGTGGTCGTCGATGGTCAGTGTCACCATCTCTACTCGGGTGACCGACTGATCGGGATTGGCAGGAGTGGAGCCTGCGGAACGACCCGGGGATGCAGGAGTGGAGCCTGCGGAGCGACCATGTGCTGCTGCAGTCATGACGTCAGCTCCTCTGCCATCAGGGTCGATCGGTGTGGATCGAATGGGCATCCCTGCTCGGTGACGTGACGGATGTATTCGTCACGGAAGTACTTCAGCGAAGACACGATCGGGCTGGCGGCACCGTCCCCCAACGCGCAGAAGGACTTTCCGGCGATGCCGTCGGCGATGTCGAGCAAGGTTGTGAGGTCGGCCTCGGTGCCGGTTCCACCGTCGAGGCGGCGCAGGATTTGTACCAGCCAGTACGTGCCTTCCCGGCACGGTGTGCATTTGCCGCAGGATTCGTGTGCGTAGAACTCGGTCCAGCGCAGCACCGCTCGCACCACGCAGGTCGTCTCGTCGAATATTTGCAAGGCCTTGGTGCCCAGCATCGATCCGGCGGCACCGACGCCCTCGTAGTCGAGTGGGACATCGAGATGCTCGCCGGTGAACATCGGCGTCGAGGATCCTCCCGGCGTCCAGAACTTCAGTTCGTGTCCCGGTCTGATCCCGCCCGCGTAGCCGAGCAACTCCCGCAGCGTGATCCCCAACGGTGCCTCGTACTGGCCTGGACGGCAGACGTGGCCCGAGATGGAGTACAGCGTGAAGCCGGGTGACTTCTCGCTACCCATCGATCGGAACCACTCGATTCCCTTGCGCAGGATCACTGGAACGCTGGCGATCGATTCGACGTTGTTCACCACAGTCGGGCGTGCGTAGAGGCCCGCCACTGCGGGGAACGGTGGCCGCAGCCGAGGTTGTCCGCGCCGACCTTCCAACGAGTCGAGGAGGGCTGTTTCCTCGCCGCAGATGTACGCGCCGGCTCCGGCGTGGATCACCAACTCCAAGTCGAATTTCGTTCCGAGAACACCCTTTCCCAGATAGCCCGCCGCGTAGGCCTCGGCGACCGCAGCCTGCAGCCTGCGTAGCACCGGCACTACCTCGCCGCGGACGTACACGAATGCATGGGATGCGCGAATTGCGTACGCGGCGATCACTATTCCTTCGACCAGCGTGTGCGGGCTCGCCATCAGCAGGGGCATGTCCTTGCAGGTACCCGGCTCGGACTCGTCGGCATTGACCACCAGGTAATGCTCTTTACCGTCGTTCTGCGGGATGAAGCTCCACTTCGTTCCGGTCGGAAATCCTGCGCCGCCGCGACCGCGTAATCCGGATTCCTTGACGAAGGCGATGAGGTCGTCGGGGTCCATCGCGAGGGCCTTCTCGAGCCCGCGGTATCCGTCGTGGCTGCGGTAGACGTCGAGCGTCCAGGAATTCTTCTCGTCCCAGAACTCGCTCAACACCGGCGTCAGGGCCATGTCACGCTCCGTTCGTCGGTGGATCGGTCTCGGTGGTGTTCGGTTGTGGTGGCACAGTCGCCGAGGGTGCCGGTGCGGGCTTGTCTCGCACCGTCTCCGGTGCGGCCGCGGCGCCGACGTCCGGGTGATCGTCGTTCGGTCGTGCCCCGGCCTCGGGTGCCGACATCGCGTGTTCGCGCGCGTATCGCAGTCCGGCCAGGGTGGCATCGCCTGCACTACCGGTCGCTTCGAGTGCCTCGGGCCGATCGTCGGAAAATCCGGCGAGAATCCGCTCGGTTTCGCGGAACGTGCACAGCGGTGCTCCACGCGTCGGTGTGACCTGGGTGCCGGATCGAAGTGCATCGACCAGATCCCGCGCAGACGACGGGGTGCTGTTGTCGAAGAACTCCCAATTGACCATCATCACCGGGGCGTAATCGCATGCGGCATTGCACTCGATGTGTTCGAGGGTGATCGTGCCGTCGGCGGTGGTACCTCCGTGCTCGACATCCAGGTGATCACGCAGCGCGTCCATGATGGCGTCGCCGCCCATGACAGCACACAGCGTGTTGGTGCACACGCCGACGCGGTACGTCCCGGTGGGTTCGCGTCGATACATCGAGTAGAAGGTCGCGACTGCAGTCACCTCCGCCCCGGTGAGTTCGAGTACCTCCGAGCAGAATTCGATTCCAGCGGGCGTGAGGCAGCCGTCCTCGGCTTGCACGAGATGGAGCAGCGGCAGCAGGGCCGATCTGGCCTGCGGATAGCGCGCGACGACGATATCGGCGTCGGCGTGCAGCCGGGCGAGCACCTCGGCGGGATACGACGTTCGTGCACCCGGCGTGGCCAGTTGCACCGGTTCGTCCGGCCGGGCTCCGAGTTGGATCAGAACCGGTTCCGACTGGGGCTGCGCGGTCATCGATCCACCCCACCCATCACCGGGTCGATACTGGCGACCGCGGCGATGACGTCGGAGATCATTCCGCCCTCGCACATTGCCGCCACCGCTTGCAGGTTGGTGAAGGACGGATCTCTGAAATGCACTCGGTACGGCCTGGTTCCACCGTCGCTGACGATGTGTACCCCGAGCTCCCCTCGCGGCGACTCCACCGAGGACAACACCTGGCCGGCCGGGACCCGCATTCCCTCGGTCACCAGTTTGAAGTGGTGAATCAGCGATTCCATCGAGGTGTCCATGATGGTCCGCACATGCTCCTGAGAGTTGCCCAGGCCATCGGGTCCCGAGACCAGCTCGGCCGGCCACGCGATCTTCTTGTCGTCGATGACGACCGGGCCGGGACGCAGGCGGTCGAGGGCCTGTTCGACTATCTTGAGCGATTCCTTCATTTCTTCGACGCGAATCAGATATCGCCCGTAGCAGTCGCATCCGGTGTCCGTCACCACGTCGAACTCGTAGTTCTCGTACCCGCAGTACGGATCGGACCGTCGCAGGTCGTAGGGCAGTCCGGTCGAACGCAGCACCGGACCGGTGACGCCCAGCGCCATACATCCGGTGAGATCCAGATAACCTACGTGCTCGGTTCTGGCTTTCCAGATCGGGTTGTCGTTGAGCATGAGTTCGAGGTCGCGCAGGCGTCCCGGCAGCACGCGAAGGAGCTCACGTACCCTGCCGACCGCGTCCTCGGGTAGGTCCTGCGACAGTCCGCCCGGCCGGATGTAGGCGTGGTTCATGCGCAGGCCGGTGATGGCCTCGAAGACGTCGAGTATCAGCTCGCGCTCACGGAACCCGAACAGCATCGCGGTGACCGCTCCCAATTCCATTCCGCCCGTGGCCAATGCGACGAGATGCGACGAGATGCGATTCAGCTCCATCAGCATCACCCGGATCACCGTGGCGCGCTCGGGAATGTCGTCGGTTATACCCAGTAGCTTCTCCACGCCGAGGCAGTATGCGGTTTCGTTGAAGAACGGCGACAGGTAGTCCATGCGGGTGACGAACGTGACGCCCTGGGTCCAGTTTCGGTACTCGAGATTCTTCTCGATTCCCGTGTGCAGATACCCGATCCCGCAACGAGCCTCGGTGACGGTCTCGCCCTCGATTTCGAGAATCAACCGCAGCACGCCGTGTGTTGACGGGTGCTGCGGGCCCATGTTGACCACGATCCGCTCGGTACTCGATCCGCGGGCCAACTCGACGACGTCGTCCCAGTCCTGTCCGGAGACCGCGTAGATGGTTTCGTCCGTTGCACTCATCAGTTGTACGACCTGCGCTCGTTGGGAGGCGCGACGCGAGCGCCCTTGTACTCGATGGGAATTCCGCCCAGCGGATAGTCCTTGCGTTGTGGATGACCGACCCAGTCGTCGGGCATCTCGATCCGCGTCAATGCAGGATGACCGTCGAAGACGATGCCGAAGAAGTCGTAGACCTCGCGCTCGTGCCAGTCGTTGGTGGGATACACCCCGCACAGCGACGGACTGTGTGGATCGTCGACGGGGACGGCAACTTCGAGTCGGAGCCGACGGCCGTGCGTGATGGAGACCAGATGGTACACAACGTGCAACTCCCGGCCGATCAGGTCCGGATAGTGCACACCCGATGCGCCGGTACACAATTCGAATCGCAATTCTTCGTCGTCCCGTAGCGCCTGGGCGACGGCAGGCACGTACTCCCGCACCAGATGCAGCGTCAATTCGCCGCGATGAATCACCACCCGTTCGACGGCGGCGTCGAACGTAGCGACGGGGTTCACAGCAAGAAGGACGGTGGCCAACCGATCGACGAGGGCATCGAAGTAGCCGCCGTAGGGCCGCGTCGCGGTGTCCTCCGCTGCCGCCGGCGGCACCAATCGGCCGTAGCCCGACGTGTCGCCACTACCGCGAACCCCGAACATCCCGCGTGGCCGCTGAGACATTTTTCCTGGCGGCTGAGACATCCCACCCGGCGGCTGCGCCGTCATCGGAGCAAACCCTTCAGATCGATCGTCGGGGTGGACGAGAGTGCAGCCGCCTCGGCGGCCGCTCGCACCTGTTCCCGGTTCACACCCAACGGCATCTGCTGAATCTTTTTGTGCAACTCCAGGATTGCGTTGAGCAGCATCTCGGGCCGAGGCGGGCACCCGGGCAGATAGATGTCGACGGGCACGATGTGGTCCACTCCCTGGACCACCGCGTAGTTGTTGAACATTCCGCCCGAGGATGCACAGACACCCATGGCGAGAACCCATTTCGGTTCTGCCATCTGGTCGTAGACCTGCCTCAACACCGGAGCCATCTTCTGGCTGACGCGGCCGGCCACGATCATCAGATCCGCCTGCCGGGGGGACGCGCGAAACGCTTCCATTCCGAATCGCGCGAGATCGAAACGGCCGGACGTGGTGGCCATCATTTCGATGGCACAACATGCGAGCCCGAAGGTGGCGGGCCACAGCGAGCCCTTACGTGCGTACCCGGCCAACCCCTCGACGGTGGTCAGCAGGAATCCGCTGGGTAGCTTCTCTTCGAGTCCCATCGATCACGCTCTTTCGCTTCCGCGGAATGAGAACAGTGCATCGTGCCGTCGTCGTATCCGAGATCGTGTGGTCAGTCCCAACCGAGCCCGCCTCGCCGCCACTCGTACACGTAGGCCACCGACACGTTCACGACGAACAACGCCATCGCGACGAGCCCGAACGCACCGAGAACGTCGAGGTGGACGGCCCAGGGATAGAGGAAGACGATCTCGATGTCGAAGATGATGAACAGCATCGCGGTGAGATAGAACTTCACCGGAAATCGTTGTCCCGTAGGCGCATGCATCGTGGGTTCGATTCCACATTCGTACGCGTCGAACTTCGCTCGGTTGTATCGGGCGGGTCCCACCATCGTGCCGACCATCACCGAGAAGACCGCGAACGCGACTGCGACGGCACCCAGGACGAGAATCGGAACGTAGGCGTTCATTCGGGCATCCGCTCCCTCGATCGACGACCGCGCCGCCGCGAAAGTAAATGCGACGGCCGTACCAATGTGACCTGAACCACACAGTATGGGTTCGGTGCAGATCTCGCGGGATTTCGAGCAGTCCAGTTTCGTAAACCGTTGACGCGCATGGGCCACCCACCCTCGGACCCAATCATTGATGTGATCCACATCACTCTCGCCTCACATGCGGTCCACACCGCGAGGGACGACCAATCACCGAACATTTCCGGCCACCCGACCCGGGCTGCCGCCACCACTAAGGAGAGACAATGAAGTCGATTTCCGTCTCGGCGCTCGCCGCCGAGGGACTGGGAACTGCCCTGCTCGTGATATTCGGCGTCGGCACCGCCGTCATCGCGGGCGACACCGTCGGAACCCCGGGCATCGCCCTGGCGTTCGGACTCACACTGCTTGCCCTCGTCTACGCGATCGGCCCGATCTCGGGCTGCCACATCAACCCGGCCGTGACGATCGGAGCCCTGATAGCTCGCGCCATCACCCCGATCAAGGCTGCGTTCTACATCGCCGCCCAGGCCGCAGGTGCAGTGATCGGCGCGCTGGTCGTACTGTTGGTCGCATCGGGCCGTCCCGGGTACGACATGTCGTCGGACGGTCTGGGCACCAACGGATTCGGCAGCTCCTCGCCCGGAGCGTACGGCTTGGCGTCGGTCGCGGTGTTCGAGACGATCGCGACCGGCCTGCTCGTCCTCGTCGTACTCGCCACCACGGCCCCCACCGTTCACCCCGTCGTGGCGGCCGGCATCCCGATCGGCCTGACCCTGACCGTGGTTCACCTGCTGGGCATCGGAATCGACTCGACCTCGGTCAACCCTGCTCGGTCCCTCGGCCCCGCCCTCGTCGCCGGCGGCCCTGCCCTGTCACAACTGTGGGTGTTCGTGGTGTTCCCCGTGCTCGGAGCTGTTGTCGCCGGCTCGATCCACCGGTTCGTGCTGACGGTGCCCGCATCGGAGAAAACGGTCTGATCTACCGCGATCGAGAGACCCTGGCACCGACGCGACCCGAGTGCTGCCTCAGCAGATCGACCACCGCGCGCCCGAGTCGGATCGGATCCACTGGATGGGGAACTGCGGCCTCGGCGCGCGACCAGTCGGCCAACCACCGGTCGTCGGGGCGTCCGATGAGCACCAGCACCGGCGGGCAGTCGTCGATCTCGTCCTTGAGTTGCTTGGCCAAACCCAGTCCGCCGACGGGCGAGGACTCACCGTCGAGGATCGCCACATCGATTCCACCCGCGTCCAGGTGCTCGATCACCACGGCCGCGGTGGCAACCTCGACGAAGTCGACGACGCCGAGCGCCGGATCGGGCCGGGTGCCCACCGCAGACATCACCTGAGCGCGCGTGGCCGCGTTACTGCTGTACACGAGCACATGCACCTGACCTGCCGAACTTGCTCTCGCTGTGGCGTCGGACACACCGCGATGGTAGCGCGGCCCCCGGTGGACCGGGCCCGAACGCACGTCGCAGAGGTACTTTCGCGTCGTCGACGTCGGTTGGCGGCAGCTCAGGAGATGGTGACGATCACGGCGGCCGGTTCCTCGGTGCTGTGCACCGCGAAGTCAGGACGGTCTGACGCCACGGCGACGAAGGACTGTGAGATTCCATCGGCATCGGCCAGGAAGTCGACTGCCACCACGGCGGAGTCCGGCTCGTTTCGAATCCGATCCGGCCCGGCGTACGGAACGACGGTGACATCCGGCTCGGTCGAGGTACCGGCGATGTCGACCTGGAGTACGGCTCGCCCGGGAAGCGCGACCGGCTCACTGGTTCCGTATCGGACGGCCTCGTCGACGTAGCGCACCGTGTAGGACACCGGCCCGTTGCCGCGCAGTCGATACTCGACGGAGGAGGCTCCCAACACCACGTCCGTCACCGCCACGGGTGAGCCGGAGGGTTGACGAATTCCCTCCAGCGACAGTCCCGGCACGACCGGGGGCAGCGTTTCGGTCGGGGCGGTCGGCGCGGTGAACGGGTCACCGACCACGAGCGAGCCGGTGGCGGTCTCGAAGTTCGGTGACGACGACGCATCGGGCGTCGGGCGAGGTGCCTCACCGGCGGAGCAACCGACGAGCAGCACAGCAGCGAGCAGTGGTGCTACGACCGACCCGGCCGCCACAGGCCTGCGATACCCCTCGCTCATCGACTCACCGTACAGATGAAACCGATCGGTTCGATAGTGTCTATCGGCCGCAGTTCGGTCACGGTCCCACCTGCCGCAAATCCTGCTAGCGTCGTCGAGCATGGAGCCCACGAGCTATTCGTCCGGTGAACGCGTGTTCGGACCTCCCAACGGGACGTTCGACGCGGACTGGGCGGCCACTGCGCTGCGGTCCAACCGACCGGAATTGGACCACCCGACCTCGGTGCGACTGGTCGAGCGGGCCTGGGAGTTGCTTCGATCGTCGAATCTTCGTGGCGAGCCACTCGCGACGGCTCTGGATCTCGAGCCCGGCCTCGCCTCGGCGGTCGCGGCCGTGGCAACGGAGACGGCGGAGCTCTACCTCGACCGACGGTAGGTCTATCGGTCGACCACCTCGGTCGCCAACCTCGCATTGCGGCGCCCGTAGGCGAAGTAGATCAACAGACCGAGGGCCAACCAGACCAGGAACCGAATCCACGTCTCCACCACCAGGTTGGCCATCAGGTAGACGCACGAGAGCCCGGACAGAATCGGCACGACGGGAGAGAGCGGAACCCGAAAGGGCCGCTCGAGATCCGGCTTGGTCCGACGCAGGATCGGCACTGCCGCCGAGACCAGCAGAAACGCGAACAGGGCTCCGATGCTGACCATCTCGGCCAATTCCTTCAGCGGTACCAGGGCCCCCAGCAGCGCCACGAACACCACTACGCCGACGGTCAACCGGGTCGGAGTCCCGAAACGGGGAGACACCTTCGCAACCGACTTGGGTAGCAAACCGTCCCGGCCCATCGCGAAGCCGATTCGGCTGATGGTCACCAACTCGACCAGAATGACCGACGTCAGACCCGCGACGGCCGCTATCGAGACCAGAACACCCGCCCAGCCTGCACCCACAGAATCGAACGCCTTGGCAATGGGTGCGCTGTCGTCGAGCTCGGTGTATTTCACCATGCCGGTGACGACGAACGCGACCATCATGTACAGCAACGTGCATGCCACGAGCGTGCCGATCAGTGCACGAGGCAGATCATGGGCGGGCCGCTCGGCCTCCTCACTGAGATTGGCAACGGCCTCGAATCCTGTGTAGGCGAAGAACACGACCGCTGCAGCGGTGACGACGCCGGCAAATCCGAACGCCGAGGGTGCGATTCCGGCCACGGCCTGCATCAGGGGCTGATCGAGCGTCGAGCCACCGGCCTCGGCGGGCACGGACTCGGGCACGAACGGAACCAGGTTCGACTTCTGGACGAAGAACAGGCCGGCGATCACGATGAACACCGAAATGGCGACCTTGATCAGAACCAGCACGTTGGTCACTCGCGCCGACTCCTTGACTCCCACAGCGGCAATGACGCCCAGCACCGCGACGATGGCAACAGCACCGACGTTCACCGGCGCTTCCTCCGTGAACAAGCTGGGTGGCAGAGAAAAGAGATCCGCGAGGTAGCCGGACCAGCTTCGAGCGACAACGGCAGCACCCAAAGCGAATTCGAGGATCAAATCCCATCCGATGATCCACGCGAACAGCTCCCCCAGGGTGGCGTACGCGTACGTGTACGCACTGCCAGCCGTCGGCACGGCCGATGCAAGTTCCGCATAACACAGTGCGGCAAGCAAACTCACGACACCGGCGATGACGAAGGAGATCACGACCGCCGGGCCGGCATTTTCTTTGGCCTGTACACCGGTGAGCGTGAATATGCCGGTTCCGATGACGATGCCGACCCCGAAACCGACCAAATCGCGTAACCCGAGCTGCTTGCGCAGACTGCCGGACCCCTCGTCGTCGACGTCGCTCTCGATCTCGTCGACGGACTTCGTGCGAAACATTCCCATTTCCCGACGCTAAGCCATCCACTGTTTCCGCGCCGGAGGAAAGGTGGTGTTTGTTTTCGCGATTGTCGGTTATCCGGACAAATCGGAAATCCTTGCGTCACAACCGTCCTCGGGACCGAGCGACACTAGGACCGTCCCAAGAATTGTTCGGCGAAAAATCCGGCCAGCAGTACCGCGGTCCCGCCGATCTCGCCGACGATCAGAGCGAGCATGAACAGGTGCGTCCCCGGAACGGGATGGACGAACTGATTCTCGGTGTCTCGCCGGATCCCGTGCACGGTGTAGCCGGCGATCGCGGCGACGAAGAACACCAGCACCACCACCGCTGCGGTCAGGTCGACCACCGTCGGCCAGGCGCTGTAGTGCGCGAGAGCCGCAAGAACGAGAGCAGCGAAGGAGTACATCAACGCTGCCCGATGCGCGATGTCGACGTATCGGTGCGCGGTTCCGTCGCTCGACGTGGACATCTGGTGGTACTTGAGCACTCCGAGCGCCAACGCCCACATCAGCAACACACCCGACGCGAACACGATCACTTTCGTGTCGATCTCCAGCTGCATCCGCGCCTCCCCTGGTTCCGCTGTCCGGGCCGAACGTAGCACCGGACGCAATGTTGGTTACGGTTCCGCAATGCCGGCCGACTCCGCCCACACTCAGAACGACTGCGCATTGCGCTTCGAGTGGGGCCTGTCCGCGATCGACGCTGTGGTCGCCGGTGCCGACATCGCCGTCGTCGTGGACGTCCTGTCGTTCACGACCACTCTGACGGTGGCGATGGACGCCGGAATCGAGGTCGTACCCAGCCGATGGCGCGACGACCGTGCCACCCACCTGGCCGAGCACCACGACGCCGTTCTCGCAGTCGGCCGTTCGGTTGCCACGCCGGGAGACGTCAGCTTGTGTCCTGCCACCGTGCGCGCCGCCGCACCGCCACCGAGACGACTCGTGTTGCCGTCGCCGAACGGTTCCACGATCGCCCACGCACTCGCCGCCCGGGTCGACACGTGCGTGGGCGCATCGCTCCGCAACGCCGCCGCGATCGCGCAGTGGGTCGTCGACGACCATCCCCACAGCGTGATTGCCGTCATAGCCGCCGGTGAGAGATGGCCGGATTCGTCGTTGCGGCCCGCAGTGGAGGACTTGTGGGGTGCCGGAGCCGTGCTGGCACCGCTCGTGGAGTCCGGCCTGTTCGATCCATCCCCCGAGGCGGTGGTCGCTGCGACCGCGTGGCACGCGGCCGCGTCGGATATAGCTACCGAGCTGCGGCGATGCGGCTCGGGGCGGGAGCTCATAGCGATGGGCCACCCCGAGGACGTCGACATCGCCGCCGAGGTCGGCTCGAGTTCCTGCGTGCCGATACTGCGCGGCGAGACCTTCGTCGAGCACCGAGGCCGATAGCCCCATCGGGCCTATGAAACCCGCACCGACGCGGCCGATCGTGTCCGAAATTTTGATCGGAACACGGAATCACGGATCATACGGTGGTGAGTACGGAACGAGTCGCCCCGAAGACCACCGTCGTTGTACCGACGTACAACGAACGCGAGAACCTCCCCAAGCTGGTCGAGCTGCTGGCCGGGCTGAAGGTCGAGGGGCTCGGTGTTCTCGTGGTCGACGACAATTCCCCCGACGGAACCGGCGACATCGCCGACAAACTCGCCATCGACGGTCCCCTCGAGGTCTCCGTTCTGCACCGCACCGAGAAGAACGGTCTGGGCCGCGCATACGTGGCCGGCATGACACGGGCCCTCGACGAGGGAGCCGACATCGTGATCCAGATGGACGCCGATCTGTCGCACCCCACCGAGGTGATTCCGGCGATGATCGACAAGCTGCGGAGCACCGACGCCGCGGTCGTGCTCGGTTCGCGCTACGTCCCCGGCGGTTCGGTCGCGGCGGACTGGCCGTGGCACCGCAAGGCGCTGTCGGCGTGGGCCAACTTCTACGTGAACACGATTCTTCGTCTCGGAGTCAAGGACGCCACCGCCGGCTTCAAGGCATGGCATGCCCGTACGCTCCGCACGATCGACGTTGCGTCGGTGGAGAGCAACGGGTACGCATTTCAGGTCGAGATGAACTACCGCACCGTCAAACACGGGCTCACTCTCGCCGAGGTACCGATCACGTTCGAGGAGCGCAGCGAAGGCGAGTCGAAGATGAGCCTGTCGGTCCAGCTCGAATCCGCCTTGGTGCCCTGGAAGTTGTTGCGGAACAAGAAGAAGCTCTGACCGAGGCACCGTGCCGTGATCACGGCGTGAAGCGTCGGAATCCACCTTCGGCGCCGATGACCTGACCGGTGATCGAGCCCGAATCGGGCGAGAGCAACATCGCCACGACCGCTGCGGCCTCGTCTGGTGAGTTCCACCGCCCGCGCGGCATGTGGCGCGAGACGAACTCGTTCAGATCCGCACTTGCCCAACCGGTATCGGTCGGACCCGGATTGATCGTGTTGACGGTGATGCCTCGTTCGATCAGGGAATCGGCCACGGTCGGTGTGATCGCGGCGGTGGCACCCTTGGTCACCGCATAGGGAATCTCGGTTGGCATCGGCCCCTCTCCCTGCCCGGACGTGAACAGCACGACGCGTCCGCCGTCAGGATGATCGACGTACCGTTGCGCGAATTCCTGCACCAGAAGCAACGACGCGCGCACGTTCACCGCCCACGTCAGGTCGAGGTTCTCTGCCGTCAGAGAACCCAGTTCGCCCAGCTGTGATCGCGCATGGTTGATCACCAACGAGTCGACGGCACCGAACCTGGATTCGACAGCATCGAACAGGACGGCAGGCGCTTCGACATCGGAGAGATCGATGTCCAGATTCCCGAGTCTGCTTGGCGCAGTGGATAACTCGGCGAGAACCTGCACCGCTCCCGGCGTTCCCACTCCCCACGGTTCACTGACGTCGTAGGCATCGCATGATTGCGCGAAGACGCGGGCGCGCTCGTCCTGCAGCAATCTGCGGGTGATGGCGAAGCCGATTCCTTCCCTCCGACCGACGCCGGTGACGAGGACTGTTCTTCCGCGTGCCTGCGCGTCCGAGGTCATGCCGCGTCCTTCACTGTCGCGGCGTACACGTCGACGTAGTCCTGCCCCGACAGGTTCGCCAGCGCAGCCATCACCTCGTCGGTGGTCGCCCGCAGAATGGCTTTACTGTTTTCTCCCCCTGCGTATCTCGTGAAATTCAATGGTTCGCCGACGACCATGCGCACCTTGCCCGGCCGCCACATCCTCGAGCCCACCGGGTTGACTCCGAGCGTCCCGTGCATCACCACCGGCACGACGGGCGCTCCCGTCTCGAGCGCTACTCTTGCCAGCCCGGTCTTGCCCTTGTACAACCGGCCGTCGGGAGATCGCGTCCCCTCCGGGTACACCGCCCACACCTTCCGTTGTCGCAGAATACTTTTCGCGGCATCGAGCGCCGGAGCCGAAGCATCTGCCCCGCGTCGGTCGACGGGAACCTGACCTGTCGCGCTGTAGAACCAACGAAGCGCCGCGCCCTTGATTCCCCGGCCGGTGAAGTACTCGCTCTTGGCGATGAACGTGACTCGGCGACGAACCAGGAGGACGAGAAAGAACGAGTCGACGACGGTGAGGTGGTTGCCGGCGATGATTACCGGTCCCGTCTTCGGGATATTGCCTGCGCCGACCACCGACGGACGGCCGAGAACTCGGAGGATCGGGCCGATCAGGACATATTTGAAAAGCAGATACCACATTGATCGATCCTCTCGGCTGGACATCGTCACGGCTGAGAGTAGACAATGTCTACGTGGCTGACAACCTTCGGACTCGACTGGTGGACGCAGGCGTCCGCCTACTCGACAGCGAAGGGCCGGAAGGGCTGACCATCAGAGCGGTCACTCGCGAGGCCGGTGTTTCGCACGGCGCTCCCAGGCGATACTTTCCGACGCTGAGCGCACTGGCCGCGGCCGTGGCCCGAGTCGGTCTGGTCGATCTCGAGAACGCACTGAATTCTGCTGCACAGCAGTCGGATTCGCCCCGAGATGCACTGGATGCGATGGCGCACGCGTACGTGCAGTTCGCGGCGCAGCGCCCCGCGATGTTCGCGCTCATCTTTCGACACGACCTGCTCGAGGGCTCCGGCGAGAATCTGCGCGGACAGTCGCGACCCCTGTTCGAGGCTCTCACCTCGACACTCGATGCCGTCGTGCCGGAGAATCCACAGTTCACAGCGCTGAGACTGTGGACCTCCGTGCACGGAATTGCGGCGCTCCACGCCACCCGAGCGTTCGAGCCGATCACCGACACCTCGGCGGTGCCGGACCTGATCCGATGCGCAGTGCGCGACGCGATCAGGAACGTCAGCGAATCAGAGACTTGACCGACGCCGGCAGCTGGCGGACGTTCTTGTAGGGGCCGACCACTGCGGCACCGAAGGGCCGATCGAGCAACACCGCCGCGACCTCACGCACCTCGTCGTTGCCGACACTGTCGATCCGCGCCAACGTGTCGGTGATGTCGCGGTGATTGCCGTAGTTCAGTTCACTACGACCTATCCGGTTCATCCGAGAACCCGAATCCTCCAGTCCCAGCACCAATCCGCCGCGCAACGAACCCTTGGCGCGAGCGCACTCGGCATCGGTGATGCCCTCGGCCGCAACCTTTGCGAGCACCTCGCGAATCACCGTGGTGACCTCGCCCAGGTTCTCCGGCTGACATCCCGCGTACACCGAGAACGCGCCGCTGTCGGCAAACGTATCCACCGAGGAGTACACCGAGTAAGCCAGTCCGCGCTCTTCCCTGATCTCCTGAAACAGGCGAGAACTGAGCCCACCGCCGACAGCAGAATTCAGTACCGACAACGCCCAGCGGTGTCCTTCGTGACGTCCGAACGCCCGCACGCCCAGGCACAGATGCGCCTGTTCGCTGTCCCGGGTGGTCAGGCTCAGCGTCGGATTCTGGCGCAATCGCGCTGTACCGCTACGCCTTTCGGCCGGCCGTAGGCCCTTTTCCAGATGACCCGCGAAGGCGCGACGTACCAAGGACACGATCTGCTTGTGATCGACGTTGCCTGCGACGGCGACGACCATCCGTTGCGGCGTATAGCGGCGAACATGGAACGAGTGCAGTTGAGAACGGGTCATCGATTCGATGGATTCGACAGATCCGATGATCGGACGCCCGATCGGGTGATCACCGAACATCGCTTCCAGGAAAGCATCTCCCAGGAGATCCTCGGGATCGTCGTCGCGCATGGAGATCTCTTCGAGGACCACCTGACGCTCGACGTCCACGTCTGCCGATCTACACCGCCCACGAAGCACCACATCGCTGACGAGATCGATCGCGAGCGCGACGTCCTCGTCGAGCACGTGCGCGTAGAAGCAGGTGCTCTCCTTCGAGGTGAACGCGTTCAGCTCTCCCCCGACTCCGTCCATCACCTGGGCGATCTCGAGCGCACTGCGCGTCGGAGTCGACTTGAACAGCAGATGTTCGAGGAAGTGCGCGGCACCGGCGACGCTGGGTTGCTCGTCGCGCGAGCCGACGCCGACCCACACACCGACCGATGCCGAGCGAACGCCGGGAACGAACTCGGTGACGACCCGAAGCCCGCCGGGCAGAGTCGTGCGTCGAACGCCCGTGTCGGTGCCGCTGGTCTCTGGAACGGCCGAACGGTACGTCCCGAGGGGACGTACCGTTCGACTCGCTTGCTTCTTACTCAGCGCTGACCTCGGCGGGTGCCTCGGGAGCGTCGGCGGGAGCAGCCGCGTTGTCGTCCTCGACGGGAACGAGGCTGATCTTGCCGCGGTTGTCGATATCGGCGATCTCGACGCGCAACTTCGACCCGACGCTCACGACGTCCTCGACCTTGTTGATGCGCTTGCCGTTACCGAGCTTCGAGATGTGCACCAGTCCGTCGCGGCCCGGGAGCAGCGAGACGAATGCACCGAAAGCCGTTGTCTTGACGACGGTTCCGAGGAATCGCTCGCCGACCTTCGGCAACTGCGGGTTGGCGATGGCGTTGATCATGTCGATCGCGGCCTGTGCGGACGGGCCGTCCGCTGCACCGACGTAGACAGTGCCGTCATCTTCGATCGAGATGTTGGCACCGGTCTGCTCGGTGATGGAGTTGATCATCTTGCCCTTGGGCCCGATGACCTCGCCGATCTTGTCGACCGGCACCTTGATCGCGGTGACGCGAGGTGCGTACGGGCTCATCTCGTCCGGGGTGTCGATGGCCTCGGCCATGACCTCGAGGATCGTCGTGCGAGCATCCTTGGCCTGCGACAGCGCGCCGGCGAGCACCTTGGAGGGGATGCCGTCGAGCTTGGTGTCGAGCTGCAGGGCGGTGACGAAGTCCTTGGTTCCGGCGACCTTGAAGTCCATGTCGCCGAACGCGTCCTCGGCACCGAGGATGTCGGTGAGGGCGACGTAGCGAGTCTCGCCGTCGACCTCGTCGGACACGAGGCCCATCGCGATACCGGCAACCGGGGCACGCAGCGGCACACCGGCATTGAGCAGCGACAGAGTCGATGCGCAGACCGAGCCCATCGAGGTCGAGCCGTTGGAGCTCAATGCCTCGGAGACCTGGCGGATGGCGTACGGGAACTCGGCCTGGCTGGGCAGCACCGGCAGCAGAGCACGCTCGGCGAGCGCTCCGTGGCCGATTTCGCGACGCTTCGGCGAACCGACGCGGCCCGTCTCACCGGTGGAGTACGGCGGGAAGTTGTAATGGTGCATGTAGCGCTTGGACGTCTCGGGCCCGAGCGAGTCGACCTGCTGCGCCATCTTGACCATGTCGAGGGTGGTGACACCCAGGATCTGGGTCTCGCCGCGCTCGAACAGGGCCGATCCGTGGGTGCGCGGGATGATCGCGACCTCGGCGGACAGCGACCGGATGTCGGTGATGCCGCGGCCGTCGATACGGAAGTGATCGGTGAGGATGCGCTGGCGAACCGACTTCTTGGTCAGTGCGCGGAACGCGGCACCGATCTCCTTCTCCCGGCCGGCGAAGCTGTCTCCGACCGAGGTGAGGACCTGAGCCTTGACCTCGTCGAGCTTGTTCTCGCGCTCGGCCTTGCCGGCAATGGTCAGTGCCTCGTTGAGCGGGATCTTCGCCGCGTTCTCGACGGCTTCGAAGACGTCGCTCTGGTACGCCGGGAAGACCGGGTAGTCGCCGGTCGGCTTGGCGGCCTTGGACGCGAGCTCCTGCTGCGCGGTGCACAGGGCCGCGATGAAGGGCTTCGAGGCCTCGAGGCCCTCGGCGACAACCGCCTCGTTGGGTGCGGTAGCGCCGCCCTCGATGAGCTCGATGACGTTCTCGGTGGCCTCGGCCTCGACCATCATGATCGCGACGTCGGCGTCGGCACCGGAGCCGGAGACGATGCGGCCGGCGACGACCATGTTGAACACGGCCTTCTCGAGCTGCTCGTTGGTCGGGAACGCAACCCACTGCTTGTCGATCAGCGCGACGCGAACGCCGCCGATCGGACCGGAGAACGGCAAGCCGGCGATCTGGGTCGATGCCGACGCGGCGTTGATCGCGACGACGTCGTACAGATCGGCCGGGTTGAGGCTCATGACCGTGATGACGACCTGGATCTCGTTGCGCAGTCCGTCGACGAACGTCGGACGCAGCGGCCGGTCGATCAGGCGGCAGGTGAGGATGGCGTCGGTGGACGGACGGCCCTCGCGGCGGAAGAACGATCCGGGGATACGGCCCGCGGCGTACATGCGCTCTTCGACGTCGACCGTCAGCGGGAAGAAATCGAATCCCTCACGGGGGTGCTTGCCTGCCGTCGTTGCCGACAGCAGCATGGTGTCCTCGTCGAGGTACGCGGCGACTGCGCCTGCGGCCTGCTGTGCGAGGCGACCCGTCTCGAAGCGGATGCTCCGCTTACCGAAAGAGCCGTTGTCGATGATCGCTGTTGCTTCGTAGACGCCTTCTTCGGCGTCCAATGTTGTGGTGTCCGACATGTGTTCTGTTCTCGTCCTCTCGTCTTTGCCGTGCCCGCGTGGACACACCACCAGCCCTCCTGGCTGTGGCGGCATACCTGTGCCGTCCATCTCCGAGAGTTCGTCTCGGGACGCGGCTGCGCGGAGGCGGCCATCGATCGAAGCCCTCCGGATCTCGTATCCGGAAAGCCACTACCGAAGACCGACACCACGGCGTGACAGGCATACACGGCGGTGTGCGGATACCGTGTATCCGCTGGTCGTGCTGACTATCCTGATGTTGCGGTACAAACACAGAAAGCCAACGAGGAACAGTCTAAGCACTGCCTCGTTGGCTACTGCACTATTGCTGCGAGTCGGGTGTACACCGGCGCGTCGAACCATGCATCGGCAACATCCTCGCGTCGATCGAAATTATCGACGCAGACCCAGACGCTCGATGAGCGAACGGTAGCGAGTGACGTCTACCTTCGCGATGTACTTGAGCAGACGACGACGACGTCCGACCAGCAGCAACAGGCCGCGGCGGGAGTGGTGATCGTGCTTGTGCATCTTGAGGTGCTCGGTCAAGTCGACGATGCGCTTGGTGAGCATTGCAACCTGCGCCTCGGGCGAACCCGTGTCGGTGGGGTGCAAGCCGTACTCGCCGAGAACGGCCTTCTTCTGTTCGGTGGTCAATGCCACTGGTACTACTCCTGATCAATGACGTCCGCGTGAAAGGAAGCAACGGGCCCCACCGTGGACGATGCGTGATCATCCGGGCGGTATCGAAGCCGGTGCAGCCGCCGCGGACCGCAGCGAACACCGAGGAGTCAGCCTATCAGGCTGCGCTGGCGGCCAGGATCGAGCGGGCCCGGTCGGCGTCCCGGCCCATCTCCTCCACGAGAGCTTCCATGGAATCGAACTTCTCCATTCCGCGCAGTCGCTCGACGAAGTCGACTGCCACGTGCTGTCCGTAGAGGTCTCCCTCGCCGTCGAGCACGAACGCCTCGACGGTCCTGGTGCGTCCCGAGAACGTGGGATTCGTGCCCACCGACACCGCCGCCGGGTGCCGCTCCCCCGGAGTGACCGTCCCCATGATCGGACCCGGGCCGAGCACGGTGAACCAGGCCGCGTAGACCCCGTCCGCCGGTATGGCCGAGTACATCGGCGGAGCGACATTGGCTGTGGGATAGCCCATTTGACGGCCGCGTCCGTCGCCGTGCACGACGACACCCTCGACGCGATGCGGGCGGCCGAGCGCTGCGGCCGCTGCCGCGACGTCCCCGGCGTCCACGCACGACCTGATGTAGGTGGACGAGAACGTGACGGCATGCTCGGCCAACAGGTTGACTCCGTCGACCGCGAAGCCGGACCGTTCGCCGATCTTGCGCAGCATGGGGACCGTCCCGAGCGCCTTCTTCCCGTAGGTGAAGTTCTCTCCGACGACCACTTCTGCAACGTGCAGGCGTTCGATGAGGATCTCGTGCACGTATCGCTCAGGGGTGAGTTTCATCAACTCGGGCGTGAACGGCATGACACAGAACACATCGATACCCAGTTCCTCGGCCAGTTCGGCACGCCGGGTCAACGTCGTCAACTGCGCGGGGTGACTACCCGGACGGACCACTTCCATCGGGTGGGGATCGAAGGTCATGAGCACGCTGGGTACGCCGCGTTCCCGAGCTGCGGCCACTGCTCTACCGATCAACTGCGCATGTCCGCGGTGAACGCCGTCGAACACACCGATCGTGAGCACACATCGGCCCCAGTCGGCAGGTACATCGTCGAGACCTCGCCATCTCTGCACACCGCGAAGCCTACGGCCCGGCGGCCGCTCGGTCATCCTCGGACAGGCGTGTCGCGTGCGGCAGGTATGGACAAAAGGGTGTCCCCACGGTAAATATTTCGGTGTGCCTAACTTATTTCTTCGATCCCGCGGATCTCGCGTGGGTCGAATCGTTGCGAGCTGGGCCGTGGCGGGACTGCTGGTAGCGACGTCGAGCGGATGCGCTCGCGCGGTCGGCGACGACGAGCCGACGTCGATGGACGACGGCAGACCGTTGGTGCTGACGACGTTCACGGTGCTGGCCGACATGGCCGCGAACGTTGCAGGCGACCATCTCCGTGTGGAGTCGATCACCAAGGCCGGAGCCGAGATTCACGGGTACGAGCCCACACCCGGCGACCTACGCACTGCCGAAAGCGCCGATCTGATCCTGGACAACGGTCTGGGACTCGAGGCGTGGTTCGAGAAGTTCGTCGAGCGGGTGCCCGCACCGCACGCGGTCGTCAGCGCACACGTGGAACCCGTCTACATCCGCGACGACGCGTATGCGGGCAAGGCCAATCCACACGCCTGGATGTCGCCGGTCGTGGCGGAGACCTACATCACCAACATCGCCGACGCGTTCGTGGCGCTCGACGCTGTCCATGCCGAGGAATACCGTGCCAACGCCGCCGCGTACATCACCGAGCTGCGGTCGGTCGGCGACGAACTGGAATCCGATCTGGCCCAACTTCCGGCGCAGCAACGTGCTCTGGTGACGTGTGAGGGCGCGTTCGGCTATCTGGCCCGCGACTTCGACCTGCAGGAGGCGTATCTGTGGCCGGTCAATGCCGAACAGGAAGGGACACCCAAACAAGTGGTCCGCACCATCGATTTCGTACGTGACAACGACGTGCCTGCCGTCTTCTGCGAGTCGACCGTCTCGGACAAGGCTCAGCTCCAGGTCGCCGAGGACACGGGTGCCCGCTTCGGCGGAAAGCTGTACGTCGACTCCCTCAGCGCCGCCGACGGACCCGTGCCCACCTACCTCGATCTGCTGCGTTACGACGCGCGGCTGATCGCCGACGCGTTGGTGGGCACGCGATGACCCGGCACATCTCGGGTGCGAACCGGGACGGTGCCGCGCTGGCCGTCGACGCCGTCGACGTTCGGTACCGAGACGTCGTGGCGCTGGTCGGCGCGAGCCTGACCCTCGCACCCGGACGCGTCTGCGGCCTGGTCGGAATGAACGGATCGGGTAAGTCGACGCTGTTCAAGGCGATCATGGGCGTCGTCAAGACCGATGCCGGTTCGATCACGGTCTTCGGCGGCGACCCCGCCCGGGCCCGCAAAGCCGGGACGGTCAGCTACGTGCCCCAGGCCGAATCGGTCGACTGGACCTTCCCCATCAGCGTCCGGGACGTGGTGATGATGGGTCGTTACGGCAAACAGAACTTTCTCCGAACCCCTCGTGCGGCAGACAGAGCTGCGGTGGACGCGGCCCTGAGACGAGTCGATCTCACCGAGCTCGCCGATCGACAGATCGGGCAACTCTCCGGCGGACAGCGCAAACGGGCATTCGTGGCCCGCGCCATCGCTCAGGAAGCGTCCTTGCTGCTCCTCGACGAGCCGTTTGCAGGAGTGGACAAGAAGACCGAGGCGACGATCACGCGACTCCTCCGAGAACTGGCCGCTCAGGGTGCGTCCGTCCTGGTGTCCACCCACGATCTGCACGCCCTTCCGGAACTGTGCGACGAGGCAATCCTGCTGCAGCAGCGGGTCCTGATGCACGGCAGTCCGGCCGAGGTGTTGCGCCCGGAGAACCTGGCACTGGCCTTCGGCATGGACCCGTCGAAGATCGACGAACTGGGCGCGAGCTCTCCTACTTCGGAAGCGAGCTGAACCGTGTACCTGATCGACTTCGTCGTCAATCCTCTCGAATACACCTTCATGCAGCGTGCGCTGTTGGTGACCGTCACCGCCTCGATCGTCTGCGCAGTGTTGAGCTGCTGGCTCGTACTCATCGGCTGGTCACTGATGGGGGACGCCGTATCGCACGCGGTACTCCCCGGCGTCGCCCTGTCCTATCTGCTGGGTGCGCCGTTCGCCATCGGCGCGCTGCTGTTCGCACTCATCGCGGTCGGTGCCATCGGGGTGGTTCGCAACACCACCATCGTCAAGGAGGACGCCGCGATCGGCGTCGTGTTCACCACGTTGTTCGCCCTCGGCGTCGTCCTGATCTCCAAGTTTCCGAGCCAGATCGACCTCAACCACATCTTGTTCGGAAACCTGCTCGGGGTGTCGCAGTCGGACATGATCCAGGTGTTCGTGCTCGGCGGGCTGGCGTTGGCCGTGATGGTGATCAAGCGTCGCGATTTCACTCTGTTCGCCTTCGACCGCACGCAGGCTCGCGCGGTCGGCATCAATCCGAGCGTGATCTCGGCCGCGATGTTGACGCTGCTCGCGCTGACGACCGTCGTGGCGCTACAGGCCGTCGGCGTCATCCTGGTCGTCGCCATGCTGATCACACCCGGCGCAACCGCATACCTACTCACCCACAGCTTCGGCCGCATGCTGGTGATTGCCCCCGCCATCTCGGTGGGCTGCGCCCTGGTCGGTATCTACGCCAGTTTCTATCTCGACGTCTCCTCGGGTGGCAGCGTGGTGCTGGCCCAAGGCCTGGTGTTCGTGCTGGCGTACCTGTTCAGCCCGGCGCAGGGCATCGTCACGCGCGCTCTGCGCCGCCGAGGACAGGTGACGGTGGCTCCGGCCGGGTGAGATGTCTTTTTCCATTGGATTGCCTAAGCTCGGCGACGTGGCGCAACGAAAAGACGATCCAGCTCCGGCCGACGAGGGCGTACAGCTGTCCGCAGTTGCGCAGGACTACCTCAAGGTCATCTGGACGGCCAGCGAATGGAGTGAAGACTCCGTCAGCACCAAGATGCTCTCCGAACGAATCGGCGTGTCCGCATCCACTGTGTCCGAGGCGATTCGCAAACTCGCCGATCAGGGCATGGTGGACCACGCCCGGTACGGTGCCATCTCACTCACCGAGAAGGGCCGACTGGCGGCCATCGGCATGGTCCGTCGACATCGCCTCATCGAGACCTACCTCGTTCGCGAACTCGGGTACGGCTGGGACGAGGTCCACGACGAGGCAGAAATCCTCGAACATGCGGTATCCGATCTGATGATGGATCGGATAGACGCCAAACTCGGCCACCCCGAACGAGATCCACACGGGGACCCGATTCCGTCGGCCAACGGGTCGATCGACACGCCGTCCGCAACCAGACTGAGCGAGTACCTCGACGGGCAGTCAGGACGAGTGGCTCGTATCTCCGATTCGGACCCCGCAATGCTCCGGTACTTCGATTCGGTCGGCATCGAGCTCGATCTACCGATCACCGTGGTCGAACGACGCGACTACGCCGGCACGGTGGCGATCGAACTCGCCCGACGCGGCAGCACGGAGTCCATCGAGCTCGGTCACCGCGCCGCCGAAGCGATCTGGATGGTTCCGGCCACCTGAGCGGTGCAGTCCCCTCGGTCGCAGGGCCGACTCGAACGGGAAATCAGTACCCGCGCAGTGTTGCCGGCCGCACCACCATCACCGAGCTCGCCCGCTTGCCCTTTTCCTGCAGCAACGCGATGGTGTGCCCGGTGGGATCGACAGCCGCGTAGACCCCCTCGATTCCGACGGGATCGAGCCAGCGTCCCTGGCTGAGCGACTCCGCTTCGGCGGCATCGATCTGTCGGTGCGGAAATGCGGTGCGCGCGGCCTCGTCTATATCGAGACCCACAGCGGGATTCTCGGCCAATTCCTCGAGCGTCACGGCGTGGTCGAGCGTGAACGGCCCGACCCTGGTTCTGCGCAGAACCGTCAGGTGGCCGCCGACGCCCAGTGCTGCGCCGAGATCCCGTGCGAGCGCGCGCACGTACGTCCCCGACGTGCAGTCCACCTCGACATCGAGGTCGACGAACCGGCCATCGGAATCGACGACATCGCGGCGAGCCGTCACGTCGAAGCGAGTGACAGTGACCTTGCGAGCGGCGAGGGTGAACTCCTCACCGGCGCGCGAGAGCTTGTGTGCCCGCTGACCGTCGACCTTGATGGCACTGACACTGGCCGGAACCTGCTCGATGTCACCGGTGAGTGCGGCAACCCCGGCCGCGATGTCCGAATCCGAGACATTCGTGGCCGGGACGTCGGCGAGCACCTCACCCTCGGCGTCATCGGTCGTCGTACTGCGCCCCAGTCGCACGGTGGCGGTGTACGACTTGGTCGTCAGCGTCAGCAATCCGAGCATCTTGGTCGCCCGCTCGACGCCCAGAACCAGCACCCCGGTCGCCATGGGGTCCAACGTCCCCGCATGACCGACCTTTCTGGTCTGCAACAACTTTCGGCACGACGCGACGACATCGTGGCTGGTGACGCCCGGCCCCTTGTCGACCACCAACACACCGGCACCGACGAGACCGGACGAGATCTTTCCGCGAGCACTCACGAGAGTGCATTGTGCCAGGCGCGACGAGCCGGTCGTCACATCACCGAGATCGCCGTCATCACCAAACCGTCGGACACCATCCATCGACCGTCGAAAGCCGTCAGCGGAGGTCCGGACACGGTGTCGCCCGGGACCAGCAGTTCGGATCGAAACGTTCCCGAGATGTCGTCGCCGGTGCCGGTGCGCTCGAACGTGATGTGCGCGTCCTCGAACCCGAGCCAGCGACCGGTCAGCGGCTCCCAGGCCTTGTACGTCGCTTCTTTGGCGCAGAACAACACTCGATCCCAGTGGACGTCTTCTCGGCCCGCTGTCGAGAGCCACTCGCGCTCGGCTTCGAGGCTGACCGCGTCGAGCACACCGTCGGGAAGAGGTCCGTGTGGCTCGGCATCGATTCCCACCGAGCGAACCTGCATGGCGTAGCCCAGAACGGCACCGCGGTAGCCGTCGCAATGCGTCAACGAGCCCACCACTCCCTTCGGCCACTGCGGTGCGCCGGAGGTGCCGCGCATGATCGGCGCGGGCTCCACACCGAGCTTCTGCATCGCCACACGCGCGCAGTGTCGAGCCGAGGTGAACTCACGCCTGCGCTTGTCCACCGCCTTGGCGACCAACGGCGCTTCGAGTGGGTGCGGCATCAAACCCGGTGGATCGGTGAACAATTCGGCCGAGACAACACCATTGGGGAGAAGCGATTCGATCACTGGCCTGCCCTCATCTTCTCGACCTCTGCCTCCATCTCGGGCGTCACGGTGAAGTGCCCGCCCCATTTGTTCAACGTGCCCGGCGGGTACTCGGGAACCGGAAGAATTTGGCGCAGAACGTTGTTCGGCAGTCCACGGCGCTGCCATTCGCGCGGGTAACCCACCGAGACCTCCTCGAAGCGGACGCCGTCGTAGTAGGTGGTCCGCGGGATGTGCAGGTGACCGTACACCGAGCAGATCGCGTTGTACCTGGTGTGCCAGTCCGCCGTCAGCGTCGACCCGCACCACAGGGCGAACTCCGGGTAGAACAACACCTCGGTCGGCTGACGCACCATCGGAAAGTGGTTGATGAGCACGGTGGGAACCGTGGTGTCCAGCGCGTCGAGGCGCTCGCGGGTGGCGTCGATGCGGGCATGGCACCAGGCATCGCGCGTCGCATACGGCTGAGAGGACAGCAGGAACTCGTCGGTGGCGACGACGTTCTTCTCGCGCGCGATCGCCAGCCCGTGCTCCTTGTCCCGCGCACCCTGCGGGAGAAACGTGTAGTCGTAGAGCAGGAACATCGGCACTATCGTCGCGGGTCCACCTTCGCCTTCCCAGAGCAGGTAGGGATCCTCGGGAGTGACGACGTCGATCTCGCGGCAGAGATTGACCAGGTACTCGTACCGAGCCGCTCCGTGGATCTGAACGGGGTCCTTCACCGTCGTCCACAACTCGTGATTGCCCGGAACCCAGATCACTTTCGCGAAGCGGCTGCGCAGCAGCTCGAGCGCCCATTTGATGTCGTCGGTCTTCTCCGAGACGTCTCCGGCGACGATCAGCCAATCCTCGGGTGACTCGGGATGAATGTCCTCGGTGACAGGTCGATTGCCCCGATGTCCGACATGAATGTCGCTCACTGCCCATAACTTGGCTGCCACTGATGATCCCTTCCGATGCACTCGGCCGCCGACGTCGAATCGCCACAACCGCCCGAGAACCTACCAACCTCCAATACTCCCCGGAGATTCCGCAGCGGTGCACGCGGGGTGAACCGCTGCGGTTCGTCGGACGGCTCCGAAAGGACGGTCCACGCAGCAACGACCGCAGATTCGGGTATATGGTGCCATCCATGACGCTTTTGCGGATAGGTGCAGGAAACGGCATCGTGCGATGACGGCACCGCCGATACGGGTACGCGACGCCGCCGCACTGCTCGGAGTCAGCGACGACACCGTCCGCCGGTGGATGGACAGCGGGACCCTGCCCTCCCACGACGACGAGACGGGTCGCAAGGTCGTCGACGCGCGTGCTCTCGCGCAGTACGCCCGCGAGCACGCCGCTCCCCCGCCCGAGGTGGCATCGGGCGGTAGCTCGGCCCGGAACCGACTCGTGGGGCTGGTCACCGACGTGGTCTCCGACGCGGTCATGAGCGAGGTCCGCATGCAGTGTGGGCCGTTCACCATCGTGTCCCTGATGAGCACCCGATCGGTCCAGGAATTGGGGCTCGAACCGGGCTCCATCACCGTCGCGGTCGTCAAGGCCACGACCGTCATTGTCGAAACTCCCTAGAACCGAAGGACGATGTCAGTGAAGAACATTCGAGCGGTTCACGGTGCTCTGGTCGCGGTCGCCCTGATGCTTGCAGGGTGCGCGGCCGACCCCGCTGCCGAGGACGCTCCGCAGGACGGGGGTTCGAGCACGCTGACCGTGTTCGCGGCGGCATCACTGCGCTCGACGTTCACCGCCCTCGGCACCCGCTTCGAGCAGGAACATCCCGGCACCACCGTCGATTTCAGCTTTGCGGGCTCCTCCGATCTGGCCGCGCAACTGGTCAACGGTGCACCTGCCGACGTGTTCGCCTCTGCCGATACCAAGAACATGAGCACGATCGTCGATGCCGGCCTCGTCGCCGGCGACCCGGTCGATTTCGCCTCCAACACCCTCACCATCGTCACTGCCCCGGGTAACCCCAAGGCCGTCCGGTCGTTCGCCGATCTGGCGAAACCCGATGTGCTGACGGTGATCTGCGCGCCGCAGGTGCCGTGCGGCGCGGCCACGGCAGCCGTCGAGAACGCCACCGGAACCGACATCCCGGCAGTCAGCGAGGAGTCGTCCGTCACCGACGTTCTGGGCAAGGTCACCTCCGGTCAGGCCGACGCCGGACTGGTGTACGTCACCGATGCAACGGGGGCCGCAGACGCCGTCACCGCCGTGCCTTTCCCGGAATCGAGCGGGGCGGTCAACACCTATCCGATCGCAGCATTGAGCGGATCCGACAACGTGGACACGGCCCGCGCCTTCACCGACTTCGTCGCCGGACCGATCGGCCGTGAAGTGCTGACGCAGGCCGGTTTCGCGGCACCGTGACCGGGCACGCCGCGGGCACAGGTCCGACCGTCGGTGTACCCGGATGGATATTCGTCCCTGCCGCTGCCGGAGCGCTTCTCGTCGTCGCGCCGTTGGCCGCGATGTTCACCCGGATCGACTGGACGAACTTCTTCGGGCTCATCACGTCCGAGTCCGCAGTAGCCGCACTGCTGTTGAGTCTGAAGACGGCCTCGGCGAGCACGGTGTTGTGTGTGCTCCTGGGTGTGCCGATGGCAACGGTCCTCGCCCGCAGTTCGTTTCGCGGTCTGTCGACGCTGCGTTCCCTCGTCGTCCTCCCCCTGGTGCTCCCCCCGGTGGTCGGCGGTATCGCCTTGCTCTACACGTTCGGTCGCCAGGGGCTACTGGGCGAACATCTCGATGCCTTCGGAATCCGGATCGCGTTCACCTCGACGGCCGTGGTGCTCGCCCAGGCCTTCGTGTCGTTGCCCTTCCTGGTGGTCAGCGTCGAGGGCGCGCTGCGCACTGCCGGTGACCGATACGACGTGGTGGCCGCAACCTTGGGCGCACCCCCTACGACGGTCCTGCGCCGCGTCACCCTCCCCTTGATCCTGCCCGGGTTGACGTCCGGAATCGTTCTCGCGTTCGCGCGCGCACTGGGAGAGTTCGGCGCGACGCTGACGTTCGCCGGTTCTCTCGAGGGAGTGACCAGAACCCTGCCCCTCGAAATCTATCTGCAACGCGAGTCCGACCCCGACGCAGCGATAGCCCTGTCGCTCGTCCTCGTCGTCGTCGCGGCAGTGGTGGTCCTGGCCGCTCGCGGTACTCGAACGACGGGAACACCATGAGTTCGCTACACCTGCGCGCCACCGTCGCGGCCCGGGGCGTCGATCTCGAGCTGGATGTCGCCGAGGGTGAAACAACGGCGATCCTGGGACCGAACGGCGCAGGTAAATCCACACTGCTGCAGCTCGTCGCGGGCCTGGTGCCACCCGACGACGGCATCGTCCGCCTGGGCGAGGACGTTCTGACCGACACGACCGCAAGGACGGCCGTTCCGGTGCACGCCCGCGGCATCGCGACTCTGGCACAGGAGACACTGCTATTTCCCCACATGACCGCACGGACGAACGTCGCATTCGCACCACGTAGTTCCGGCGCCGACCGGAGGACGGCCGGGGCAGTGGCCGATCGATGGCTCGACGCAGTCGGAGCCTCTCACCTGGCCGAGCGCCGCCCGGCACAGCTGTCCGGGGGCCAAGCTCAGCGGGTTGCCATCGCCCGCGCACTCGCCGCCGATCCCCGACTCCTCCTGCTCGACGAACCGCTCGCCGCGCTCGACGTCGACACGGCCCCGGCCATCCGAAGACTGCTGCGCACCGTACTCCGAGAGAACGGTCGTACGGCACTGATCGTCACCCACGATCTGCTCGACGTCGTCGCACTCGCCGATACCGTTGCCGTCGTCGACGGTGGACGCGTCGTCGAACGCGGGTCGGTCGCCGACGTTCTCACCGCCCCGCGAAGCGAGTTCGGTGCTCGCATGGCCGGGGTCAATCTGATCTCGGGCCACGCGCTCACCGTCGGCGACACCACTGCGCTGCGCACGCCGTGGGACACCGTCGTGCACGGCTCGGGGCAACACGGTTCCGGGACGCCGGTGGTCGCAGTCTTCTCCCCCGCTGCGGTTTCGGTATACCTCACCGCGCCGCACGCCAGCCCGCGCAACGTCTTCGAAGTAGTCATCGAGGAGATGGAAGTGCAGGGCTCGGGCATCCGCGTCCGAGCTCGTCCGCACCCCGACGGCACACCGGGTATCGCGGCAGACATCACCGCCGCCGCGGTATCGGAGCTGGGCCTGGAACCCGGCCTACGGGTGTTCTTCGTCGTCAAGAGCCGCGAGGTGGTGCTGCATCCGGCCCTGGTGTCACGGCGGTGATGCGTGCGAACGCGGTCAGTCTCGCAGTTGCCGATCGCTACCGGTCACGAGCCATTTACCCGACAGCACTCGACCGGCGACCGCGACCATGCGCAGGCAGACGAAAACACCCAGACCCAGCCAGATGCCCACGACACCCCAGTCGAACACCAGGGCAGACCAAATGAACGGCAGGAACCCGACGACCGCACACGCCATCGTGGCGTTACGCAAGAACGCGGCATCGCCGCTGCCCAACAGCACCCCGTCCAACGCGAACACCACACCGGCGACCGGAATGATCGCCACGAAGATCCACCAGATCGCCTGCATCTGATCGATCACCGAGACGTCGGTGGTGAACAATCCCGGGACGACCGGCTGCCCGGCGGCGAACACCGCCGCCAGGACCACCGCGAAGACCGTCGACCATGCCGTCAACCGGCGAGCGAGCGCACGCGCGTCCTCGGTCCTGCCCGCGCCCAGAGCCGCTCCCACGAGTGTCTGCGCGGCGATGGCCAACGAGTCGAGCATCAACGACACCAGGTTCCACAGATGCAGCACCACCTGATTTGCCGCCACCGACGCGGCACCGAACCTCGACGCGACCGCTGCGGCAGACAGGAAGCACGCCTGGAACGCGAGACTGCGCACGATCAGATCGCGGCCGAGTACCAGCTGCGCCCGCATGACCGACCAGCGCGGGCGCAACGGCGCACCCGACCGCCCGAGGGCACCGACGAACAGAGCGCCTGCGACACCTTGGCCGATGACGTTCGCAACGGCCGAGCCCACCAATTCGAGCCGGGGAAATCCGAGCAGGCCGTGGACGAGGAGTGGACACAGCACCGCCGACACGCCGAAACCGAGCACGACGAACCGCAATGGTGTCGTCGTGTTCTGCACGCCGCGCATCCAGCCGTTCCCGGCCAGCGATATCAGAATGAACGGCACCCCCACCAGCGCCACGCGCAGCCACAGCAGTGCCTCCGCGGCAATGTCACCGCCACCGGCCAGTAGCGACACGACGGGGGCGGCGAACAACTGGACCACGAGGACGATCGCGAGACCGATCGCCACCGCCAGCCACGTCGCCTGCACCCCTTCCCCGACGGCGTCGCGCTCACGACCGGCACCGTGCATGCGCGCCGCACGCGCAGTGGTTCCGTAGGACAGGAAGGTCAGCTGCGTGCTGACCTGAGCGAGGACGAGCCCCCCGATCGCCAGGCCGGCCAGAGCCAACGCGCCGAGCCGGCCGACGACCGCCGCGTCGAACAGGAGGTAGAGGGGTTCGGCGGCCAGAACTCCGAGCGATGGAAGCGACAGCCCGAGAATTCTGCGAGCCGTGACAGGGGTGGAACTCACGACGCCGACAAGGCCTCACGGAGCGCATCGATCACGTCGGGGAGCTCACCGGTCGCGGTGTAGCCCGCGGCGTTGTGATGTCCACCGCCGCCGAGCCCGGTCGCCACTGCAGATACGTCCACCTGCGTCTTGGATCTGAGTGACACCACCCAGACCGACCCGAAATCCTGCTGCTTCAACACCGCGGCCACCTCCGCCTCGGAGGTGGTCCGCACGATGTCGATGACACTCTCGATCTCCTCCGACCTCAGACCGGCCGAATCCTCGCTCCGGATGACGGCGTACACGAGCCCCTTTCCGCCCGCCGCGTCGGGCAGCAACTCGGCCGAACCCAGTACCGCCCCGAGCATCGGCAGCCAGTCGAAGGGGTGCGTATCGAGGAGGCGACGGGCGATACGTGCACCGTCGATGCCGGTCGCGAGCAACCTCTCGGCGAGCAGATGCGAACCCGGCCGCACCCACCGGAACGACCCGGTATCGGTGACCAGACCCGCGAACAGCAGATGCGCCAGGTCCGCATCGATGTCGACACCCCACCGATCCAGCAGGCGGACGATCACGGCCGTGGTGGACTCGGCGGACGCGTGGACGACGTTCAGTGTTCCGAACCGCGTGTTGCTCCGGTGATGGTCGATGACCAGGGACTCCGATGCGGAGTCGAGTCGCTCGCCGAGCGAACCGAGTCGACCTCGGCTTCCGGCGTCCACTGTGACCACCAGATCGACCGATTCGGCCACCTTCTCCGGCTCCACCAGCAGATGCCGGTTCGGTAGCTCTTCCATCGATTGCGGCAGAAACGCGGGCGCGGCGAACGCCACCTGCACCTGCGCGCCGCGACGTTCGAGTACCGAACCGATTGCCAATCCGCTGCCGATCGTGTCGGCATCCGGCTGGACATGGCAGAGCACGGTCACCGAGGAAGCGCGCTCGAGCATCTCGATCGCACGCGCCAGATCCTCGTCCAGCTCGAACTCCGAACCAGAACCATCGGACATCTCAGTCGGCTTCGGCTGGCTCGACGGCTTCTGCATCGCCGCGATCCGCGGGGGACTCCTCGCGGGGAGCCTTGTAGGGGTCCGGGTCTCCGGCAGGCTTCGCGTTCGCCCGGGCGCGAGCCAGCTCCTCGTCGGCTGCGCGAGCGCGTTCGAGCAGCTCTTCCATGTGCCGGGCGGTGTCGGGGACGGTATCCGTCACGAACGTCAGCGTCGGAGTGAACCGCACACCGGTACCGGCTCCGACCTTCGAGCGGAGAACGCCCTTGGCCTTCTCCAGACCCGCCGCAGCTCCCTGCAGATCGGGCGGGGTATCGAGATCCTCGCCCATCACCGTGTAGTACACCGTGGCGTCGTGCAGGTCTGCCGTCACCTTCGTGTCGGTGATGGTCACGAACGCCAACCGTGGATCTTTGATCTCGTGGTCGATCGCCGTCGCAACGATAGCGGCGATTCGCTTGGACAACTTACGAGCCCTGGCCTGATCCACCACGACAATCACACTCCTCTTTCATGGCCGGACGTCACTGCAGTGCGACGTCTCGGCGATTACGCTCCAACATTCGCCGAACACGTTCGACGAACTCCCCGATCTAATCCTCGGGGCCGAAAATTCTTCGGCGTACTGCCAACAGTTCCAGATCCTGACGCTCGGCGACGTGCCGCTCGCACTCGTCGAGCTTGTCGTGCAACAGGTCGACGTTCGTGCCCGCCGCTGCCACGCCCAACATCGAACGCCGAATACGTTCTCGCTCACCGGTTTCGGCGGCAGACACTCCCAACCTCTGCAGATCGCCGAGAACCGGTTCCACCATCGACCGTTTCTCGGCGAGCGAACGCACGTCCCCCAACAACACGTCCAACTCCAAAGCACCCAGATACACGCTGACGTCGCCCCTTCGATCAGCTCCGACGACAAAGCCGGTGGCGGTACATATGTCGTACCACCACCGGCTCGTCCCCGGAGTGCAGTGTCACTCCCCTGGCTTCACCACCGAGCCGACGTGACCGGGAACGGAGCTGTTCAGCTCCGGACCTGTTCTAGTCGCGCGGCTTTTCACGGAGCTCGTACGCCTCGATGACATCGCCCACCTTGATGTCGGAGTACGTCACCGTCAAACCACACTCGTATCCCTCACGAACCTCGACTGCGTCGTCCTTCTCGCGGCGAAGCGAGGAGATCGTCACGGTCTCGGCCACGACCGCATTGTCACGGAGCAGGCGCGCCTTGGCGTTGCGACGGATCGTACCGGAGGTGACGAGGCAACCGGCGATGTTTCCGACCTTCGAGGAACGGAACAGCGCGCGGATCTCGGCCTGGCCCAGAGCGACCTCTTCGTAGATCGGCTTGAGCATGCCCTTGAGGGCCTTCTCGATTTCGTCGATGGCCTGGTAGATCACCGAGTAGTACCGAATGTCGACGCCCTCGCGGTTGGCGAGTTCGGTTGCCTTGCCCTCGGCCCGCACGTTGAAGCCGATGATGATCGCGTTGGATGCCGACGCCAGGTTGACGTTGGTCTCCGTGACGCCACCGACGCCGCGGTCGATGACGCGCAACTCGACTTCGTCGTCGATCTGGATACCGAGCAAGGCCTCTTCGAGCGCCTCGACGGTTCCCGAGTTGTCACCCTTGAGGATCAGGTTGAGCTGCGAAGTCTCCTTCAGAGCTGCATCGAGATCGTCGAGGCTGATGCGCTTGCGACTCTTGGCCGCCAGAGCATTGCGCTTACGGGCATTACGGCGATCGGCGATCTGACGGGCGATCCGGTCCTCGTCGACGACCAGAAGGTTGTCGCCTGCACCGGGCACCGACGTGAAGCCGATGACCTGAACGGGCCGGGACGGCATCGCTTCGGTGACGTCCTCGCCGTGCTCGTCGACCATGCGACGCACGCGGCCGTAGGCATCGCCGGCGACGATCGAGTCACCGACTCGCAGCGTTCCGCGAGCGATGAGCACGGTGGCCACCGGACCGCGACCGCGGTCGAGGTGTGCCTCGATGGCGACACCCTGGGCATCCATGTCCGGGTTGGCACGCAGATCGAGTGACGCATCGGCCGTCAGCAGCACCGCTTCGAGGAGGGCATCGATGTTGGTGCCCTGCTTGGCGGAGATGTCGACGAACATCGTCTCGCCGCCGTATTCCTCGGCGACCAGACCGTATTCGGTCAGCTGCTGCCGGATCTTGTCCGGGTTCGCGCCTTCCTTGTCGATCTTGTTGACCGCGACCACGATCGGCACGTCGGCCGCCTGGGCGTGGTTGATGGCTTCGACCGTCTGCGGCATGACACCGTCGTCGGCCGCGACCACGAGGATCGCAAGGTCGGTGGCCTTGGCACCACGAGCACGCATGGCCGTGAAGGCCTCGTGACCGGGGGTGTCGATGAAGGTCACGAGACGCTCGTTGCCTTCGAGCTCGGTCAACACCTGGTACGCACCGATGTGCTGCGTGATGCCGCCGGCCTCGCCTTCGCGCACCGTGGTGTTACGAATCGAGTCGAGCAGTCGAGTCTTACCGTGATCGACGTGGCCCATGACGGTGACCACCGGGGGACGCTGCTCGAGATCTTCCTCGCCGCCGGCATCTTCGCCGTAGGTGAGGTCGAACGAATCGAGCAGTTCGCGATCCTCGTCCTCGGGACTGACGACCTGCACGACGTAGTTCATCTCGCCGCCGAGAAGCTCCAGCGTCTCGTCGTTGACCGACTGCGTCGCGGTGACCATCTCACCGAGGTTGAACAGTGCCTGCACGAGTGCAGCGGGGTTGGCGTCGATCTTGTCTGCGAAGTCCGACAGCGATGCTCCGCGGGCGAGACGAATGGTCTCGCCGTTGCCGCGGGGCAGCCTGACGCCGCCGACTGCGGGAGCCTGCATGCTCTCGTACTCGGCGCGTTTCGCCCGCTTCGACTTGCGACCGCGGCGGACTGCTCCGCCGGGCCGACCGAACGCACCTGCGGCTGCGCCACGCTGACCGGGACGGCCACCGCCGCCGGGACGGCCACGGAAGCCACCTGCGGGAGCGCCGCCTGCCGGTGCACCACCGGGCGCGCCGGGAGCGCCACCGCCGCGGTAGCCACCGCCACCGCCGCCGCCCGGACGTCCACCCGGTGCGCCGCCGGGGCGACCGGGACGTCCTGCTGCGGGGCCGGGACGTGCCGAACGAGTCGGCATCGCACCCGGATTGGGGCGAGGAGGCATGGAGCCCGGGCTGGGCCGAGGTCCGGCCTGACCCGGTGCGGGACGGGGGCCGCCCTGTCCGGGAGCCGGACGAGCGCCGCCTGCCGGTGCGGCCGGACGGGGTCCACCCTGTCCGGGAGCCGGTCGTCCGCCGCCGGGGCGGGGAGCACCGGCACCGGGAGCGGGTCGCGGAGCCGGTCGTTCCACCGGAGCCGACGAGTACGGGTTGTTTCCGACGCGCGGAGCCTTCGGGCCGGGCTTGGGGCCAGGACCAGCGGGCTTGGGGGCGGCCGGAGCCGACGCGGTTGCCTCGGCCGACGCGGCAGGTGCCTGCTCGACCGGAGCAGCGGGTGCTGCCGGACGAGGGGTGGGCGCAGCCGGTGCCGGCGTGGGCGCAGCGGCCGGTGCCGACGGAGCAGCGGGAGCTACCTCTGCGGGCGACTGCGCTGCCGGAGCTTGCGCTGCGGGTGCCTGTGCAGCGGGGGCCTCGGGCTCGGCCGGGCGGGATGCCGGCTTGGGTCCGGGACGAGGTCCACTCGGCTTTGCTGCGCCGGGCTTCGCGGCGGAATCCGACGCACGATCTGCTGCTGCGCGACCGTTGGGTGCTGCTGCACCGGACGCCGGCGCGTCCGCGTTTGCGGACGGGAAGGATTCACGAAGTCGACGAGCCACGGGGGCTTCGACTGTGGATGATGCGGACTTGACGAACTCGCCTTGCTCTTTGAGCCGTGCGAGTAGTTCCTTACTGGTGACACCGAGTTCTTTTGCCAACTCGTGCACGCGGGCCTTGCCTGCCACTGCTCTCCTCACTGAGAGGCCGAGCGAGGCTTGGTGCCCGCACGACCTCGGGTTATCTCCGATGGACGTTCATCGTTGGTGCTTCACGGTGTGCTCATCAGTGCTGTTGCCTGTTCTTGTCGACGGGTGTTGCTCTTGTCGTGTTCTCGCCGTGCAGCCGTTCGTGCTCGTCGAGCACGTCCGATACTGCGGACGATTCCACATTTCCCGATATCCGAAACGCGCGGCCGAAGACTCGGCGACGTTCCGCATTGTGCAGGCATTCTCGGTTGTAGTGCAACCAAGCACCACGACCGGACATCGAATGCCGGATGTCGGGGACGAGAGCGAATTCGTACGAACCAGCTTCTCGAACCACGATCCTCAACAGATCGGCGGCCGGCACTCGCTCCCTGCACCCGACACATGTACGAATCGGCCGGCTTGTCACAACCGGATTCTCGTGTTCACGTCTCCGAGCGGAGAGGTCGTTACCGAACCATCGACCACTCTACCGCTGTATTGCCTCGATCTCCGCATTCCGGCCCTAGGCGCTGGTCGTCTCGGGTGCCGCCGCGTCACTGCGGATGTCGATACGCCAACCGGTCAATCGAGCGGCAAGTCGAGCGTTCTGCCCTTCCTTGCCGATCGCCAGCGACAACTGGTACTCCGGGACCACCACTCGCGCCGCGCGAGCGGCTGCGTCCACCACGGTCACAGACACAACCTTCGACGGCGACAGTGCATTCCCGACGAACGTCGCCGGGTCCTCGTCGAAGTCGATGATGTCGATCTTCTCGCCGGCCAGTTCGCTCATCACATTCCGCACGCGCTGCCCCATCGGCCCGATACATGCACCCTTGGCGTTCAGGCCCGAGACCGTCGACGCGACCGCGATCTTCGAGCGGTGCCCCGATTCACGCGCTACCGCCACGATGTCGACCGAACCGTCGGCGATCTCGGGCACCTCGAGCGCGAACAACTTGCGCACCAGATTGGGGTGTGTGCGCGAGAGCGTGATCTGCGGGCCGCGGTTGCCCCGCGCGACTCCGACGACGTAGCACTTGATGCGCTCACCGTGCTCGTACGTCTCCCCCGGAACCTGCTCGGCGGGCGGAAGCAGGCCGTCGGCCCCGTTCGCCTCGCTGCCGATCCGGACGATGACGGTGCCCTTGGCGTTGGCGCGCGTATCGCGCTGGATGACGCCGTTGACGATCTCACCCTCGTGGGTCGAGTACTCCCCGAAGGAGCGCTCGTGCTCCGCATCGCGCAAACGCTGCAGAATCACCTGACGAGCGGTGGTGGCAGCGATCCGGCCGAAGCCTTCCGGAGTGTCGTCCCACTCGGAGATCAGATTGCCCTCGGCGTCGAATTCCTTGGCCATCACGCGGACGGAACCGGTCTTGCGATCGACGTCGATTCGCGCGTTGGACTGGTGCCCCTCGGTGTGCCGGTAGGCGGTCAACAGCGCGGTCTGGATCGTCGAGATCACCATCTCGATCGGAACGCCCTTGTCCGCCTCGATGGCGCGCAGAGCTGCAATATCGATATTCACTTGTCCGACCCTTCTTCCGGTGCTTCCACATTCACGATTTCGTCGGTGTTCGCGGGTGACGGCCTACCGCCCACCACGCCGCCCGCCAGATCCATCTCTTCTGCGGTCGGCCGCGAAAATTCTACCTGCACAACAGCTTTCACAACATCGGCCAGCGCGATCGATCGTGTCGAGAGAACTCCCTTGTCCTTGATCACGAGGGCAACCGAGTCACCGTCGAGAAGTCCGACGCGGCCCTCGACCTTGCCGTCGGCGAGTTCGATCCGCACCTTGCGACCACGCGCGCGACGCCAATGCCGTGGTTGTGTCAACGGGCGATCGATTCCGGGAGTGGTGACCTCGAGGGTGTACGGCGCTTCGCCGAAATCGGTCACGCCGTCGAACACATCGGAGATCACCCGGCTCAATTCCGGTAACGCGTCGAGGTCGACGCCGTCTTCACGGTCGACCATGATGCGCACGGCACTGTGCTTACCGGCAGCGACCACGTTCACGTCCTCGAGGTCGTAGCCCCGATCTCGAACCAGGTCGCCGAGCAGTTCGACAACCCTTTCCTGGGACGGAACAGGCATGTCGCGAACTCCTCGTGTGTAGTTGTCGGCAATGCGGCACAGGTGCGCCGGACCGCGTTTGGTGAACCAACAGACTACCGCCCCGCAGGTGGTGCTCGCGACCACGCACGGCCGAGGCGACACACGGGCACGGCACGTGTCGCCTCGAGGGTTCGGCACGGTCGAGGGTCTGGCACGATATCGGGGTGCCCACGCCGACCGCCCCTCTCTCGTTGAACAGACGTGGGCTGTTCCGGCTCGCCGGTGCCGCCGTACTCACTGCGGCCACGGCGTCGACCGTCACGGCCTGCGGCGCGGAGGAAATCTCCGGTCCCGCACTCGATTCTCTGACGGCACAGTTGCGCTCCGCTCGCTCCGACGCCGCGGCTGCGTCTTCGGCGGCAACGGTCGCTCCCGATTACGCAGGAGCTCTCGGCGTGGTCGCGGCCCAGCGGACCGAACACGCGGATGCACTCGAGACCGAGATCGCCCGGGCCACCGGAGCGACCACCGACACCTCGTCGGCGACTGCCACGACGACCACGAGTGCGGCCCAGTCCGCGCCGCCACCCGATCTCGTCGCGGTGCGCGATACGCTGACCGCCTCGGCACGCAGTGCGGCGTCCGCCGCCCGCGACGAAAGCGGTTATCGCGCCGGCCTTCTCGGGTCGATCAGTGCCTCGTGCACGGTGTTCGCTCAGGTGGTACTCGCATGAGCGATCTCGGACCGGAACAACAGGGGCTCGTCGATGCACTCGTCGCCGAGTACGCAGCCGTCTTCGCGTACGGGATCGTCGCGGCGTTCTCCAACCCGACCCGAGCAGACATGGTGGCCGCGTGCACCGCGGCACACCGAGCGCGTCGAGACTCGACCATCGACGCACTCCGCGCGGCCAGCGTCACAGCGCCCCTGCCCGATCCGGCATACGCGTCGCCGTTTCCGGTGACCGATGCGATCTCGGCTGTGCAGCTCGCTGTTCAGGCAGAGATCGACACGAGTGTGGCGTGGCGCTCGGCCGTCGAGCGCAGTCGATCCGGCGGCACTCGCGAGATGGGCGTCCAGGCACTGACCGAGGCCGCGATCAGACTGGCCACATGGCAGCAGATCCTCGGCGTCACACCGTCGTCGACGGCTTTTCCCGGTCAGCCGTGACCACGTCGTCCGCGCGCCCGGCGGAACGACCCGGCATGAACAGTGCCGCAACCAATCCGATCGCCACCGCCCCTGCGCCTACGAGTAGGGCGGGTGCCAACGCGTCGGTGTATCCGGCGGGGGTGAGTGATCCTCCGTTTCCGATGAACACCGCCGTCAGGACGGCGATTCCGAGCGCAATTCCCACTTCCCGCACAGTGGAGTTCGCACTGCTCGCCGTGGCGTGATCGTCGTCGTCCATGTCTCGCAACACTGCGGTCGCCGAGGGTGCGAAGGTCAAACCCATGCCGACTCCGGCCATCAACAGCGCGGGCACCATCGACAGGTAGGCGGTGTCGGGTCCGAGGATCAGTGCCATCCACACCAGTGACAGCGACTGCAACGCCAGTCCGCACACCAACAGGCCGCGCAGGCCGACTCGATCGGCCACGAGACCCGCAATGGGTGCGACCACCATAGGCGCGGCGGTCCAGGGCAATGTGCGAAGACCCGCCTCGAACGGGCTGTAGTGCATCACAATCTGCAGGTACTGAGCAAGCAGGAACACGGCCCCGAACATGCCGAGCGAGAACGTGATTCCGATGATGTTCGCCAGCGTGAAACTGCGTGATCGGAAGAGCGTCAACGGCAGTACCGAGAAGGGGGTTCGCCATGCTCGGGAGACGAACGCGAGGAGAAGCACCGCAGAGCCGACGAAGCTCGCGAGCACGGTGGTCGATGCCCATCCGTCGTCGTTGCCGTGCACCACGGCCCACACCAGCAAGAACACCCCGCCGCCCGCGAGCACCACACCCAGCAGATCGAGAGGTTGCCTGCGCCCGGTCGACTCGGTCAGGGCGATGTACGCCAGCGGTACCGCGACGAGCGCCACCGGGACGTTGATCCAGAAGATCGCCTGCCAGGAAATACCGTCGACAACCGCACCACCGACGACAGGCCCGAGTGCGACACCGAGGCCCGAGACACCGCCCCAGATTCCGATTGCCATGGCGCGCTTGGCAATCGGAACGACAGCTGCGAGCAGAGTCAGTGACAGCGGCATGATCGCCGCGGCACCGAGGCCCTGTATCGCCCGCGCGGCGATGAGCATTGCCGGACTCGTGGCGAGCGCGCTGGCCACGGAGGCTGCGGTGAACAGCGCTATCCCGCCGAGGAACACCGCGCGCCTGCCCCAGCGATCGCCCAATGTCGCTGCGGTGAGCATGAATGTCGCGAAGCTCAGTGTGTAGGCGTTGAGGAACCACTGCAGCTGTCCGACCGACGCATTCAGATCCTGCTGAACCACCGGCAGCGCGCTGGTCATTACCAGATTGTCGAGGGTCGCCATGAACATGGGCAGGGATGCGGCGACGATTCCCAGCCACACGGGAATCGACCGAGCGGCGGGGTGCACTGCAGGCGGAGAGGCTGTAGCGGTCATGGCGAACGTCCCGTCTCGAGCTTGTAAGCATCGAATGATTACTTGTGATCGACCGTAAGTTATCGACTGATAACCTGTCAACATGTCCGACACTCCCACGCCCAAACCCAGAACGACCCGAATGGACGCGGCCGACCGTCGAGAACTCGTCCTCGACGCCGCGACACGAGCGTTCGCACGCGGGGGCTTTGCCGGGACGAGCACCGATGCGGTGGCCAAGGAAGCGGGCGTCTCGCAGCCGTATGTGGTTCGGATGTTCGGAACCAAAGTCGAATTGTTTCGGCTGGTCTTCCAACGCTCCATCGACGGCATCATGACGGCATTCGACGCAGTGCTGGCTTCGGGGCCTCTGGACCCGACGGACGACGAGACCTGGGCCGACCTGGGCGGTGCCTACGCCGATCTGGTGGCCGATCGCGACCTCTTGATGGTCATGATGCACGGGTTCGGTGCAGGGTCGGTACCCGAGATCGGCCGCCAGGCACGAGAAGGAATGGGCGCGATCTACAACCAGATCCGCAGCGGTACCGGGTGTTCGGAAGATCAGGCTCGGCAGTTCATCGCGCACGGAATGCTGCTCAACGTCTTGTTGTCGATGCAGGCACCGGAGCATCCGGAGGACAGCGACGGACTGCACGAGATGACGATGTGCGCGTTCGGAACCAAGCTCGTCCCAGCCGATTCCGGACAGCTGTGACGCCTAGGGGCGCATCTCGTACCGACCGTCGTACGTGACGACGTCGTTCCAGACCGTCTCGAATCGTGCTGCGTCCACCACCGGCTTGCGTACGGCGTCCAGCGCCCATTTCTGCTGCGCATCGGTCGACGACGGCTTTCCGTACAGCGCGACGGCGTAGCCGGAGAAGTCCCTGATCTGGAAGTCGAAGATCTGGTCCAGCATGTCGGTGGAGATCTCGTCGGCCTGTTCGAGGATCAGGTGGCCGTAGACGACGAGTGAGAACAGATGCCCCACCACGAGCAGGAAGTCGAGGTCCTGTTGCTGCGACTCGTCGGGGGCGCACTCGGCGAGGAACGACGCGAACGCCTGGGCCTGCTCGTAGAAACGACCCACGTTGGGAACACCGGAATGCTTGCGATACACCGGGTTCCAATCGTGGAACCGAACCGAACTCGCGCCGCGAGCGGGGCCCTGGGCGAAGAAGAATCCGTCGTCGACGGCGTCGGTGAACCTGGTGACCTCCGCCTGATCGGTGGGCGAGAACATGTATGCCGGCATGAACTTGAGCATCAAGGCGACGTTGACATGCACCGTTCCCTCGAGTTTCGGCAGTGTTCCGATCAGTTGCGCGGCTTCACGGAAATAGGTGTTCTTCTCGTACCCCTTGGCGGCGATGACGTCGTGCAGCAAGCGAACCACCGTCTCGCCCTCGGACGTCACCTTGGCCTTGGTCATGGGGTTGAACAACAGGTAGCGCCGGTCGCCGGGACCCGCAGCGCGGAAGTAGTCCAGCGCACGCGCACTGAACAGCTTCATGGCGGTCAGCCGCGAGTAGGCATCGACGAATGCACTGCGCACATGGGGGAATTCGGTGACACGGTTGCCGTATAGAATCCGATTGTTGGCGTGTGTGATCGCCTCGTAGAACGCGTGCTCGCAGATGCCGATCGAGCCGGTGCAGAGGTTGAACTTGCCGACGTTGACGGTGTTCAATGCAGCCGAGAACGCGTCGGGCCCGGTATGCAGAATGTCCTCGCGGCGAACGGGATAATTCTCGAGCGAGAAGGTGCTGACGTACATCTGGCCGTGAACGACGCTCTCGCGCAACCGATACGCGGGATGCGAGCTGTCGGCGACGAAGAAGACGTACGACTCCGGCCCGTCGATGTCGGTGCGTCTACCGAACACCGACACCATGCCCGCCACGTTGCCGTTACCGATGTAGTACTTCTCCCCCGACGCGGTGAACTCGAGGTCGTCGTCGACGGAGGGCGTCAACAGCATGTCGGTGGAGTAGACGTCGGCACCGTGTGCGCGCTCGGACAATCCGAATGCCATGACGCCGCCGCGGTCGAGCTCTCGCGCGGCCCTGCGCTTGGCGTCGTCGTTGTCGCTCATCCAGATCGGGCCGAGGCCGAGCACCGTGACCTGCCAGGTGTACCAGTAGGCCAAGCCGTAGAACCCGAGAATTTCGCTCAGAGCAGCGTTGCGGGCAGCGTCCCAACGAGCGTTGGGCAACCCGTTCGCATACTCGGCCGGCGTCGAGAACGTGGCGAACAGTTTCTGGGCTGCGACGAACTCGAGGAAGTCGGCGGGCCAGACTCCTTCGAGATCGTCGGCGAGCAGCCTGGCCTTACCTCGATCCTCGAACCAATCGATCAGTGCGCGGAGCTGACGACGAGACTCCTCGTCGAGCTCGGCGGGATCGAAAGTTGTCGGATCGAACAGCGCAAACTGAGCCACGGTGTGACCTCTCCTAGTCGTGTGACCCGAAGCTACCAGCGAGTAGACCGGCGCGTGGGGAGATCGAGCGTGGAGAGATCGGGACGGGCTGTTACGTGGTGGCGCGCACCGCGGCGACGACCTCGTCGACCGCGGAATCGATGTCGAGTTCACGGCTCTCACCCGAGAATCGGTCCCGGATTTCGACTTTGCCATCCGCCCAACCTCGGCCGAGGACGACGACGAGCGGAACACCGATCAGTTCGGAGTCCTTGAACTTCACGCCGGGCGAGGCCTTGCGGTCGTCGAAGAGAACCTCGATACCCTGCGAATCGAGTTGCGTCGCAATGGATTCTGCGCCGGCGCGCGCGGCCTCGTCCTTGTTCGCGATCACCAGATGTACGTCGGCGGGTGCTACCTCCGACGGCCACCGAAGGCCCTTGTCGTCGTGCATCTGCTCGGCGATGACGGCCACCAGACGGGAGACACCGACGCCGTAGGAACCCTGTACGAGTCGTACGGGCTTGCCGGTCTCGCCGAGTACGTCGACCGAGAATGCATCGGTGTACTTGTAGCCCAACTGGAAGATGTGCCCGATCTCGATTCCGCGAGCGCTGACCAGCGTCCCCTGTCCGTCGGGTGACATGTCCCCGTCACGCACCTCGGCGGCCTCGATGGTGCCGTCGGGAACGAAGTCGCGGCCGGCCACGAGGTTCACCACGTGCTTGCCCTGCACATCGGCACCGGTGATCCACGATGTTCCGTTCACCACCCGGGGGTCGACGAGGTAGCGAACTCCGTTGGCCTGCAGCGCACGTGGCCCGATGTATCCCTTGATCAGGAACGGGTGAGCAGCAAAGTCCGCGTCGGTCAGCAATGCGAATTCGGCAGGCTCGAGCGATGCTTCGAGGCGCTTCTCGTCCACCTCACGGTCGCCGGGCAGGCCGATGGCCAGCAGCTCCCACTCGCCACCGGCGGACCGCACCTTGAGCAGGATGTTCTTGAGCGTGTCGGCACCGGTGACGGTACGACCCAGATCTGCGCCGTTCGCCCACTCGACCAACGTCGCGATGGTGGGAGTGTTGCCCGTCTCGTAGTCGACCGCGGCAGGCTGCCCCTCGATGGCGATGGGGTCCGGTGCCGGGGTCGTGACGGCCTCGACGTTGGCCGCGTATCCCGTTTCGATGCACCGAACGTAGGTGTCCTCGCCGATGTCGCTCTCGGCCAGGAATTCCTCGGACGCACTTCCGCCCATCGCGCCGGACGTCGCGGCGACGATGACGTAGCTGACCCCGAGCCTGGCGAAGATGCGCTGGTAAGCGTCGCGGTGTGCGGCGTAGGACCGCTTCAGTCCGTCCTCGTCCATGTCGAAGGAGTAGGAATCCTTCATGACGAACTCGCGTCCGCGCAGAATGCCGGCGCGAGGACGCTCTTCGTCGCGATACTTGGTCTGAATTTGGTACAGCGTGACCGGCAGGTCCTTGTAGGAGTTGTATTCGGCCTTGACCGTCAACGCGAACAACTCTTCGTGGGTCGGACCGAGCAGCATGTCGTTGCCCTTGCGATCCTGCAACCGGAACAATGCGTCCCCGTATTCGGTCCACCGGTTCGTCGTCTCGTACGGCTCACGCGGCAGCAGGGCGGGCAGCGAAATTTCCTGTGCCCCGATGGCGTTCATTTCCTCACGCACGACGCGTTCGACCTGTCGCAGCACCCGGAGACCCAGCGGCAGCCACGAATAGACGCCCGGCGCGATACGACGAACGTAGCCGGCGCGAACCAACAGCTTGTGGCTGTCGACCTCGGCGTCGGCCGGGTCGTCACGAAGGGTACGAAGGAACAGCTGCGAAAGACGGGTGATCACGGGTTGTCAGACTAGTCGGTGGTGCAGCGCCTGCGGATAGGCGGCCGCGAAGTGAGTAGCCTTGACCCCCGTGCTGATTCTGCTGCCTCCCTCCGAGACGAAGTCCGACGGCGGTTCCGGAGCACCTCTCGATCTGGACCGGTTGTCGTTGCCGTCCCTGCTTCCGCTCCGCCGAACGCTTGCCGACGCCCTGGTCCGGCTCTCCGACGACGTCGACGCGTCCATCACCGCTCTCGGTCTCGGTCCGACCCAGGTGGACGAGATCGAACGAAACGCTCGCCTGTTCGCCTCGCCCACCACTCCCGCCCTGCGCCGGTACACAGGAGTGCTGTACGACGCTCTCGGGGCGTCGACCTTCACCCGTGCCGGACGCGCGCGTGCGGATGCCAGGCTGTGGATCGGGTCGGCACTGTTCGGGGCCGTTCGCGCGTCCGACCCGATTCCGTCCTATCGACTCTCCGGCGGGTCGTCCATTCCGAACTTCGGGACGTTGCGAGCGCACTGGAAGCCTCGACTGTCCGAGGCCCTTCTCACCGAGGCCGAGGGAATCGTCGTCGACCTCCGGTCCGGCACCTATCAACAGCTCGGGCCCATCCCCGGGGCGATCACGGCAACGGTGCTCACCGAGAAGCTCGACGGCAGTCGGTCGGTGGTGAGCCACTTCAACAAGCATCACAAGGGATTGCTCGCACGCGCGCTGACCCTGACCACGGCCGAGCCCAAAGATGTGAAAGCTGTTGCGCGCGTGGCATCGAAGGCGGGTCTTCGAGTCGAAGTGGCGTCGGACACCGAACTGATCGTGCTCACCGAATGAGCGCCGTTCCGGAACTGCTCAGACAGGGAGCCGAGGCGTCGGTCGGCAAGAACAAGAGTCAACGCATCGCCGACGACATCGCCGACCGTCTGGTCTCGATGCAAGCGAACGAACTCGGCACGCTGGCACTGACCAACATGATCGGCACACTGTACGAAAACGGCTGGCAACCACTGGATCTGATGCATGTGGTCCGGCGTCAGCACACGGTGGCGGTGACGAATCTCGCTGCCGCGGCACTGCTGCACCATGCCGATCTCATCGAAGCGGACTCCCGCGCCCCGCACGATTGGGTCGATCAGATGTCGGCGATCTGCGAACAGTTTCCGACGGTCGCAGCCCGAGTCGACGCCACTCCCGACTTCCTCACGGCGTACCTCGTGGCGTCCGGCAAGTCCGACTACATCGCCGGCAGCGATCAGTGGCTCGACGTGCTCACTCTGCTCGGCCAGTGGCAAACCCTCCCCCGTTGGCCGCAACTGGGTGCCAAGCCCTCGCAATGGCCCCGCACACGCTCGTCGGTGCCGACGACCACCGGCTCGGATTCACCGAACAGCAAATTGCTGGCCAAGATTCGCGGTCTGCTGGCCAAGGCCGATGCCACCGATTTCGCGGAGGAAGCCGAGACGCTGACCGCCAAGGCGCAGGAGTTGATGACGCGATACTCGATCGACACGCTGCTGTTGGCCGAGGGTCATCTCGACGTTCGCGGTCGACGGGTGCACATCGACGGTCCGCACGCACCCGCCAAAGCCCAGCTCTTGCACGTCGCCGGTACTGCCAACCGGGTCAAGACGATCTGGGACGCGGAGTACGCCGTTGCGACGCTCGTGGGCGCGCCGGTGGACGTGGAACAGGCCGAGCTCGTCTTCACCTCGTTGCTGGTGCAGGCAACCCGAGCTCTCGGCCACTCCCCGGAAGCCAAGAAGCGAAAGAAGGCCGGCTCGGCCGCATTCGGCAAGGCGTTCCTCTACGCCTACGCCATCCGCATCGGAGATCGTCTCACCGATGCCGACGCGCATGCCCTCGACGAGGCGAGACAGGAATCGGGCGACCTGCTGCCGATTCTCGCGGCACAGACCGTTGCCGTGGAAGCGGAGTTCGACCGCCTCTTTCCCACCGCCAAGCCGATGCGTGGCCCGCGCCTCGATGCCGAGGGATGGGACTCGGGACGAGCCGCGGCCGACCGAGCCGATCTGTCCCGCTGAAACATTCCACGAGCTTCGTCGTCCGATTCGGGAACTGTTGTAGCTTCAAGTCAGTTGAGCAGACATGAACCGAACACGCGCAGCTGCTCGACTCACCGTGCCCGTTCTGGTCGCACTGTCCGCCATCACGGCGTGCGGTACGTCGCCCTCCACCCCGGGCCCGAACGACGTCTCCGTAGCCGCGCAGTCGCCCGACGACCGCTCCGACAGCGTCACCGAATCACGCAACGAAGAAGCAGCGCTGACGCTCTTCGAATCTGCATTCACGGCCGAAGAACCCGCCGCCGCCGCGTCGGTCGTGTCCGAGAACGCCGTCGATCGACCTGGACCAGCGGTGGGGCCCGACGCGATCGTCGCCCGATTCGAGGCCACCCGGACACGGATTCCCGGTGCACGAGCCGTCGTCAAGCATGTCGCGGCCGATGGCAGATGGGTGGCAGTGCACTGGCAGGCCACCGCTGATCCGGCATCCGAGACCACCGGTGAAGCGAACATCGACCTCTTCGCCTTCGACGGCGGCAAGGTCACCGAGCACTGGGCCATGACGCAATCCGTGCCGGCCACGTCGATGAGCAGCAACACCATGTTCAGTGACCTCTACCGTTACCCGACCGCGCCCACCGAGCCGACCGAGCCGACCGAGGACGAGGAAGAGCGCCGACGCATGTCGGTGACGGCTACCTACGACGCGCTCTTCCGCGAACACGACGCGTCCGTGCTCGGGACCGACTTCGCCCCGTCCTACCTGCAACACAATCCGATTGCGGGCAACGGCACCGCGGCACTGCAACAGTTCTTCGCCGGCGGCGCGCAGTTCCCTGCCTCGGAATCGGTCGTCTCGCTGGCCGACGGCGATCTGGTGTGGACATTCGCGAAAGCGCCGGGCGCGCCAGAATCCGACCCCTTCGTCGCGGGAGACATCTTCCGGTTCGACGGCGCCATCGTCGAGCACTGGGACGTCGTTCCGGAGTAGCGACCGCTGTCGGTCGATGACCGCTCGCAAGGCAAAATGGACCGGTGCCCGAGACTCTCGACGACATCGTGACCAGGACATCGGAACTACTGGCCGAGCGCGACGTGGCCGCGTTGTCGACCCTGATGGCGGGTCTGTCCACGACGAACGCGGTCAGAATGCTCGAACGGGTCGACTCGGCGCAGCGGGCGGTTCTGTTTCGGCTGTTGCCCAAGGACGAGGCCGTCGTCGTGTTCGAGCGCTTCGACGCGACCATTCGCAGCGAGCTGTTCGAGAGTTTGCGTAGCGACGACGTCATCGCCCTGTTCGAGAACCTCGATCCCGACGACCGAGTGGAACTGCTCGACGAGCTGCCCTCCAACATCGCGCATCGCATGATGCTCGGCCTGTCGCCCGCCCAACGGGCGCTCACCGCACCGATGCTGGGCTACGACCGCGGTTCGGTAGGCCGTCGAATGAGCCCGGAGTACGTGCGCCTACGCAGCGACACCACGGCAGCCGAGGCTCTCGACGCGGTGCGACGGACCGGTCCCGACGCAGAATCGGTGTACCTGCTGCCCATCACCGACGACCGCCGCACGTTGCTCGGTGTGGTGACGCTCGCCGATCTCGCGACGGCGGAATCGACCACGCCGGTCGGAGAGCTCCATTCGTCGCATCCGGTGGTGCGGGCGGACTCGTCGGCGGAGGTCGCGGCACGTCTGTGTTTCGAGCATCGCAGTCCGGCGGTGGTGGTGGTCGATTCCGAACAGCGCCTGATCGGCATCCTCACCCTCGAGCAGTCCTCTCGCATTCTCGAGGAGGCCGAGGACGAGGACGCCGCCAGGGCGGGCGGTGCAGAACCGCTCCGTCGGCCGTACCTGTCGACGCCGGTCCTGTCCATCGTTCGTTCGCGCGTGGTCTGGCTGCTCGTGTTGGCGTTGTCGGCCATCCTCACCGTGCAGGTGCTCGAGATCTTCGAGCATGCACTGGCCGCGGTGGTGACCCTCGCGCTGTTCATTCCCCTGCTCACCGGCACGGGCGGGAACACCGGTTCGCAGGCCGCGACCACGGTGACCCGCGCGCTCGCCCTGGGTGACGTCCGCCCGCGCGACATCGCCGCTGTGCTGTTTCGCGAGGTCCGCGTCGGCGCGACGATGGGAGCGATGCTCGGGACGTTGGGGTTCGTCATCGCCGGACTCGTCTACGACTGGCACCTGGGCCTGGTCATCGGCACGACGCTGCTGTCGATATGCACGCTCGCCGCGACGGTCGGCGGTGCGATGCCGCTGATCGCCAAGAAGATCGGCGTCGACCCCGCGGTGTTCTCGACGCCCTTCATCTCGACCTTCTGCGATGCGACCGGCCTGATCGTCTACTTCCTCATCGCCAAGGCCGTACTCGGAGTCTGATCGGCCCCGCTCGTCAGCCCTTCTGGGCGTCTTCCTGCGCGGCCTGCGCCTGGGCCACCTGCTGCGGGGTGAACCGGATGAACAGTGCGGCGATGCCGGCGATCACGGCGCAGACCGCGCAACAGAACAGCGCGAACATGTATCCGGAGCTCAGTGCGTCGAGCTGACTGTCGTTCATCAGAGTCGCCGGCCCGGATATGCCGCCGAGGGACAGTGTCCGGGACGTGACCAGTGCCCCGATGACGGCCAGCGCCAGAGGACCGCCGAGGGTCTGGGCGACCAGTGAGATTGCTGTCAGCGGACCGATTTCGGTGGGGCTCACGCCCGCGATGGCGCACAGCGGCAGCGGAACGACCGTCAGACCGACGCCGAAGCCGATCCCGATCACCGGGAAGAACAACCCTGGGAAGTACGCCGAATCCGCGTCCATCGTCGTCACGGACACCAGCAGCCAGCCGACCATGATGACCGCACCACAGAGAATCAGCCAGCGCGGAGCGATCCGGGTCACCAGTTGCGACGCGAGGAACGCCGCGGCACCGAGACCGAAGGCGAACGGCACGAACGCCAGGCCGGCATGCAGCGGGCTGTAGCCCAGAATGTCCTGCACGAACAACGCCACATACGCCGCGAGACAGAACATGACCCCGCCGGCGAAGAAGATCGCGACGAAGGTCGCCACTCGATCGCGACTGACGAACAACGAGAACGGCAGCAGCGGGTTCTCGGCCCGTCGCTCGACCAACAGGAACAGTCCGAGGAACAGCAGTCCGGCGATCAACGACACGATGACGATCGGGCTCGACCAGCCCAGCTCGGTACCCTCGCTCAGCGCGAGGACCACACCCGTGCAGCCCAGGGTCGCCAGGATCGCACCCGGCACGTCCAGGGCGAGCTTCGCCCCGACGGTCTCCTGCAGCGACACGACGGCGAGCACGACGATGACGATGCCGATCGGTACGTTGATCAGGAAGATCCAGCGCCACGACACCTCGGTCAGAGCGCCACCGATGATGAGCCCGGCAATGGACCCGACACCGGTCATGGCGGCGTAGATGGCGATGGCCTGATTACGCACCGGGCCAGGAGCGAATGTCGTGGCCACCAGCGCGAATGCCGTGGGCGACGCCACCGCGGCACCGACCCCCTGCAGTGCCCTCGCCGCAACGAGCGTGGCTTCGTTGACTGCCAGTCCGCACAGCAACGAGGCGATCGTGAACAGGACGACGCCGGCGAGGAACATCTTCTTTCGCCCGAAGGCGTCGCCGAGCCTGCCGCCGAGCAACATCAGCCCACCGAATGCCAGCGCGTAGGAGGTCAACACCCAGTTGCGCCCGGCGTCGGACAGACCCAGATCGGCCTGCAGCGGAGCCAAGGCCAGGTTGGCGACGGTGCCGTCGAGAACCACCATCAGTTGCAGCCCGCTCAGGACGATGATCGCCATCCCGAACGCTCGAGTCGTCACCGGGTACTTGATCTCGGTGGCGGAGGTGTTGGACATCGATGACTCAGGCACGAGCGTTCACGTTACCGGCGTGTACAGAGAACCCGGCCACAGTGCCGATGACGACGATCGCCGGCGGCCTGATCTCGGCCTCGCGGACCGCGTCGGCGACGGTGCTCAACGTGGCCCGAACTTCACGTTGGGTGCGCATGGTGCCCTCCTGAACGACGATGACCGGGGTGTCCGACGGGCGGCCGCCCGCCACGAGTACATCGGCGAACAGCCCGATGCGCTCGACGGCCATCAGCAACACGATTGTGCCCTTGAGCTTGGCCAACGCGTCCCAGTCGACCAGAGAATCGGGGTGATCGGGGGCCACGTGACCGCTCACGACGACGAATTCGTGGGTGACGGCGCGATGCGTCACCGGGATTCCGGCCGAGGACGGAACCGAGATCGCGCTGGTGATGCCCGGTACCACCGTAACCGGAATGCCCTCGGCGGCCAGCGCTTCGAGTTCCTCGTAACCGCGACCGAAGACGTACGGGTCACCGCCCTTGAGCCGAACCACGAACTTGCCGGCCTTGGCACCGTCGATCAGCGCCTGGTTGATGGCTTCCTGCGCCATCGCCCGGCCGTACGGAATCTTCGAGGCGTCGATGACCTCGACGTGTGGTCCGAGTTCGGCGAGCAACTCGGGTGGAGCCAGCCGATCGGCCACCACGACGTCCGCGTATGCCAGCAGTCTGCGGCCCCGGACGGTGATCAGATCCGGGTCGCCCGGACCGCCGCCCACGAGCGCGACACCGGTCAGCGGCGCGTGCGCCGAGTCGGCCACGACGCCGGACTGCAGCGCTTCGACGACGGCATTGCGCACGGCGGCCGATCGGCGATGTTCGCCGCCTGCCAGCACTCCCAGCGTGAGGCCGTCCCATTCGGCCGACGCCGGAGTGACGGCTGTGCCGTCCTTGGCGATGTCGGCACGGACACAGAAAATCTTGGACGCGGTCGCTTCGGCGACAATGGCGATATTGGTCTCGGCCTCGTCGGTGCAGGCGATGGCGTACCAGGCGTCGGCCAGATCGCCGTGGCGGTAATCGCGCAGTTCGAGCGTCACCTGCCCTGCTGTCGCCATTGCCTCCACGGCCGGAGTGGCCTCGCGGGTGACCACGTGGACCACTGCTCCGGACGAGATCAACAGCGGTAGTCGACGCTGTGCGACGGTGCCGCCACCGACCACGACGACGCGCCGCCCTTCGAGATTCAGGCCGACCAGATAGGGAGAGTCAGTCGCGTTCACGAGAGGAAACGCTACCGCGCGCGCTGGACTCGCTTCTCGTCCCATACGGGCTCGGCTGCTTCGTAAACCTGCCCGGTGGCACCGAACACCAGGAATCGATCGAAACTGCGGGCGAACCACCGGTCGTGTGTCACCGCGATCACGGTGCCCTCGAATGCCGCGATGGCGTCTTCGAGCGCATCGGCCGACATCAGGTCGAGGTTGTCGGTCGGCTCGTCGAGCAGCAGCAGCGTGGCGCCGGATAGCTCGAGCAGAAGAATCTGCACACGTGCCTGCTGCCCGCCCGACAGATTGTCGTAGGACTGTTCGGCCGCGCGGGCCAGACCGTATCGGTCCAACGCTCGGCCGGCAGCCTCACGGCCCATGCCGTCCCGGTGCTCGTTGCCCATGTGAAGAATCTCGAGCAGCGTGTTGCCGGCAAGATCCGGACGCGTGTGCGTCTGCGCGAACAGACCGGGCCGTACCCGGGCCCCGAGTACCGCTGTCCCGGTGTGCGGAACGGGCGCGAGTGCGAGTTCCTGGACCGGCTCGTGCTCCTTCTCGGGATCGGTGCCGCCGTTGGCGAGCAGACGCAGGAAGTGCGATTTGCCCGAGCCGTTGGAACCCAATACCGCCACGCGATCGCCGTACCAGATCTCGGTGTCGAACGGTTTCATCAGGCCGGTCAGTTCCAGGGCCGTGCACACGAGCGCGCGCTTGGCCGTTCGACCACCGCGCAACCGGACGGTGACGTGCTGCTTGAGCGGCACGGCCTCGGGCGGTCCGGCCTCCTCGAATTTGGCCAGTCGCGTCTGCGATGCGTGGTAGCGGGCGGCGACGCCGTCGTTGAACTTCGCCTTCTCGCGCAGACGCAACACCAGCGCGCGCAGTTTGACCAATTCCTCGTCCCACCGCCTGCGCAGTTCGTCGAGTCGCGCGTTCCGGTCTTCCCGCGCTGCGTGATACGTCGCGAACCCACCGCCGTGCACCCACGCGGTGGCCCCGCTCACCCCCGGCTCGAGGGTCACGATCCGATTGGCAGCGTTGGCGATGAGCTCCCGGTCGTGGCTGATGAACAGGACGGACTTGTCGGAGTCGCGAATCGTTGCTTCCAGCCAACGTTTGCCGGGCACGTCGAGGTAGTTGTCCGGCTCGTCGAGCAGCAGCAGATCGTCGGTACCGGCGAACAGTGACTCGAGCACGAGCCGCTTCTGCTCACCGCCACTGAGCGTCGAGGCTGCGCGCCACTTCGCCCGATCGAACGGCATACCGAGTGCAGCCGTGGTCACCTTGTCCCAGAACGGTTCCAGGTCGTAGCCGCCCACGTCGCCCCAATCGGACAGGGCCTGCGCGTACTTCATCTGGGTCTTCTCGTCGTCGACCTCGATCATCGTGTTCTCGGCGGCGTCGAGCGCAGCAGCTGCGGACCGCACGGCTGGGGACGCGACCGACAGCAACAGGTCACGCACCGTCGAGTCGTCTCGCAGTTGCCCGACGAACTGCCGCATCACCCCGAGCGAACCGGAGCTCGACACCGCGCCCTCGTCGGGAGCCTCGTCGCCCGCCACGATGCGCGTCAACGTCGTCTTACCGGTTCCGTTGGGCCCGATCAGTGCGGTCTTGGCACCGTCGCCCACCCGGAAGCCGACGCCGTTGAGCAGCTGCCGTCCGTCGGGCAGGAAGTACACGATGTCGTTGAGTTCGAGATGGGCCACAACGAACCAGCCAACCCCATCAGCCCCTCGATGGCCAATCGTTTTCACCCGAGCATGGCGGGGATGCCTGCTCTAGGCGAGCGCCAGGCTGGACGTTCGTGTCAGGACCTGCTTCCCGGCATCGTCGACGTGGGCATGGTGGACTTGCAGTCGCGCCGAGTCGCCGTGCAGGGTCAGCAGCATGACCCCGTTGTCGAACCACGGGCCCGCCTCGGCCTGCCACTCGACACCCGACGGGCCCACGTGGGCGGCCCGCGCGAGCTTCGACAGGATCCTCGCCGCCGGGCGTTTGACGGCCAGTTTGTTGACCGCGCGGATCGGCAGATTCAGCGGATTGCGGAACGGGGACATGGTCAGCTGGTACGTCGCAGGCACGTCGCGCCCGCCGACACCGAAGTCGGCGTTCGCGACGTACGAGCAGTGCACGTCTCCCGAGAGCCACATGATCGACGCGGGCTTGTCGTCACCGCGCGAGAGCTCACGCGTCAGGGCTGCCATGTCGTTGAACGAGTTGGTGAATGCGGCCCAGTGCTCGAGGTCGAGTCCGATTCGCATCTTTTCGGCCACCTTGGCCGACCTCGGCCCCCAACTCCCCTGTGCCACAGCCTCGTTCCACTGTTCTAGATGATGCAGTGCCGGTAGCATCAGGTACGGCAGTGACGATCCGAACAGCAGGTGTCGGGGCGTCGTCTCGAGTGCGCGCTCGCGGACCCACGCCCATTCCTTCTCGTCGACCATTTCGCGGTTGTCGGGGTCGAGATTTCGTGAGCAGCGTGAGTCGATCATTATCAGACGGGTGTCGCCGAAATCTCGATAGAAGCTCCACCGGCCGGTCTCGGGGGCTCGATCGACACGTAACGCGAAGTCGGCCAACAGTTTCTCGCGATCCGCATCGGTCTCGGCGGAGCGAACGGCGGCGTACATCTCGTCCCCCGCCAGTTCTTTCGGCGAGAGATTGCCCAGATGTTGATACACCCAGTACGACGAGTACGCCCCGATCACGCGGTCGTTCCACCACGGCCGGGTCTCGATGTCACGACGCCAGGAGGCCGACGAATTCCAGTCGTCGCGCAGATCGTGATCGTCGAGAATCATGCACGACGGGATGCTCGCCAACAGCGTCCGCACCGGCTCGAGTCCCCACGATTCCCGATAGAGCCACGAGTACTCCTCGAAGTCGCAGATCTCGTTCTCCGCGTCGGTGCCGATGGCACTGGTCGGTCCCTCTCCCGACTCCCGCCGCGCCTGCAGTCGTTCGACTATCTCGGGCGACGGGTCGTCGGCGTACACCTGGTCACCCAGAAGCAACAGGGCCTGGGGCCACTGGCCCGGATCCTGCTCGATGAGGGCAGATCCGAGACCGGCGAGTGCATCGGCACCGATCGTCTTCAGAGACTTCGCGCTGTAATCGTCACCGCGCCGACACGACCCGAACGCGAGCGTGACCGGCCCCGCTGCGTCCACGGTGTGGATGCTGGCTCGCTTGCCGTCCTCCGGCCACACCCTGTGCTCGTCGACGAACACCTCGTAGCTCACCGGCGCGTTGGCGGGCAGGCCCTCGAGTGGAACGAGCGCGAAGTGGTGGCCGTGCACTCCCCACGTTCGTTCCGATGCTCGGACGCCGACTTCGGTGACGACGGTGACGGTGCACGGGTGCGCCATCTCGAACCACAAGGTCGCGGTCTCGGTGCCGACATAACGAACGATCGGGCCGAGTAGAACCAGACTGTCGGAACTCATTCGACCCACAGTGCCCTCGTCGGCTCGCTTTCGCCAGTCAGTGCGGCAGATCCGCCGGTTCTTCGTCCGTCGCGGCCACCGCGACGACCACGGTGGCACCGACTGCCTTCGGAACCAGCAGCCGCCGCGACGAGCCGGCCAACAGAGCCGACGCTTCCGCGACGCTGGCAGTACCGACTGCGTCTCGCACCCGGTCCGACCCGGATTCGGTGACGACTGCGGACAGGTCCGACGCCGAGAACGTCGATCCTCGAACACCCATTCTGGACGCGATCGCTGCCACCAGTTCTGCTTTTCGGTCGATCGATGCGATGCTCACCACCGACCAGTTCTCCTCGATCACCTCGGTGATCGCCTGCAGTACCTCGTCGGGTCCGACCCCTGCTCTGGTGCCGATTCCGATGACGACGCCGCGCCTCACACGCACGCGTAATCGTGTGCGGCAGAGACGAATCGAGTGATCGACTCGGGGTTTCCCGCCGCGTGCGTGTGCAGATACGACGCGTGGACACCACCCTGCACGAAACCCTCGCGTGCGGCGGTTCTGCCGTCGACCCCGTGCTTGTGCCAACCCCACGCCGCCGGTGCGCTCTCTCGGACGTCCACCAGTTTCGTTCGGTGGAATTCGTGGCCGGTGACGCGACTACCCGCGTCGAACAGCGTCGACGATTCGAGGGCGACGGCATCGCGGTACCCGAGGGTGAGCGTGTTCCCGAATTCCGCGTCGACGTCGACTACTCCGGCCATGGCGTGGCCGTCCAATCTCCGTGCGAGATAGAGCAACCCGGCGCATTCGGCATGTATGGGCAATCCGCGGGCTGCCGCTGTCCTGATATCGGCGAGTAGCACTTCGTTCGCCGCGAGGGCGGCGGCATGTTCTTCCGGGAACCCGCCGGGAAGTACCACTCCTGCTGTGCCCGAGGGTAATCCGTCGCGCAGCGGATCGAAGACCGCAACATCTGCGCCGGCGGCCCGGAGCAGTTCGACGTGCTCGGTGTAGCCGAAGGTGAACGCCGGGCCGCCGGCGACAGCGATCACCGGTGCGCCACCGGACGGTCTGACCTCGAGCGCAGGGTTCCAGGCCGGGACGGGCACCGACGAACGCGCCAGCGCCTCGACCGCCTCGATGTCCACGAACTGTGCGACCAATGCACTCATCGCGTCGACCGCATCGGTAGCGGCACCGCCGTGCTCCACCGCGGTGATAAGCCCCAGATGCCGTGACGGAACGACCAATTCACTCATCCTCGGCAGGGAGCCCAGAACCGGAACACCCACTCGTTCGCAGGCCTGACGGAGCACCTGTTCGTGCCGATCACTGCCGACGCGGTTGAGGATCACACCGCCGATCCGCACACTCGAGTCGTAGGTGGAAAATCCGTGCAGCACGGCGGCGAGGGATTGACTGTGCCCGCGTGCGTCCACCACGAGCACCACCGGCGCGCCGAGCATGGCCGCCACTCGCGCGGTCGAGCCCTCGGCGGACGCCTCCCCCGGACCGGTCATGTCGATCTTGCCGTCGAACAGGCCCATGACGCCTTCGACCACTGCGATGTCGCAGCCGCTGCTGCCGTGTAGAAACAGTGGGCCGATGCGGTCGGCACCGACCATGACCGCGTCGAGATTTCGACCGGGCAGGCCCGCGGCGAGCGAGTGGTAACCGGGATCGATGTAGTCCGGGCCGACCTTGAACGGAGCGACCCGACGGCCGGCACCGCGCAGGGCACCCATCAGTCCGGTGGCGACCGTCGTCTTTCCGCTGCCCGACGCGGGTGCCGCGATCACCACGGCCGGACACGACCGGTTCACCATTCGATGCCCCGCTGCCCTTTGCGACCCGCATCCATCGGGTGCTTCACCTTGGTCATCTCGGTGACGAGGTCGGCGGCCGCGATCAACTCCGGCGGAGCGTCGCGGCCGGTGATGACGACATGTTGGTTGCCCGGCCGATGTGTCAGCACCTCGACCACCTCCGCGACGTCGACCCAGCCCCACTTGAGTGGATAGGTGAATTCGTCCAACACGTAGAAGCGATGGGATTGCTGCTCGATGCGCCGTGCGATCTCACGCCAGCCTTCCGCCGCGGCGTCGGCGTGGTCGACCTCGCTGCCCTTCTTGCGAGTCCACGACCACCCCTCGCCCATCTTGTGCCATTCCACAGCGCCGCCGATTCCGGTGCTCTCGTGCGCGTCGCCCAGAGCACGAAATGCCGCTTCCTCGCCCACCTTCCACTTCGCACTCTTGACGAACTGGAACACGCCGACGTCGAAACCCTGGTTCCAGGCTCGCAACGCCATTCCGAACGCAGCGGTCGACTTCCCTTTGCCGGGACCGGTGTGGACGGCGAGCACCGGCAGATTGCGGCGCTGACGAGTCGTGAGGCCGTCCTCCGGAACGGTTCCCGGAGCAGGTACTCCCTGTGGCATCGCGTGTCCCCCTACGCCGCTGCGCGAACGACGGCGGTGACCTGCTCGGCCGACAGGTCCGCGAGCGCCACGTATCCGCCTCCGAGACAGCCGGCGAAGTCCGCGGCCAATCCCAGGCGCACCATGCCCGACTCGCAGTCGACGACGACCGACGCGATCTTGTCCGCAGCGATGCGGCCGGCGGCGATTCGCGCCCGACCGACGGGATCGGTGCCGCCCGTGGCACGCCCATCCGTCAGAGCGACCACCAACGCGCGCCGCAGCGGGTCTCGAACCTTCTCGCGCAGCACCAACTCTCGCGCGGTCAGGAATCCCTGCGCCAACGGAGACTTGCCCCCGGTCTTCATCTTTCGCAGCCGCGTCACAGCGACATCGACCGAGGACGTCGGCGGCAGTACTGTCTCGGCCTCGGTGCCGCGCACGGTGATGACCGCGACCTTGTCGCGCCGTTGATAGGCGTCACGGAGCAGTGAGAGCACCGCACCCGTCACCGCCGACAGTCGATCTCGCGCAGCCATGGATCCCGACGCGTCGACGACGAAGACGATGAGATTGCCCTCGCGTCCCTCCTTGACGGCTCCGCGCAGGTCCTCGGGTGCCAGTCGCAGCCGCCCGGACGTGCGCCCACGCACCACCTGCTGCTCGGCTGCCGCGAACAACGTACCGATCAGATGCAGACCCCGGCCCGGTTCGACGGTGGGACGAACCGACCGTCCGTACGAGGACCTCGACCGCGAGCGCCTACCCGGAGCACCTTCACCGACCCCGGGAAGCTCGATGAGCCGCGCCTTGAACTGCGCGCCCGGCGTTCCCGCCTGCCGATCGCTGCCCGCACCGGTCGGGGCCTTCTCCTGGCTGTCGGCCGGTTCCTGCGGGGCGTCGGATTCCGTGCTCGACGGCGCGTCGGAATTATCCGCCGCGTCGGGCTTCGGTGCTCCTCCATCACCGTCGGGATCCGGCTCCGGCTCGGGATCGGGTTGCTGCTCGGCCTGTTCGGCGGCGTCGCGCATGGCGTCGTCGAGCTGCTTGTCGTCTATACCGGGCTCGTCGAAGGGGTCGCGTCGACGCCTGTGCGGTAGCGCCAGTTCCGCCGCGACGCGCACGTCCTCCTCGGTCACCTCGCTCGCGCCTCGCCACGCGGCGTGGGCCGAGGCAGTACGCGCGACCACCAGGTCTGCGCGCATACCGTCGACGTCGAACGATGCGCACAGCGCGGCGATGCGCCGAAGTTCCTTGTCGCTCAACACCACATCGTCGAGGATCGAGCGTGCGGCCACGATCTGCGCTGCAACGACGGCTTCCTCGTCGACGTACGCGGCCGCGAACGCGTGGGGATCACGCTCGTAGTTCATACGCCTGCGCACGACGTTCATGCGCACGTCCACATCACGCGACGCGGTGACCTCGACCGCCAGACCGAATCGGTCGAGCAACTGTGGCCGGAGCTCTCCCTCCTCGGGATTCATCGTGCCCACGAGGACGAATTGTGCTGGGTGAGAATGCGATACGCCGTCTCGTTCGACATGTACGCGACCCATCGCCGCCGCGTCGAGCAGGACGTCCACAAGATGGTCGTGCAACAGGTTCACTTCGTCGACGTAGAGCACGCCGCGGTGTGCTGCTGCGAGCAGGCCGGGTTGGAATGCTCGTTCCCCGTCGCGCAGTACCTTCTCGAGGTCGATGGACCCCACCACGCGGTCCTCGGTCGCTCCCACCGGAAGCTCGACCAGCTTGGCCGGGCGGGCACCGTCCTCGTCCTCGACGGCCGGCAGCAGAGTTGCGAGCGCGCGAACCACCGTCGATTTCGCGGTCCCCTTCTCGCCGCGCACCAGCACACCGCCGATACCGGGGTGCACCGCGCACAGGATCAACGACAACCGCAGCTGATCCTGACCGACGATCGCACTGAACGGATACCCCGGTTCGGGGACACTGCTCTCTCGCTGCACAACCAATTCCCTTCGTGCTCGGAGTTCCGCGCCGAGCGTTCGGTGGACTACACGAAGCCGGGCGGCGATCTGGCTGACAGGAGAACACTCCTGATCACAGTGGCGGGACCGCGCCTGATTCTCACAGGACTTCTCCGCACTCGACTTCGAACGGAACACTACCGCCGAACGAACGAATGCCACACACGCCTGGACGTGTGTGGCATTCGTAGCTTCGGATCCGAACGGGCTGTTACGCCTCGCTCCAGGCGGTGCCGCCACCGCGACGCATCGGAGTGTGCGGAATACCGTCCTCGAGTACTTCCTCGCCGTCGGGCAGGAAGCCGTGCTTGGCGTACATGTCGACGAGGTAGCTCTGCGCGTTGATCCGGCACGGTGCCGAACCGACCTCGGCCAGGGCGGCCCGCAGAATTCGCGTGGTGTGTCCCTGTCCCCTGGCCGAACGCTGGGTGCACAGGCGGCCGATACGGAACGCCTTCTCGCCGTCGTCGTGCTCTTCGAGCAGACGCAGAGTGCACACCACTTCACCGTCTCGTTCGAGCCAGAAGTGCCGCGTCTCGGTCAGCAGGTCGCGTCCGTCCAACTCCGGATAGGCGCAGGCCTGCTCGACCACGAACACCTCGACACGCAGCTTCAACAGGTCGTACAACGTGCTGTTGGACAGGTCTAGTGCCCACGATCGTTTGAGAGCTGCTGCTTGCGTATTCATACCTTTTGCTATCACACACCCGTGTGCTGTGCGAGCTCACGCGAACTTTCCAGCTCCAGCGTCTTCGAGGTCCAGGCCCAGACCTCGTCGAACAGCGAGCTGTTCTGAGCCAGTTTGACCCCCAGGGACGGGACCATTTCCTTGAGCTTGGGCTGCCACGCGTCGTACTTGTCTCCGAAGCACCGCTGGAGCACGTCCAGCATGGCCGGTACGGCTGTCGATGCGCCGGGAGAGGCACCGAGCAGGCCCGCGATGCTGCCGTCGGCAGCGTTGACCACAGCCGTACCGAACTCGAGAACGCCGCCGCGTCCCTTCTTGCGGATCACCTGCACACGCTGGCCGGCCGTGACCAGCTCCCAGTCCTTGGCGACGACGGTCGGCGCGAACTCCCGCAGAGTCTCGACCCGATCGGCCTGCGACTGAGCCAACTCGCTCACCAGGTACTTCACGAGCCCGAGCTCGGTCACGCCGACGCCGAGCATCGACATCAGGTTGCCCGGCTTGACCGAGCCGGGCAGATCGGTGATCTTGCCCTGCTTGAGGAACTTCGGTGACCATCCCGCGTACGGTCCGAACAACAATCCCTGCTGGCCGTTGATGACGCGCGTGTCGAGGTGCGGCACCGACATCGGCGGTGCTCCCACCGAGGCCTTTCCGTACACCTTGGCCGAGTGCTGCTCGATCAGCTCGGGGTTGGTGCACCGCAGCCATTCGCCGCTGACGGGGAATCCGCCGAAGCCCTTGATCTCGGCAATGCCCGACTTCTGCAGCAGGTGCAGCGCGCCGCCGCCCGCCCCGACGAACACGAACTTGGCGTTGACGGTCTTCTTGGCACCGGTGCGCTGGTTCGCCACCTTGACGTCCCACGTGCCGTCGGACTGCTTGGTGATGTTGCGCACATCGTGCCCGAAGTGCACGGTGCCACCCGCAGCGGACAGGTAGTTCAGCAGCTGCTTGGTGAGCGCACCGAAGTCGACGTCGGTGCCTTCCTGACTCCAGTTGAGCGCAACCGGATCGGAGAAGTCACGGCCACGAGCCATCAGCGGCAGTCGCGCGGTGAACTCGTCCTTGGAATCGATGTACTCCATGCCGGCGAACAAGGGGTTGCCGACGAGCGCCTCGTAGCGCGCCCGCAGGTACTTCACGTTGTCCTCGCCGTGCACGAAGCTCACGTGCGGGATCGGATTGATGAAGTTCTTGGCGTCGGAGAGGACGCCGGTCTCGATGCCGTGGGCCCAGAACTGCCGCGAGACCTGGAACTGCTCGTTGACGTTGAGCGCCTTGGCGATATCGACGCTGCCGTCCTTGTTCTGCGGCGTGTAATTGAGCTCGCAGAGCGCCGAATGCCCGGTGCCCGCGTTGTTCCACGCGTCGCTGCTCTCGGCCGCTGCGGCGTCGAGACGTTCGTAGACGTCGATCGACCAGTTCGGCTCGAGCTGACGGAGCAGCGCACCGAGGGTGGCGCTCATGATTCCGGCACCGACCAGAACGACGTCGGTCTTGATCCGCTTACCCTGCTCATCTGTGGACACTGGAGAATCGACTTCCTTGTCTGTAAAGGTCTCGGCCGGTGGCGGTATCGGTCCGAGAACTCTTCTGTAGAGGGTTACTCACCCGATGCGGTCAGGTTACTAGCTGGGCCTACCCCATCGGACACCACGTCAACCTGCTCTCGATTGTGCTCCTCGGACGCTGCCGGCGGCGCCCACTACAGTTGTGATCTGTGACTACCTGGGTTCCCGATGTCCTCGGCGACGGCTACGAACAGACGACCATCCCACTCGGAGACGATCCGGACGGCGAGGGCCAGGTCGAGGCCACTCTGGTGCGGTATCAACCGCCGGGTGTCGCCAACTTCGACCGCGCGGTCATCTATGTCCACGGGTTCACCGACTACTTCTTCCAGCGACACATCGCCGAGCATTTCGCCGCCAAGGGATACGCGTTCTACGCGCTCGACCTGCGCAAATGTGGACGATCGCGCCGTGAGGGCCAGACCGCACACTTCGTGACCGATCTGGCGATGTACGACGCCGAGCTGAACGAGGCGCTGAGCCTGGTGCGCGCCGAGCGCGCGGACGCGCCGGTGCTGCTGATGGCGCACTCCACCGGTGGCCTCGTGTTGCCGCTGTGGCTCAACCGTCTCAACCGTCAGGAAGGCGGCTCGTCCGGGTTGGGCCTGGCAGGCGTCGTCCTCAACAGCCCCTGGTTCGACCTGCAGGGCCCGCCTGCGATACGTAGCGTCGGTACCGCGGCGATCGACGTCATCGGCAGATTCCGGGCCAAGACCCCGGTTCCCGGGGGCGGCTTGGACACCTACGGCCTTTCCCTCGCGGCATCGGAGCAGGGCGAGTGGGATTACGACCTGGACTGGAAACCCCTCGCCGGCTTCCCCATCACCTTCGGCTGGATCCGTGCGGTCCGGCACGGGCATGCCGAGCTGCACCGCGGCCTCGATATCGGAATTCCGTCGCTGATCCTTCGCTCGAAAGTGACGCATTTCTCTCGCCGCTACAGCTCGGCCGTCGACGCGGCCGATGCCGTTCTCGACGTCCGGCAGATCGCCCGTTGGGCCGGCTGCCTGGGTGATCGAACCTCCATCGTCCCCATCGAGGGCGCACGCCACGACGTCTTCCTGTCCACCGAGGGCCCTCGCGCCCAGGCCTTCGAGGAAATGGACGAATGGCTCGAGTGGTTGCACCGAGGAGAGAAGACCGACCACGCGTCGGGCAAGGACCACACCGAGATCGGACACATTTCATGACTGAGCACTTCGACGTCGTCATCATCGGCTCCGGCTCGGGAAACTCGATCGTCGATCAGAGGTTCGACGACAAGAAGGTCGCCCTGATCGAGGAGAATTCGACGTTCGGCGGAACCTGCCTCAACGTCGGCTGTATCCCCACCAAGATGTACGTCTACGCGGCCGAGGTCGCCCGTACCGTGCGAGATTCCGCCAAGTACGGCATCGACGCACACGTCGACGCGGTCCGCTGGCCGGACATCGTCGAGCGGGTCTTCGGACGCATCGACCCCATCTCCGAGGGCGGTAAGCGATACCGGGCCGAGGGCAGCCCCAACGTGACGCTGTTCCAAGGTCACGCGAGCTTTGTCGGGCCGCGCACCATCGACACCGGAACCGGCACGACCATCACGGCCGACCGGATCGTCATCGCGGCCGGCTCGCGTCCCATCGTGCCGCAATCGATCGAAGATTCCGGTGTCGACTACCACACCAACAACGACGTCATGCGTTTACCGGCACTGCCCGAACACCTCGTGATCCTCGGATCCGGTTACATCGCAGCCGAATTCGCGCACGTCTTCTCCGCACTCGGGTCGAAGGTGTCGATCGTCGCCCGCAAGGATTCGCTGCTGCGCGCGTTGGATGCCGATATCGCGAAGCGATTCACCGAGCTCGCCCGGGCCAAGTGGGAAGTTCACCTCGACTCCGGTGACACGCACGGGATTTCCGAGGGCGGACTGCACGGCGTCGAACTCTCGGACGGCACCAAGGTCCTCGGAGACGCGTTTCTCGTGGCCGTCGGCCGCCAGCCCAACGGCGACCGACTGAATCTCGGTGCTGCCGGGATCGAGCTGGACGACGAGGGCCGCATCGTGGTCGACGAGTTCGGCCGCACCACAGCCGAGGGCGTGTTCGCACTGGGCGACGTCTCCTCGCCGTATCAGCTCAAGCATGTGGCCAATCAGGAAGCGCGCGTGGTCCAGCACAACCTGTTGCAGGACGCCTGGCACGGCGACACGTCCGCGTTGCGTACCTACGATCACCGCTTCGTTCCCGCTGCCGTGTTCACCGATCCGCAGATCGCGGAGGTGGGTATGACCGAGGAACAGGCCCGAGACACAGGGCTCGACATCACGGTGAAGGTCCAGAACTACGGCGACGTCGCCTTCGGCTGGGCGATGGAGGACAGCGAAGGGCTGTGCAAGATCATCGCCGAGAAGGGCACCGGCAAGATACTCGGGGCTCACATCATCGGAGCTCAGGCCCCGACTCTCATCCAGCCGCTCATCCAGGCGATGAGCTTCGGACTGTCCGCCCAGGACATGGCCCGTGGTCAGTACTGGATCCACCCAGGACTGCCCGAGGTGGTCGAGAACGCCCTCCTGGGCCTCGACCTGTAGGTTTCGATCACCAGGGGCTGGTGCGGAGCACGATCTCCGTGGCCAGCGCCGCCGGGGCGTCGGCCGCGACATGTTCGACGCCGTCGAGCGCGACGACCCGAAAGTCCGAGTAGACGAAGCGGCCGCTGTTGTCGGCGGACGGACGCATCTCGGAGTTGCCGATGACCAGCGTCGTCGGCAACTCGATTGCGGGGCAATCGGCGTCCCGCACGATGCCCCGATGGTCGGCGATCGCCGGGTGGCAACGATCCACGGCGATGAGGCTGGCAAACCGACCGAATGTCTTCGCCGCCAGTCTCCAGGCCGATTCCGCACCGGCACCGCTCCCGACGAGGTGGACCCACGACAGCTTCAGCTCGTCCAGCAAGGCGAGAACAGCGTCGTCCCCCACTCCGTCGATGTCTTCCACCGCAACGGTTTTCAGATCCGAGTTGTGCAAGCGCTCGCTCACCGAGTCGTAGACATCGACCGAATCGCCGATGTCCGGCAACAGGAGCACGGCGTGCCGACTGTCCGGTCCCGCTACTCGTACCGAAACAGACCCGCCCGCAGCACTCACATGCGTGAACTCCATGGGGACGACGGTACTGCCTCTTGCCAGAACCACACACCGGTTCTATGGTTAGTTACATGAGTAATGAACCAGTGAGGTACCGAACCTCGCCGCCGCGGCGGTGGCTCTGATGGACGAGGGCAGGCCGATCTTCCTGCAGATCGCCGAGCTCGTCGAGAACTCGATCATCGACGGCTCCCTGGCCGAGGAAGAACAGGTTCCCTCCACCAACGAGCTCGCCGCGTTCCACCGCATCAATCCGGCCACAGCAGGCAAAGGGCTCGCGAAGCTCGTCGCCGACGGCGTCGTCTACAAGAAACGAGGGATCGGAATGTTCGTCACCACAGGCGCACGGGACGCACTCCGGTTCCGTCGACGCGATCTGTTCGCCCGTCAGTACATCGACCCGCTGGTCACCGAGGCACGCAAGCTCGGAATGACCGTGGACGAACTCAAGACCATGCTCGACAACTGGGAGGCATCGCGATGAGCATCCACGATATCGGTACGCCCGACGAACTCCGCCGCGTCGTTGCGTCGGCCACACACCTGACCAAGAAGTTCGGCTCGTTCACCGCCGTCGACGACGTGAGCTTCGAGATCGAACGCAACAAGATCTACGGCTTCCTCGGCCGCAACGGAGCAGGCAAGACCACCGTCATGCAGATGATGACCGCCCAGATGCGCGAAAGTGATGGTGAGATCTCGGTATTCGGCGAACGCCCGTGGGAGAACCCACAGGCTCTGAGTCACGTGTGCTTCGTCAAGGAAAGCCAGAAGTATCCCGACGATTTGAAGGTCAAGAACGCCATTGCGCAGGCCTCCCACATTCTTCCGCACTGGGACAACGACTTCGCCGCCGAATTGCTGCGCGATTTCGACCTCCCGTTGGGTCGCAAGATCAAGAAGCTCTCTCGCGGAATGACGTCGGCACTCGGAATCGTCATCGGTCTCGCGTCCCGAGCGCCACTCACCTTCTTCGACGAGCCCTACCTGGGGCTGGACGCAGTCTCACGACACATGTTCTACGACCGGCTGCTGGCCGACTACGCGGAGAACCCCCGAACGGTCGTTCTGTCGACGCACCTCATAGACGAGGTCAGCAATCTGATCGAGCACGTGATTCTCATCGACAAGGGAAGAATTCTGCTCGACGCCGAGTCGGACGATCTGCGCGAGAGAGCATTCGAGATCACCGGTCCGACCGAGGCTGTCGACCGGTTCGCTGCAGAGCATCGAATCTTGCACAGAACTGCTCTCGGCTCGACAGCCCGAGCGACGATCGACGGGCGACTGAACGATCACCAGCAATCCCTCGGCGTGGCGTCCGGTCTCAGCATCGAACCGATTCCGTTGCAGCAGTTGATCATCGATCGAACCACTGCCCATTCCGGATCTATCCACAAGTCGACCACCGCCGAGGAGGCCTTGTCATGAAGCGCATATTGAACGTAGCTCGGGTCCACAACACCTCCTGGGCAACCACATTCGCGTGGCCCCTGGGAATTCTCGTCGCAGTGTTCGTGATCACCTACGGCATCTTCTCGGTAGTTCCGGAAAGCGATTCGGATTTCAGCTTCAGCGGCGGCGTGTTCTCGGTCTATGGGTTCGCTATTGCCTTCTACGTCACGGCTATCACCCAGTGCTTCCCGTACGCCCTGAGCCTGAGCATCACACGTCGCGAATTCCTCACTGCGACAGCACTGGTGGGGGTAGCACAATCGGTCGCCCTCGGCACGATCGTCTACCTGTTGTCGGTCGTCGAAGCCGCGACCGGCGGCTTCGGGCTGAAGATCCGCATGTTCGGTCTGGCCCGCTACGCCACCGACAACCCGCTCCTGCAGTGGCTGACTCTGGTGATCGGGCTACTGCTGATCGGGTCCATCGGGGCGTTCGTCGGAGTCGTCTACCGGCGCTTCCGCACGAACGGTCTGTTCACGCTCGGACTCGCCGGCCTCGTCGTCTTCGGAGGCGGCGCGATCGTGATCACGTGGCAGAACTGGTGGCCCGACGTCGGGACTTTCTTCACCGACACCCCACGCGTGCTTCTGCTGGTGGTCGTTCCGCTCGTGATCACCGGGATCTTCTCGACCGTCAGTTGGATGGGCTTGGTCAAAGCATCTGCGTAACGATCTTTTTCGTCGAGCCGTCGACGCCGTTCTCTATCAGATCGAGAACGGCGTCGATATCGATGTTGCTTTCCACCAGATCCGCCAGCAGATCCAACTGCTGTTCTCGAAGGGCCGCAACCGACGTGTCGGACGCAACCTCGAATCCTGCGCGACCCGCCTTCTCTGCCACCCAGGCGAGAAAGGATCGACGGAAATCATCGGATTCGAGGAGTCCGTGCCAGTGAGTTCCCACGACACCGCCACGCACACTGCCCTCGCCGACGCCCCCCGCGGTCGTCAGCAGCGCATCGTCGTCGTTCCGGACCACTCGTCCATGGTGAATTTCGTACCCCCGCACGGGATCCGAGCCGAATGTGACGGAACGACCACTCACCTGCACGAGTACCTTCTCGGCCGCGAATTGGATGTCGAGATCGAGCAATCCCAGTCCCTCGACCGTTCCGACGCCTGACTCCACGGAATCAGAGATGGTTCGGCCCAACATCTGGTAACCGCCGCAGATGCCGAGAACCGGCCTCCCCGCAGCGGCGCGCTCGGAAAGGGCACGAGCAAGACCGGTGCGCCGCAACCATTCCAGATCCGACACCGTGGACTTGCTGCCGGGGACGACCACCAAATCCGCATCCTCGAGCCGAGAAGGCTCGGTGACCCAGTGCACCGACACTCCGGGCTCGCACGCCAGCGCCTCGACATCGGTCGTGTTGGAGATCCTCGGCAATCGCACCGCCGCCACCCGCAGCCACTGCGAGCCGAGCGGAGGACGGGGCCTGCCGACGGGCGCATCGGGAACGGTGCCGAGCGAATCCTCCGCGTCCATCCACAACCCGTCGGCGAACGGAACGACTCCGTACGTCGGCCGCCCGGTCAACGCCCGCAACTGGTCGAGCCCCGGTGCCAACAGAGCCGGATCACCCCGAAACTTGTTGATCACGAACCCTGCCACGAGAGCCTGATCCTCGGGTGACAACACCGCCACCGTCCCGAACAGGTGTGCCAGCACTCCCCCGCGGTCGATGTCGCCCACCACGATCACCGGCAGCGACGCCGCCCTCGCCAATCCCATGTTGGCCAGATCGGTGGCGCGTAGATTGATCTCGGCCGGTGAACCGGCACCCTCGCAGATCACCACGTCGAATTCGGCACGTAGCGAGGACAACTCGTCGGCGACCACATGCCGGAGCGCCTGCCGATGTTCGATGTAGTTGCTCGCACTCACCTGGGCCACCGCACGCCCGCGCACCACCAACTGCGACGTCCGATCACTGCCGGGCTTGAGCAACACCGGATTGAACCGCACGCTGGGCTCGAGGCCACAAGCGGCCGCCTGCATCGCCTGAGCCCGGCCGATCTCGCCGCCGTCCAACGTGACGACCGAGTTGTTCGACATGTTCTGCGCCTTGAACGGGGCCACCCGAACACCCCGCCGCGCCAGCATCCGACACAGGCCGGCGACCAACACACTCTTGCCTGCATCGGAGGTAGTGCCGGCAACCAGCAGAGCGCCTTTCACGGCAGTATCAGATTTCTATTCACTCCGCAGGCTCCGCTCACGGCAGTATCAGACTTCTATTCACTCCGCAGGCTCCGCTCACGGCAGTGTCAGGATCTCGCAACCCGTCTCGGTCACCACAAGCGTGTGCTCGAACTGTGCGGTCCACTTACGGTCGTGCGTGACCACCGTCCAGCCGTCGTCCCACATCTCGGCGTTGATCGTGCCCAGGTTGATCATCGGTTCGATGGTGAACGTCATGCCCGGCTCGATGATGGTCTCCACCGACGGCTGGTCGTAGTGCAGCACGACGAGGCCGTTGTGGAACGTCGTGCCGATGCCGTGGCCGGTGAAGTCCTCCACCACGCCGTAGCCGAACCGGTGCGCATAGGACTCGATCACTCGGCCGACCACGTTCAGGGCGCGCCCCGGCTTGACCGCCTTGATGGCCCGCATCGTCGCTTCGTGGGTCCGCTCGACGAGCAGGCGCGCCTCCTCGGACACGTCACCCGCCAGGAACGTCGCGTTGGTATCGCCGTGCACACCGTCGATGTACGCGGTGACGTCGATGTTGACGATGTCCCCGTCCTCGATCACCGTCGAATCGGGGATGCCGTGGCAGATGACCTCGTTCAGCGAGGTGCAGCACGATTTCGGAAAACCCTTGTAGCCCAACGTGGACGGGTAAGCACCGTGGTCGACCATGTACTCGTGTGCAATACGGTCGAGCTCATCGGTGGTCACTCCCGGTGCCACGGCCCGGCCCGCTTCCTGCAGAGCGCGAGCCGCGATCTTCGACGCCACGCGCATCTTGTCGATGACCTCGGGGGTCTGCACCCACGGCTCGCTGCCTTCGTTCACGGTCGACTTCCACGCGTATTCGGGTCGCTCGATCGACTTCGGCACGGAGAGGACGGGCGAGACGACGCCTGGCACGAGTGGCTGACGGGGCTTGCTCTCGGCGGTGACAGACATGCCGTCCAGAGTAGTCGTCGCAACCGTGTCCAGAAGAACCAGCGCTGCTGGTCGAGGCCACCGAATCCGCAACCGCGCGACGGGATATGATCTGGGTCACGTTCGCCGTCGACGTACCCGAACCGAGGAAGGAAGCGTCGTGGTCCATTCCAGTCTGTTGCGCCCCCGGGACGGCGATGCCCTTCGCGCCGAACTACGCCAGGTCGCCGCGACGTCCGCCGTGCCCGTCGTGTTCGGCGGGGAAGTGTCCTCGGAAACGCTGCACCTGAGCGAATTTCACGGCACCCGCACGCGTGGGCTGGACGGGCTCGCCATCCCGCCCAGGTCCGGTCTCGGTGGCCGGGTCATGGACCAACGTCGGCCCGCGGCCGTCAGTGATTACGGCGCGTCGATGTCGATCACCCATCACTTCGACCGGCCGGTCCTCGGCGAGGGCCTCAAGTCGATCCTGGCGGTGCCGGTTGTCGTCGCCGGAGCAGCCCGCATGGTGATGTACGCAGCGGTGCGAGAACGCGGCCCCCTCGGTGATCGAGTCGGCGACATCATGACCGCCGCAGCCCGGCGCCTCGGTCAGGAGATCGCCATCCGGGACGAGGTCGACCGCAGGGTGCGCCTCATGGAGAGTGCGCGGGCCACGTCGGACGGGAACCTCTCGCGGACGGCCGAGTTGCGCGGTGTGCACGACGAGCTCGCCGAGCTCGCTCGGTCGATCGGAGACGCGGCGGTCAAGCACAGACTGGACGCGGTCACCGCGCGACTGGCAGCAACGCTCGGTCGGACGGCGAACCAGGACAGCGACTCCGGCGACTCGCAGGCATTGACGCCACGCGAGATCGACGTCATCTCGCAGGTCGCGCTCGGTTGCACCAACGTCGAAGTCGCGGCACGGCTGTCGATCGGTGCCGAGACGGTCAAGTCCTATCTCCGCAGCGTGATGCGAAAAACCGACTCGCACACTCGATACGAAGCGGTTCTCGCGTGTCGTCGACTCGGGCTGTTGTCGGGCTGAATCCGGCCCACCGGCGTAGCGCTCAGTACCCCGGCGGAAGCTGCTCGAACATCTCTCGGGTGACGGCGACCGCATTGTCCGAGCTGCCGCCGCGTACCACCAAGGTCGCGAAGGCGATGTCGCCTCGGTAACCGACGAACCACGAGTGCGATCCGCCCTCGACCTCTGCTTCTCCGGTCTTGCCGTACACCTCGCCCTGGTCGGCGATCCGCTCTGCGGTGCCGCTGGTGACCACCGAGCGCATCATGCCGCGTAACCCGTCGACCATGGCAGGTTCTATCGGTGGATGATCGCCGGTGATGGCGGTTTCCCGTCCGACCAGAAGATTGGGAACCGGTGTGGAGCCGTGGGCAACCGTCGCGGCGGCCAGTGCCATCCCGAAGGTCGAGACGACCACCTTGCCCTGGCCGAATCCGTCCTCGGTGCGCTGGACGAGTTCGTCCGCGGGCGGGACCGAACCCGAGTCGGTCGGCAAGCCCACGACGTCGTAGTCCGGACCGACGCCGAACTGGGACGCGGCCACAGTCAACGCGTCGGGCGACATCTCGCTCGCCAGCTTCGCGAAGGAGGTGTTGCACGATCGGGTGAACGCGGTGCTCATGGTCACGTCACCGAGGGCGAACTCGTTGTAGTTGGGGACGCTTCGTTCGCCGATCTCGATACGACCGGGGCACGGAACGGTGCTCCCCGGGGTCGCGAGTCCGCTGGAGATCGCCGCCCCGGCGGTGATGATCTTGAACGTCGAACCCGGTGGGTAGAGACCGGCCGACGCGACCGGACCGTCCCGATCGGCGGCCGGATTCTGCGCCACAGCGAGGATGGCCCCGGTGGACGGCTGAATGACCACCGTCATGGCCTGCTCGGCCCTGGCGTTCACTGCTCGTTGGGCCGCGACCTGAATATTCCGATCGAGGCTGATCGAGAAGGACGGTGCCGGCTCGGGCGGGGTGTCGGTGAGGACGTCGATGTCGACGCCGTTGCGGTTGCTGGTCACCACGCTCCAGCCGGCCTTGCCGTCGACGTCGTCTATGACGGCCTTCTTGACCTGGCCCACCAGGTCCGGCGCGAAGGTGGGGTCGGTGGACACGAGATCCGATTCGTCGGACGCCGTGACACCGGGAATCTCGGTCAGCGCCGCCGAGATGGGTTCGAAGTCGCTGTCTCGCAGCAGCGCCACCGGGTAGTCGCCGTCGACGGAAGTCGCAGACTCCACGATCGACTGAGCCGTGATCGACGCGTCGAACGGTGTCAGCAGTGTCGACAACGTCGTTGCCGAGGCCACGACGTTGTTCGCGGCCGACGCGTCGAACTTGATTCGATGTACGACCCCGGGCACCAGGACGTCGGTGCCGGAGCGCTCGTTGACGCGAGCGCGTGGTGCAGCCGTCGAGCGCAAGGCCATGGTCTGCGTGTCGCCGAGCTTCGGGTGGATGTCCGAGGCGGTCCACCGCACCACCCACTCTCCCGCACTCCGACCCATGTTCAGTTGGCCGTCGTACGTCCACACCCGATCCTTGGGCAGCTGCCAACGGTAGGTGTAGCCGACCGTGGCGGTGTCGCCGTCGACTCGAACCGACGTCGTCTCGGCGTCGAGGGCCTCTGCTTGGAGATTGGTCCACGCCTCGCTCAGCGCAGCGGCCGCGGCGTCCGGCTTGTCGGTATCGGCGGCGGCCGTGGGGATGTCGTTGGCCTCGAAGGCCGCGAGGAATGCCTGAGCTGCGGGCTCCGGACCGTCGGGCTTGGGTGTACACCCAGTGAGGCAGGCACCGACGACGGCACCGATCACGGTCACCACGCCCAGCCGTCCGCGCATCCAGGTCGCATCACGTGATCTCATTGCGCCCCATCGTAATACGGCCGGTGCGTCGACCACGGCAACGAATCGCGTTTCGGGACAAGCCGATCGAGCGACCGTTCTCAGTCCAGCAGCACCGTGGTGAACGTCGCCACTTGCGTCAAACCGATTTTCGCGTAGGCCCGGCGCGCGACGTAGTTGAAGCTGTTGACGTACAGGCTCGCAGTACGCCCCTGGCGGACGACCGAGTTCACCACGGTCGCCGTTCCGGATGCACCCAGGCCGTGCCCGCGTCGGTCCGGGTGCACCCATACTCCCTGGATTTGCCCGACCGTCCCGGACTGCGAGCCGATCTCGGCCTTGAACACCACGCGGCCGTCCTCGAATCTGGCCCAGGCACGTTGCGCTGCAATGAGACTGGCGATCCGACGCCGGTATCCCCTACCGCCGTCGTTCAGTCGCGGGTCGACGCCGACCTCTTCGATGAACATGGCAACGGCCGCGGTCAGATAGACGTCCAACTCGTCGGGTCGGACAAGCCGAACGAGAGGATCAGGAGAGATGGACGACGGTACCGACGTGGCCAACAACGGTTGCTCACCGCGTACCTCTCGCGCCGGACCCCAATCCGTCTCGAGCATTTCCCACAACGGAAGCGTCAACTCCGCTCTGCCGACCAACGACGAGCACAGACGCGGCCCACGGCACGCGCGGTCCGCGAAAGAACGAAGATCGTCGCTGGAACCGAGCAACGGAACCAGATTCGCACCGTAGAAGCACAGCGACTCGTCCGGACCGCCTCTGCTCCACATCTCGCCGTGGAACGACCTCGGATCGAGGCCCGATTCCTGCACGCGCGCGGCAACCATGCAGGTTGCAACGGGGTCGGCGTCGAGCACCCGGAGCACGTGCGCGACGTCCCGATTACCGAGAGGCTTCGCGCCGAGGAGCTTGAGCACCTACCGACCTCCTGACCCACCTACCGCGTACGCACCGATTCTGAAGCGAATCATTCCAGACAATGTGTTCCCCCGGTGGCAGAGCGGCAAACCGGACGCCGAACAGGTGTACCCGCTCAGCTGACGGTGACCACCGGCGCGCCACCGCTGGCGATCTCGTCCTTCTCGAACTCCTCGGCGATGCGCATCGCTTCCTCGATCAACGTCTCCACGATCTGCGCTTCGGGGACCGTCTTGATGACCTTGCCCTTGACGAAGATCTGGCCCTTTCCGTTGCCCGACGCGACACCGAGGTCAGCGTCGCGGGCCTCGCCCGGCCCGTTCACGACGCAGCCCATGACCGCGACGCGTAGCGGGATCTCCATGCCTTCGAGTCCCGCAGTCACCTCGTCGGCGAGGGTGTAGACGTCGACCTGTGCGCGCCCACACGAGGGGCAGGACACGATCTCGAGTTTGCGCGGGCGCAGATTGAAGGACTGCAAGATCTGGTTGCCCACCTTGATCTCCTCCGCCGGCGGTGCCGACAGGGAAACTCGGATGGTGTCGCCGATGCCCTTGGACAGCAGGGCCCCGAAGGCCACAGCGGACTTGATGGTCCCCTGGAAAGCCGGTCCCGCTTCGGTGACACCGAGGTGCAGTGGGTAGTCGCACTGTGCCGCCAACTGCTCGTACGCAGCGACCATGATGACGGGGTCGTTGTGCTTGACCGAGATCTTGATGTTGCCGAAACCGTGCTCCTCGAACAGGCCTGCTTCCCACAGCGCGGATTCGACGAGCGCCTCGGGTGTCGCCTTGCCGTACTTCTTCATCAGCCGCGGGTCGAGAGAGCCGGCGTTCACACCGATGCGGATCGGAATGTTCGCGTCACCGGCCGCCTTGGCGACCTCCTTGACACGGCCGTCGAACTCCTTGATGTTGCCCGGGTTGACGCGCACCGCTGCACATCCGGCGTCGATGGCCGCGAAGATGTACTTCGGTTGGAAGTGAATGTCGGCGATCACCGGAATCTGGCTCTTCTTGGCGATGATCGACAGCGCGTCGGCGTCGTCCTGTGTGGGGCACGCAACACGAACGATGTCGCAACCCGACGCCGTCAGCTCTGCAATCTGCTGCAGGGTGGCGTTGATGTCGTGGGTCTTGGTGGTGCACATCGATTGCACCGAGATGGGGCTTTCGCTTCCGACACCCACCGACCCGACCTGGAGCTGCCTGGTCTTTCGACGTGGCGCGAGTACGGGCACCGGCGGTGCGGGCATTCCCAATCCGACTGACACGGACACAGTGGCCTTCTTTCCTAGCTACGACTGTCGAGTCTACTTAGAACAATTGAATCGGGTTGACAATGTCCGCCGTGAGCGTCAGCAAGGAGAACCCGATGAAAACAATGATGACCACGTAGGTGACAGGCATCAGTTTCATGTAGTCCACCGGCGCACCGTCGGGCAGGCCGCGACGATTGCGGAAAATGTTGCGGATGCGCTCGTAGATGGTCACGGCGATATGGCCACCATCGAGTGGCAACAGCGGCACGATGTTGAACACACCGAGGAAGAAGTTGAGCGACGCCAGCAGCCCGACGAACGTCTGCCAGTTGTCGTTTTCCACGGCCTGGCCACCGATGACACTGGCTCCGACGACACTCATCGGCGTGTCGAGCCCTCGTTCACCACCGAAGATCGAATCCCACAGCGCCTCCACCTTGCTCGGCAACTGCACCAACGCTTTCCCGGTCTGCACGAAGATGTCCCCGGTGAAAACGAAGGTCTCGGGCACCGCTTCGATCGGGTTGTATCGAATGTTCGGCGGTGGACCGCCGGTGACGCCGATCGCTCCCACGGTTGTCGAGTTCTTCGCTTTGGTCTCAGGATCGACGACGTAGCGCTGAACCTGAAGGATCGGAACGCTCAGAGTCTGCGAAGCACCGTCGCGATCGACTGTCAGATCGGCCGACCCGGTGGAGTCCCGAATGGCGAGAACGACATCGGACCAGGCCTCTGTCGGCTGACCGTTCACCGCAGTGATGATGTCGCCCGTGCGCAGTCCAGCTTCGGCAGCCGGACCGTCTCCCGAACACGGCGCAAGTTCACCGTCCTCGGTCTGGGACGTGCTGACACAACCGATGCCCTGGACCGTCGTTGTCGGCGTCACCCGATCCGGCGTGCCCCAGCCGAGCACCAACACGTAGACCAGAACGATTCCCAGCACGAAGTTCATCGCGATGCCGCCGACCATGACGACGATGCGCTTCCACGTCTTCTGGCGGTACATTGCGCGCTCGACCTCGTCGGGCGCGAGCTCGTCGATGGCGGTCATACCGGCGATGTCGCAGAACCCGCCTGCTGGAATGGCTTTGAGGCCGTACTCGGTCTCGCCGCGTCGGAAGGAGAAGATCTTCGGGCCGAACCCGATGTAGTAGCGGCGAACCTTCATGCCGAGCGCTTTCGCGGTCCACATGTGTCCCGCTTCGTGCAGCGCGATCGACACCCCGATTCCGACGGCGAACAGCACGACACCCAGAGCGAACACCATGTGTCAGAGGCCTTTCGGTTTCAGTAGTTCACGGGCGTGGGCCCGGGCCCAGGAGTCCGCCGCGAGTACGTCGTCGACGTCCCTGGGAGCCGTCGACCAGTCCTGCCCGCCGTCGCCCAGTACCGCGCGCACCGTCTCGACGATCTGCGGAAATTCGATTCTGTCGGCCAGGAACGCTTCTGCTGCGATTTCGTTGGACGCGTTGTACACCGCAGTCATGCACCCACCCATGATCCCGGCCTCACGCGCCAGCTGCACCGCTGGAAACACTCGGTCGTCGAGTGGCTCGAAGTCCCAGGAGAATGCGGTCGTGAAGTCGAGTGCACGGGCGACGTCGGGCACTCGATCGGGCCAGCCGAGGGCGAGCCCGATCGGCAACTTCATGTCCGGTGGACTGGCCTGAGCGATGGTCGAACCGTCGACGAACGTCACCATCGAGTGCACGATGGACTGCCGGTGCACGGTGACATCGATTTTCTCGTAGGGCACACCGAACAGCAGGTGCGCCTCGATCAGTTCCAGACCTTTGTTGACCAGTGTCGCCGAGTTCAACGTGTTCATCGGCCCCATCGACCAGGTGGGATGCGCGGCGGCCTGCTCCGGCGTGACCGACTTCAGTTCGCTCTCGCTCCACCCTCGAAAGGGACCTCCCGATGCAGTGAGAACCAGTCGATCCACTTCGCCGCGCGAACCGCTGCGCAGGCACTGGGCGAGCGCGGAGTGCTCGGAGTCGACCGGCACGATCTGACCGGGGGCTGCGGCGGCGAGAACCAGCTCGCCTCCGGCGACCAGGGATTCCTTGTTGGCCAACGCCAGGCGCGCACCGCTGTTCAGCGCGGCCAGGGTCGGTTCGAGGCCGAGAGAACCCACGAGGGCATTGAGCACGACGTCCGCCGGGGTCGACTCGACCAGCTCGGTCACTGCTCGCGGACCACTCAGCACTCCGGGGAAATCGAGCTCGGCGGCGGCCTCGGGCTGGGCGACGGCTACCCGTCGGACACCGGTCTCCGCGATCTGGCGACGGAGCAGTTCGATGTTTCCACCGCCCGCAGCCAGCCCGACCACGACGAAGCGGTCCGGGTTGGCGGCGATGACGTCGAGCGCTTGGGTTCCGATCGACCCGGTACTTCCCAGCAACAGCACACGTATCGGCTCGGGGCGATCCGAGTTGGTCGTTCGCTCACGATGGTCTGGCACCGGTCCATTGTTGCCTACCGAGGCTGAGAAACCCCTATGTGCCGACGCAGGCTGGCACGCTGGGGTGCATGGACTTCTCGAAGTACCGCTCGGCACCGTTCAATTACGACGATGCGGGGGCCACCGCCGGCCCACTGCCCACCGGATACCACCACGTCACGATGTCGAGGGTCGTGGGATCGGGGCTGGACGACTTCGTGGCGGCGGCCGATGCGTTGATGCGATGGGACATGCACCGAGGGGCAGGACTGAAGGTCCGTTCCGAGGCCGAGACCGCTGTGCCCGACTCGGTGGTCGTTCTCACACTCGGACCGGTGCGCATTCCGTGTCGAGTGGTCTATGTCATCGACGAGGCGAACCGTCAGGGTTTCGCCTACGGAACACTCGACGGGCATCCCGAGTCCGGCGAGGAACTCTTCTACGTCGACTACTCCCCCGCCGACGGTGCCGTCACCGCCCACATATCGGCGTTCTCGCGTCCCGGTCGCTGGTACACCAAGCTCGGCGGCCCGGTGGGCAGGCGTGTCCAGGCAGCGTTCACCGACCGCTATCTGAGCGCGCTGGCATCGGCGTGCCGACAGGCCGACTGACTCAGGCCTCGGGCGGGTGCACAGCTCGCCAGTGTTCGGCGATGTCGATTCTCTTCGCGACCCAGACCTTGTCGTGCGACTGCACGTGATCGAGGAAACGTTCCAGTGCAGCCATGCGGGCCGGCCTGCCCACCAGCCGGCAGTGAAGTCCGACCGAGAGCATCTTGGGACTCCCACTCGCGCCCTCGGCATAGAGAACGTCGAAGGCGTCACGTAGATGCGCGTAGAACTCGTCGCCCGTCGAGAATCCTCCCGGCGATGCGAAACGCATGTCGTTGGTGTCCAGGGTGTACGGCACCACCAGATGATCGACGACACCGCCGTCTCGGGGCACCTTCTCCCAGTACGGCAGATCGTCTGCATAGGAGTCGGAGTCGTACACGAATCCGCCGTGCTCCACCACGAGCGATCGGGTGTTGGGGGAATCGCGCCCGGTGTACCACCCCAGTGGCGCAGACCCCGTCAGCTCGCGCAGGATGGCCACGGCCTCCGCCATGTGCTCGCGTTCGACGTTCTCGTCGATCTGCTGATACGACAACCACCGCAAGCCGTGACATGCGATCTCGTGGTCCAACTCCAGCAGTGCCGCAACCACTTCCGGGTTCCGCTCCATGGCCTTGGCGACCGCGAACACCGTCAGCGGTAACCCACGCTTCTCGAATGCGCGCAGCACGCGCCACACTCCGGCTCTGGATCCGTACTCGTACAGCGATTCCATGCTCATGTGTCGATTCGGAAACGCCTGTGCGCCGATCATTTCCGACAGAAACGTCTCGGACTTCGTGTCGCCGTCGAGCACGTTGTTCTCGGCACCCTCCTCGTAATTGAGGACGAACTGGACGGCGATGTTCGCCTCATCCGGCCACTGCGCGAGCGGCGGCGTGCGGCCGTAACCGACCATGTCGCGGGGATAGCTCAGCGGGGACCGACTCGGACGATGGGGAAGGCGCTCGGAGGTCACCGCCGCAGTCTCTCATTCGAGCCCACACACGCGCTGGGTGAGCGATGCAACCCTGATCACTACGACGGGCGGTCGTATGCCAATATTGTTCCGACAACGCGCCTCGCACCGTGCGTGCAGGGACCCACGTGAACGCATCACCCGAGAGGATCGACCGGTGGCAAATACCGAACTGGAATCCGCTTCGTACGACCCGGTCGTCGATACCCGCAACGAGGTGCCCGAGGTGCCGTCCGCCGCATGGGGTTGGAGCGGCGAGTCGAACAAGGCGATGCGCGTCGCAGCCATCGTCGTTGCCGCGTTCCTGCTGTTCATGATCATCGGAAATCACACCGGCAAGGTCGAGGACCTGTGGTTGGTCGGATTTGCCGTCGCGCTGGTCGGACTCGTCGTGCGCGACGTCATCGTCCGCCGCAAGCCCCGCTAGCGGTTCAGTTCTCGGCGGCGAGCTGACCGCACGCCGCCGCGATCTCCTGCCCTCGGGTATCGCGGACGGTGCACGAGACGCCCTGCGCGATGACCCGGCGAACGAATTCCCGCTCCACCGGCTTCGGGCTGGCATCCCACTCGCTACCCGGAGTCGGGTTGAGGGGAATCAGGTTGACGTGTACCCGGGATCCGAGCGCCTTGTGCAGCTTCTTGCCCAGCATGTCCGCTCGCCACGGCTGATCGTTGACGTCCCGGATCATCGCGTACTCGATCGAGACGCGTCGACCGGTCTGATCGGCGTAGTACCGGGCAGCGGAGAGAACCTCCGCCACCGACCAACGATTGTTGACCGGGACCAACGTGTCTCGCAGCTCATCGTCCGGCGTGTGCAGAGACACGGCCAAGGTCACCGACAGACCCTCGTCGGCCAGCTTTCGAATGGCCGGAGCAAGGCCGACCGTCGATACGGTGACCGAACGCTGTGACAGTCCCAGCCCGTCGGGGGCTGGTGAGACGATCTTGCGCACCGCCGCGACGACGCGCTTGTAGTTGGCCAGCGGCTCGCCCATGCCCATGAACACGACGTTGGACAGACGACCCTCACCGCCGGGGACGACGCCGTCGCGCATGTCCGCGGCCGCCGAACGGACCTGATCGACGATCTCCGCCGTCGACAGGTTCCGCGTGAGGCCGGCCTGACCGGTCGCGCAGAACGGACATGCCATTCCGCAACCGGCCTGACTCGAGATGCACAGCGTCGCGCGATCCGGATACCGCATCAGAACACTCTCGAGCAGAGTCCCGTCGTTGGCCTTCCACAGGGTCTTTCGAGTGTCACCGTCATCACACGCCAAGTGCTTGATCGGCGTCAGCAAGGTGGGAAAGAGATCGGCACCGACCTTCTCCCGAGCCTCGGCCGGAAGATCGGTCATCTTGGTGGTGTCGGCCTCGAGCCGCGCGTAGTAGTGCCGCGCAAGTTGGTCGGCCCGGAATGCCGGTAGACCGAGTGCCTTCACTGCCTCACGCAGGCCCTCTTTGTCCAGGTCGGCGAGGTGACGCGACGGCATTCCCCGACGCGGAGCTGTGAAGACCAGCGGAAGATTCGGTCTCTTCTGCTCGGTCGTGCTGTCCGTTGCGGCTGCGGAATCACTCATGCTCGACCCCCGCGTCGTTCCTGCTGACTCAACTCCATACCCACCATTGTCCACCCGTTCCGCTCACAGTCCTATTCGCGGCGGTTTTCGACGGTGCCCTGACGGGTATCGACGCCGGGACCGATTGCGCGTGCATTCGGACCACGCGTGCGAAAGGATCATCGACATGGCCACCAGAGCAGACGACAGCAACGAGGCACCGTTCGACACATCGGCCTCGGCCACGCCCGGATTCGACCGGCCGACGAGTGCCGCCGGCGACCTCACCCCGATCACCACCCCGGATTCGGACGGCCATTCCGCGCCCGACCCCGAGTTCGTTCCGGAACAGCAGCACACCCCAACCGACGTGGCGCACACCCGCACCGCCGCCCTCTGGACCGGTCTGGTGGTCGGGGCCGTCGTCCTCGTAATCCTCCTGGTGTTCATCGTGCAGAACCTCGACTCGGTCACCGTCCAGATCTTCGCCTGGCAGCTCGACCTACCCCTCGGAATCAGCATGCTGCTGGCCGCGATCGCGGGCGCGCTGGTGATGGCCATGGCCGGCGGTGCCCGAATCCTGCAGGTCCGGCGCGCAGCGAAGAAGAACCAGCGTCACGGTTCGTGAACACTATGTACAGAAGCTGGCACCGATGCTCTGAATCGATAAGGTTGGCGGTGCCCGACTTCACTCGAGGAGCATGACGTGACTACTTTCATGGAGACACCGGTGGCATCCGGCGTTGCACCCGACCGCGCACGATCGTGGCTGTTGGTTCCGGCCACCAAGCCCGATACCTTCGACGCTGCTGTCGCATCCGGTGTCGACGCCGTCATCCTCGACATCGAGGACGCAGTCGCTCCAGCGAAGAAGCCTGCTGCTCGCGAGACCGTCGTGCGCTGGCTCAGCGAGGGCAACTCGGCCTGGGTGCGCGTCAACGACGCGACGACCCCGTACTGGGCCGACGATCTCGCCGCGTTGTCCGGGCTGCCCGGCCTGGTGGGGGTCATGCTCGCGAAGACCGAGAGCGGCGGTCAGGTCGAGGCGACAGCCGCCCGCCTCGCCGACGGCACCCCGATCCTCGCGCTGGTCGAATCAGCAGCAGGACTCGAGGCCGCCACCGAAATCGCGCGCGCGGACTCGACATTCCGTCTCGCCTTCGGCAGCGGCGACTTCCGACGCGACACGGGCATGAGCGACGACCCGCTCGCCATGGCCTACCCGCGCTCGCGACTGGTCGTCTCCTCGCGCGTCGCACGACTGCCCGGACCCATCGACGGTCCGACACTGACCGCGAACGACAGCATCCTCGGGCGCGATGCAGCCCTGACGCTCTCGATGGGCATGGCAGGCAAACTCTGTATGCACACCGATCAGGTGGCCATCGTCAACCGCGAACTGGCCCCCTCCCCGACCGACGTGTCCTGGGCTCACGATGTCATCGACGCTCTCGGTGCCGACGGTGCTCACGTCAAGGACGGCAGCGATCTGCCGCGTCTGGCAAAGGCTCTCAAGATCAACGAACTGGCTCGAATCTTCGGAATCTCTGCCGCGTCCTGATCGCTCGCTGCCGAGCCAGGCTCAGATCGACTCGACGCCGGTCGGCTTGTATCGAACGTGGATGCGATAGCGCACATTCAGGGTGAGGCCGTCGACCTGCCGTGCCGCAGCGCGCGCTACCCGCGGTGAGAACTCGATTCCCAGCACATCCCGCAAAACCCGGCGGTCGGGAAACGCCCACCTCGTGTCGACGCGTCGCATCTCGAATCCCTGGGCATCGAAGAACGCCTCGACGGCCGCCGGATCGTAGTGCGGGAGATCCGCACGCATCCAGTCCCCGTACGGAGACGCCGTCGCGTCGAGGTCCACGACCACCAACGCCCCTCCGGGCCGCAGAACTCGCATCGCTTCGCTGATACCCGGGCCGCAGCCGGGGCCGAAGAAATACGCGGTTCGCGCGTGGACGAGATCGACCGAACCTGTGTCGACGGGCAGCGCGTCCGCTCTACCCGCACGCACGTCGACGTTCGCAAGTGACTCGACGCGCGTGCGGGCTGCGGCCACCAATGGGGCGTGCGGTTCCACACCGATGACGTACCGGGCGTCCGCAGCGAACATCGGAAGATGGAAACCGCTGCCGCAGCCCACGTCCACGACGTTCTCGGCCGTCCAATCGACGGTCGATCGAATGGTCGCGAACACAGCGCCGTCGACGTCCTGAGCCCTGTTCTCCGCCTCGTACAGATGCGGCCAGTGCCAGATGTTGGGACTGGGAATCACCCCGCCGCGATCACCGCTCATCGTCCGGCGGAGTCGGTCAGAGCAACACGGTGAAGACGAGCCACGCAACGAACGCAGAGGGCAGCAACGAGTCGAGTCTGTCCATGATGCCGCCGTGGCCGGGCAGCAACGAGCCCATGTCCTTGATTCGAAGGTCGCGCTTGACCTGCGATTCGATGAGGTCGCCCAGAGTTCCCGTCACGACCAGCACGACTCCCAGCAGGACACCGATCATCGAGTTGGCCTCGAGAATCAAGGTCACCGTCAGCAGGCAACCGATGACGCAGAAGATGAGCGACCCGACCAGCCCTTCCCAGGACTTCTTCGGGCTGATGGCCGGTGCCATCGGGTGTTTGCCGAACAGCACACCGGCGATGTAACCACCGACATCCGAGCACACGACGCCGATGACGAAGACCAGGATGCGGCCGGCACCGTTGTCCTGCAGGACCATCAGAACGGCGAACGAGGCCAACAGCGGTAGCCAACACGCCACCAGAACGGTGACGGAGAGTTCTTCGAGATAGTTCTTGGGAGCAGTACCGAAGCCTTGTCTCAGCAACAGCCACACCATGCAGACCACGACGGTGCCCACAGCCGCACTGAGCACTCCGACGGCACCGAACGGCCAGCCCAGCCAGATCATGGCCTGACCACCGAGGATCAGCGGGATCCGCGGAACGAGAACACCGCCCTCGCGGAGCCGCTTGGACACCTCGTACGTCGCGACGGCCAACGCCACGGCCACGACACCGATCCATACCAGCGGCACGAACACGAGCACGAGGATCAACCCGATACCCAAACTGCCGCCGACGCCGATCGCGGCAGGCAGATTTCGACCCGCCTTGCCGGCGGACTTCGTGGCGGCGACCCCGGACGAGCCAGCGGGCGTGCCGCTGCCCTCCTGCCGATCCGGTCCCACCACTGTCGTCAACTCCTCGATATTCATCGTCGTTCCACCGTGTTGCGCAACTATCGAAGGAGGTCAGACCTCCATCAATTCACCCTCTTTGCGCTTGACCAGTTCGTCGACCGAGGCGGTGTACTTCGCGGTGGTCTTGTCGAGCTCGTTCTCGGCACGTACGACGTCGTCCTCGCCGGCCTCGCCGTCCTTCTGGATGCGCTTGAGCTCTTCCATCGTCTTGCGGCGCACGTTGCGAATGGACACCTTGGCGTCCTCGCCCTTGCCCTTGGCCTGCTTGACGAACTCGCGGCGTCGTTCCTCGGTCAGCTGCGGCACGCCGATACGAATCAGGTTGCCGTCGTTGGTGGGGTTGACGCCGAGATCGGAATTGCGGATAGCGGTTTCGATCGGCCCGAGCTGATTCGACTCGTACGGCTTGATCACCACCAATCGCGCCTCCGGCACGCTGATGCTGGCCAGCTGGGTGATGGGCGTCGGGGCACCGTAGTACTCGATGACGATGCGCGAGAACATTCCCGGGTTGGCCCGCCCGGTGCGGATCGAGGACAGATCGTCACGGGCAACCGATACGGCCTTTTCCATCTTCTCTTCGGCGTCGAAGAGAGCTTCGTCAATCACGATCTGTCCTCCATCGTCTTCGTTCTCGGTTCGTTCGCGGTCGTGTCGGCGGCATTCACGACGTGACCAGCGTGCCGATGTTCTCGCCCGACACGGCGCGAGCAATGTTTCCCTGAATCAGCAAATTGAACACCAACATCGGCATCTGATTGTCCATGCAGAGGCTGAAGGCAGTCGCGTCGGCAACTTTGAGGCCTCGCTCGAGGGCTTCGCGGTGGGTGATCGTGTCGAACATCGTCGCGTCGGGATCGAGCCGTGGATCGGCCGAGTAGACACCGTCGACGGCCTTGGCCATCAACAGCACCTCGGCACCGATCTCGAGCGCCCGCTGCGCCGCCGTCGTATCCGTCGAGAAGTAGGGCATGCCCATACCTGCGCCGAAGATGACGACACGCCCCTTCTCGAGGTGCCGTCGCGCGCGCAGCGGGAGGTACGGCTCGGCCACCTGGCCCATCGTGATCGCGGTCTGCACTCTGGTGGCAACACCCTGCTTTTCCAGAAAATCCTGCAGCGCAAGACAATTCATGACCGTGCCTAGCATGCCCATGTAGTCCGAGCGAGATCGGTCCATCCCCCGCTGCTGCAATTCGGCACCGCGGAAGAAGTTTCCGCCACCGATCACCACGGCGACCTGAACTCCGGTGGCCACCACCTCGGCGATCTGCTCGGCAACGTTGTTCACGACATCCGGATCGAGCCCCACCTGGCCACCACCGAACATCTCCCCACCCAGTTTGAGCATCACGCGTCGGAACCCGGGACGGTCAGGGGCCGGATCGGTCATAGCTCTCCTCGGTACTCGTCGAACACTACGGTTTACTCACCGATCATCCTGCCCTATCGGCACCCGATCGGTGGACACGGCTCCGACCTGCCTCGCGCACGAACGATGCCGTCCACTCGATGAAATCGAATGAACGGCATCGCCTCGATCGGATCCAGCGCAGACTAGCTGGCGCCGACCTCGAATCGGGAGAAACGGGTGATGGTCACGCCGGCCTCGTCGAGGATGGCCTTGACGGTCTTGTTGCCGTCCTGAACCGACTTCTGCTCGGTGAGAACGACGTCCTTGAAGAATCCGTTGACGCGACCTTCGACGATCTTCGGCAGAGCCTGCTCCGGCTTGCCCTCTTCGCGCGCGGTTTCTTCTGCGATCCGACGCTCGGCGGCGACCAGATCCTCGGGAACCTCGTCACGGGTGACGTACTTGGCCTTGAGCGCTGCGATCTGCATCGCGGCAGCGCGCGCAGCATCGCCGGCGGCGTCGCCGTCACCGGTGTACTCGACCAGCACGCCGACGGCAGGCGGCAGGTCCGCGCTGCGCTTGTGCAGGTAGGTCGCGGTGTTGCCGTCGTAGGACACGACGCGGCGAATTTCGAGCTTCTCGCCGATCTTGGCCGACAACTCGTTCAGAGCCGTCTCGACGGTCTTGCCGTTCAGGTCGAGTGCCTTGAGAGCGTCGACATCAGCAGGCTCGCCTGCTGCAGCCGTCGCCGCGACGGACGCGGCGAACGTCTGGAACTCGTCGTTCTTGGCCACGAAGTCGGTCTCGGAGTTGATCTCCACGAGCACTCCACCCTCGGCGACGACGAGGCCTTCGGCGGTGTTGCGCTCGGCGCGCTTGCCGACGTCCTTGGCACCCTTGATACGCAGGTACTCGACGGCCTTGTCGTAGTCGCCGTCGTTCTCGGCGAGTGCGTTCTTGCAGTCCATCATTCCGGAGCCGGTGAGCTCGCGGAGCCGCTTGACGTCGGCGGCAGTGTAGTTCGCCATCGTGGGCGAGCCTCCTCAAAAGTCTGAATACGGGCGTTGACGAAAGTGCTGTTCTCGAAGCGTGATCGACGGGCTCGCTGTGGAGCCGGACCGATCACAACCCTGACATACCGAAGCGGCCCCGGCCCACCCCCGAGGGTGAACCGGGACCGAATTCGATCAAGCCTGAGCGGCCGGCGCTTCTTCTGCTGCCGGTGCTTCTTCTGCTGCCGGGGCGTCGGCGGCCGGCGCATCGGCTGCGGGAGCCTCTGCTGCCGGAGCGTCAGCGGCCGGGGACGCCTGTGCGAGCTGCTCGAGCTCCCACTCTGCGAGCGGCTCGCCTGCGCCGACCTCGGGCTTGGCGTCGGTTGCGGTGTTCTGGCCTGCACGGGCCTGCACACCTTCGGCCACTGCGGATGCGACGACCTTGGTCAGCAGCGCAGCGGAACGGATCGCGTCGTCGTTACCCGGGATCGGGTAGTCGACCACGTCGGGATCGCAGTTGGTGTCCAGGATCGCGATGACCGGGATCTTCAGCTTGCGCGCTTCTCCGACGGCGATGTGCTCCTTGTTGGTGTCGACGATCCAGATGGCCGACGGAACCTTGGCCATGTCGCGGATGCCGCCGAGGGTGCGATCGAGCTTGGTCATCTCACGCGTGAGCATGAGGATTTCCTTCTTGGTGCGTCCCTCGAAGCCACCGGTCTGCTCCATTGCCTCGAGCTCCTTGAGGCGGACCAGGCGCTTGTGCACGGTCTGGAAGTTGGTGAGCATGCCACCGAGCCAGCGCTGGTTCACGTAGGGCATGCCCACGCGAGTTGCCTCAGCGGCGATGGACTCCTGTGCCTGCTTCTTGGTGCCGACGAACAGAACGGTGCCGCCGTGGGCGACCGTCTCCTTGACGAACTCGTAGGCCTTGTCGATGAAGGTCAGAGTCTGCTGCAAGTCGATGATGTAGATGCCGTTGCGGTCGGTGAAGATGAATCGCTTCATCTTCGGGTTCCAGCGACGGGTCTGGTGTCCGAAGTGTGTGCCGCTGTCGAGCAGCTGCTTCATTGTTACTACAGCCATGGCTGAATAACTCTCTTTCATGGTTCGGTTGACGCAGAGTGTCGGTGACCTCTGCCCTGGCGACCGCCGAAGTTGTCGGACCTGAACCACAGGGGGATCAGGACCGCCGACAACCGGTTCTCGTATCGTGAACTCTGCCGAGGCAGTCGATACGATGACGCGGACGCGCGAAGTCGACCCGTGCACGCACAGGCCGCAACAAGGAGTGTAGACCTGCGGCGGCCCCCGTCATAACCAGGCCCGACTGTCAAGAGATTCCGGTGCCTGTGGACGAATCTTTCGGTTGTCCACAATTCGTGCTGGGCCTCGTTTTCCAGCACATTCACAGGCCATCGTCGACGAGTGAACACTCTTCGTACCGGGTGCATCGCCTGCGTTCTTGCCGCGATCGTGCTGACCACGCCGGCCGCGGCAGCCGAATCGGACTCGTTCGCGTGGCCGATACGGCCGCACCCTCGCGTCGTGACACCGTTCGACCGCCCGGAACACGATTGGCTCCCCGGCCATCGCGGGGTCGACCTCGCCGCGGCGGACGGCACCTCGGTTCTGGCCGTCGCCGACGGCACGGTCGTGTTCGCAGGCCTCGTGGCCGGTAAGCCGGTGGTGTCGGTGGACCATCCGGGCGGACTTCGATCGACGTACGAACCCGTGACGGCGGCGGTCCGGGCCGGAGCACGAGTACGACGCGGCGACATCCTGGGTTCGCTGACGTCGGGACACGACGGCTGCACGGCGACATGCCTGCACTGGGGCATCAAGCGGGGCCGCGAATACCTCGATCCGACGGCCCTGGTGCGTGCCCGTCCGATCAGATTGAAACCCGTGCAGGAGCCGGTTCGGTGACGGTCAGTGCGCAGGGCCGGAGTGACGACCGGACGCGGCAGGAAAGTCGTCCGCGACCATGGCGGCAAGCTCGACGAAAGCGCTCCTGGTCTGGGGACGCAGCTTCTCGAGATCGACCACGGCCCCCTCGGCGAGGTGCTCGTCGAACGGAACCACCAGCACCGCGCGGCAGCGTTCCAGGAAGTGCTGCTGCAACAAGTTCATGTCGACCGCGGACGAACCCGGTCGGACCGAACTGATCACCACGACCGTGCGCTCGACCAGATGGCCGTATCCGTGCAGTTCCAGCCAGTCCAGAGTCGCGGCTGCGCTCCGTGCCCCGTCGACGGCCGGCGAACTGACCAGAACCAGCGCATTGGCCAGCTGCAGCACCCCGTTCATCGCCGAGTGCATGATGCCGGTTCCGCAGTCGGTGAGGATCAGGTTGTAATAGACCTGCAGCATGTCGATGACCGCGCGATAGTCCTCTTCGCCGAACATCTCCGACGCCGAGGGATCCCGCTCACCGGCCAACACTTCCAGTCGGCTCGGTGCCTGCGAGGTATGAGCGCGAATGTCGGAATACCGGCGAATGTTCGGGGCTGCGGCCAACAAGTCGCGAACAGTCGACGCGGTCTGACGCGGTACCCGCTCTCCGAGTGTCCCGAAATCCGGGTTCGCGTCGACGGCAATGACGCAATCTCCGCGCAGCGACGCGAACGTCGACCCCAGACCCAGAGTGGTCGTCGTCTTGCCGACCCCGCCCTTGAGCGACAGGAACGCGATGCGGTAGTCCCCCAGCACCGGCTGCCGTATGCGATCGACCTGGTTGCGGTAGCGCTCCTCGGCCGTCGACTCGCCGGGATTGATGACGCCACCGGTCAACCGGTGCACACCGCGACGCCACCCCGACGACGAGGTGCGCTTGGGTCGTTTGAGCAGCGATTCGGCACCCAGGTCCTGACTGCTCGGACGATACGGATTCGGGGCACCTGCCCACGGCTGCGGGGACCAGGGTGCCTGCTGGGCCGGCTGGGCCTGCTGGGCCTGCTGGGCCTGCGACCGATCGTCTCCGACGGGCGGAACGGGCGGCATCTGTGCCTCGGGATAGGCGGCCGGCGGGCCCGGTCGAAGCGGCACGGGCGGGTTGTACCGCGGGGGCACGGGAGGTCGCTGCGCAGAATCGGGCGTCTGCCACGGCGGGGGCTGCCGGGGCGTGGAGCGTGGAGTGGACATCGGTTCCGACGGTACGGATCCGGCGGCATCGTCGCCCCGGCCGGCGGCTGCACTGCCGGCGACTGCACTGCCGGGTCGTGCCCCGTTCACCGGCGCACTGTGGCCATGCGTCGACCACGGCTCCGATTTACCTTGCGGTCGGTCGCGGTCCACGGTCCCCCGTATTCGGTGTAGTCGATCCTGGGCAGACGCTACCAAACGATGCGCCGCCCAGCTCGACGCTCATGCTCTGGGATGCGCCTGATCGTGCACCGCCCGCAACCGTTCGACGGATACGTGAGTATAGATCTGCGTCGTGGCAAGAGATGCATGTCCGAGCAGTTCTTGCACCACCCGGAGATCGGCACCTCCTTCCAGCAGATGCGTGGCTGCCGTATGGCGCAGGCCGTGCGGTCCCAGGCTGGGGCCGCCGGGGACTGTCTCCAGCACAGCATGCACCGCCGACCTGGCCTGTCGCTGGTCGAGCCGTCCACCCCGACGCCCGAGCAACAGGGCCGGTCCCGATCGATCGACGGCCAGGGCAGGCCTGCCGTCGGTGAGCCAGGCGTCGAGTGCATGCGCGGCCGGCAGACCGTACGGTGCCGAACGTTCCTTGTTGCCCTTGCCCACCACCCGAACGACTCGTCGATCGGTGTCCACGTCGTCGACATCGAGACCGCACAGCTCCCCCACGCGGACCCCCGTCGCATACAACAGTTCGACGACGAGTCGATCGCGCAGCGCTATGGGATCGAGTTCGGCGGCACCCGACTCGGCAGCGTCCAGCGCTCGCGTCGCTTGATCGTGACGCAGCACTCCGGGCAGGGTGCGGTGACCCGACGGGGACGCGAGACGCTGCGCGGGGCCGACCTTCACAGCCCCGACCCGTTCGAGCCACGCCCCGAACGTTCGCACCGACGAGGTGCGCCTGGCCATCGATGTCCGGGCCGCGCCGGCTGCCGAGTACCCCGCCAACCACGAGCGCACGACACGCAGATCCAGATCGGCGATCGTTGCGCCCGGTGAGGACGCGGCCAGGTGCACCAATAACGAACGCGCGTCGGCAACGTAGGCCCGGATGGTGTGCTCCGACCGTTCCCGGCCGAGGCGCAGGTGTTCGGCGAACTCCTCGACGTGCACCTCCAGGTGCGGCGGCAGCGAATCGGTCATCGGCTCAGCTTGGGCGCTGACGTCTCGCGCGACAACCGGACACGCCGTCGGGTGGACGTCGGTGCGCGATCAGGCGTCGACTCCCGCCTCCGCCTGTGCCAGCTCACGCTTCCAGGCTCGGAAGGTTTCCTCGGTCCGCCCCCGACGCCAGTAACCCGAGATCGACGCCCACTCGGCCCCGACCCCACGTTCCTTGCGGATGTACGGACGGAGGTTGTGCATGACGGCCTGCGCCTCACCGTGGACGAACACCTGCGCCTGCCCGGGTAACCATTCGGTGTTCTTGACGGCCTCGATCAGCGGTGCGTTGTCTCCGGCCCGGTCGTCGCCGATCTCGTTCGACGACGCGCCCCGGTGCACCCAGGTGACGTCGACGACTGCGAGAGTCTCCATATAGATCTCGTCGTGACGGTCGCCGACCTCGATGAACACCTTGGCGATGGCGTCTTCGGGGAGGGCCTCGACCGCGGCCGAGATGGCCGGGATAGCCGATTCGTCGCCTGCGAACAGGTGCCAATCGGCATCGGGGCGAGGCGCGTACGCCCCCGACGGCCCGAAGAACGACATCTCGTCGCCCGGCTTCGCGCGTGTGGCCCACGGTCCGGCGACGCCCTCGTCGCCGTGCACCACGAAGTCGATGGCGATTTCCCGCGCGTCGGTGTCGACGGATCGAACGGTGTAGGTCCGCATGATCGGTTCGTCCTCGGTTCCGAAGAACAGCTTGACGTACGCATCGGTCTTATCGATGGCGTCGAACTCCTCGAAGCCTGGACCACCCAGATATACCCGGTGCATGTGCGGGGTCAGCGCTTCCGTGCGCACTACGGTCAACGTGGTTTTCTTACGCGGCACTACAGACCCCTCTTCGAGCGAACGACGCCGATGCTCACTACACCGACTAAGCATTACCTAACACCCTACCTTCACCGGGCCTCGGTAGGGCCGTCACCTCAGCCGCGCACCACCCGGGCCCACCCGGTCTCGTCGTTGCTCACGAAGCCGTCCATCTCCATCACCGGTAGCGCGGCGCGGACCTTCGACAACGGAACTCCGGAACTCTCCGACAGTTCACGGGTGGACAACGCTCCCGTGGCCGGCAGCGCGTCGTAGATCAACAGTGCGGTCTCGGACAGCGCATCGATTTCCCGGAACAGATCGGGACGGGGTTCCTCCGGCGAGCCGAGCGCCCCGGCCTCGGCCACCACATCGTGCGAGCTCGACACCAGAACGGCCTCACCCTCACGAATCATGCGATGGCATCCCTTCGACGTCGGAGAAGTGACCGGCCCCGGCACCGCAAGAACGGGGCGCCCCAGTTTCGCCGCCCACGCCGCGGTGTTGCGCGCCCCGCTTCGCCATCCTGCCTCGACGACCACCACCGCCGAACCGAGAGCCGCCACCAGTCGGTTGCGCGCCAGGAACCGGTGCTTGGCCGGAGTGGTGCCCGGCGCGTATTCACTGAGAACGACACCGCTCGAGGCGATCTGACGCAACAGGCGGGAGTGGCCCGCCGGGTATGCCCGGTCGACGCCGCAGGCGAGCACCGCCATCGTCGTCCCCTCGACTCCGAGTGCCGCGCGATGCGCTGCCGCATCGATACCGAAGGCAGCACCCGACACGACGGTCCAGCCGTCCAGCGCCAGATCGGCGGAGATCTCGGCAGTGACGTGGTCGCCGTACGGACTCGACGCTCGGGTTCCGACTATCGACACCGATCGTTCGGTGTCTGCTCCGACAGACCGGTTTCCCAACGCCCACAGTGCGATCGGCGGCGATGTGTCGACACCCGCGGTAAGGCCGGACCCGTCGAAGCCGAGAAAACGCCACGCAGGCCACTCGTCGTCGTCAGGGGTGATCAGCCGTCCACCGAGAGCGGCCATGTGGTCCAGATCTGCTGCTGCAGTGTCGACATGAGCCCGTGCTGCCAGTCGCTCACCCAAGTGTCCGGCGCGTACGGCTGCGGCGGTGACCTCGGGGCCGTGGGCAGCGGCGTGGTCCGTCACCGTGCGATGCGGACCCTGTGCCACCCGGGACAGATACGCCCACGCCAGCCGACGTGCGTCATAGGTCATGCCACTCCCCTGTCTCGAAAATCCAGTGCGGCACCGACCTCGTCTGCACCGGGCACGGTGCCGCCGGCGAGATCGTTCAGAGTCCACGCCACCCGAATCGCACGATCCGCGCCGCGCGCGGTCAGCGATCCATTGCGCAATGCCCGCTCGATCGGTGCCAGCGTCGACCGAGCGAGCCGAAACCGTTGACGCAGTGCGGGTCCGGGCACTTCCGCATTGGTCCTCCACCCGAACTCCGACCAACGATGAGCGGCAGCATCCCTCGCTCCCGTCACGCGGGCGCGAATATCGGCCGTTCCTTCTCCGATGTCGTCGACCAGCGTCCCGGTCGCGACTCCCATCATCTGAATTCGGAGATCGACCCGGTCGAGGAGCGGTCCGGACAGTTTTCCCAAGTACTTGCGGCGAGCAGTGGGCGCGCACACGCAGTCGGCCTGCCGCGCCGGCGCGCACGGACACGGATTGGCCGCCAGGACGAGTTGGAACCTCGCCGGGTACCGGGCCACCCCGTCGCGACGCGCAATCCGAATTTCACCGTCTTCGAGTGGGGTTCGCAACGCTTCGAGTACCCGGATGCTCATCTCGGCGCATTCGTCGAGAAACAGGACTCCGCGATGCGCGCGACTGACTGCGCCCGGTTTGGCCATTCCGGTGCCTCCTCCGACCAACGCACTCACCGACGTCGAATGGTGTGGGGCGATGAACGGCGGCGATGTGATCAGCGGCCGCGCACTCGTCAGCAGCCCCGCCACCGAATGGATCGCGGTCACCTCCAGCGCCTCGGACTCGGTGAGCGGCGGGAGTATCCCCGGAAGACGTTGCGCAAGCATCGTTTTCCCGATTCCCGGTGGACCGGTCAACATGATGTGATGCGCACCGGCCGCAGCGACCTCCAACGCCCATCGGGCATCTGCCTGACCGGCAACGTCACTGAGATCCGGATAGCTCTCCTGATGCCAGTCGGTCGGGGTGGGCGATTCCAGCGCCTGCTCACCACGAAGCCACGCAACGACATCTGCCAGGCAATCGGCACCCAACACCTCGATACCGTCAACCAGACCCGCTTCGGGCAGACACCGACTCGGCACCACCACCCGCTGCCACCCCGCCGCCTTCACCGCGAGCACTCCGGGCAGTACCCCGCGGACCGCACGCAACCTGCCGTCCAGAGCCAACTCACCCAGAAACACCGTCTCCGACAGGCTTCCCCGCGGAATGGCCTTGGCGGCGTCGAGGACCGACAATGCCAACGCCAGGTCGTACACCGAGCCACCCTTGGGCAACGTCGCCGGAGACAACGCGAGAATCACTCGACTGTCCGGCCAGGTACCACCCGAATTCTTCACCGCGGCCTTGACACGATCACGCGATTCGTTCAGCGCGGTATCGGGCAGTCCCACCAGATGGGTCCCCGGAAGACCCTGACCGATATCGGCTTCGATCTCCACCAACACTCCGTCGACGCCGTTGACCGCCACCGAATGGGCTCGTCCCAGGGGCATCAGAACGCCGCCCTGACGTGAGTGAGAACAGGGTCGTCACCGCGACCGATCACGATGGCGATCACGTCGAATCGGATGTGGACCCACGGCCCTCCGCGAAGCGAAAGCCACTGCAACGCCAATCCTCTGATCCGAGTCTGCTTGGTGTACGTCACCGCTTCCGCCGGCGTTCCGTAACCGATTCCCGAACGCGTTTTGACTTCGACGAACACCATCGTCTCGCCCTCGCGCGCAATGATGTCGAGCTCCCCCGAACGATGCCGCCAATTCCGCTCGATCACCTCCAGGCCGATGTGCTCGAGATGGCGTGCAGCAAGGTCCTCACCGCGGGCCCCGAGTTCTTGATTGGTCGGCATGTCGAATTCCTCCACTCTGCGGCCGCACAGCACGGCCGGATCCGGTCGCCATGACGGTGACACGACCGAAAGGAGGTGATTCCGAGAAAGTGCAGGTGCCGCATTGCCCTGTGGACACGCGCAATCCTGTGGAGAGAACCGTCGAATCGCAGGGCCGACACACCTGTTTTGTCGTACCTGTGTGCTTACCGGCGTTCATGCCCTGTCGATCGCCCGACAAATGGTTCGAACATGCAAAAGCTCCGTCCGGATTACTGCACGGACGGAGCTGAAGCACGGAATTGGTAATCGAATTCGATGACCGAACTACCGCTGACCGAAGACAGCGGACATATCAAGGCTGGGAGGCGGTCAGTGCGCAGCCTCGTAGGCGGCCTGAACTTCCTGGCTGATTCGACCTCGGGCGCTGACCTCGTGGCCGTTCTCGCGAGCCCACGCTCTGATGTCCTGCAGATCGACCTTTCCTCGAGCCGGTGCAGGCGCGGCACCGGTCTTGCGGGGGCGGCGACCGGAAATCTTCTCGGCGTGCTCGATCCAGAAAGCCAGCTGCTCGTGCAGTTCGTTCGCATGCTTGAGATTCAAGTCGATGCGGTACTGGTTTCCACCGATACCGAATTCGATCGACTCCCCCTGGCCTTCTTTGATTACCGAGCCGTCGACATCGTCGATCATCTGGACAAGCGTCTTGCGTGCCATCTCGTACCTCTTACGCGTCTGGGAGAATGTGGTAATTCAAGTTCTACCACCGATTATCGGACCGAGGCAAAGACCCAACGATGTTCACATCGACGTAGGGTCGAAAACATTCGGTACGAAAACGTGTGAATACCGGAAGCTATTTGCATCATTAAATCGAAATACTATGTGAGACAACAGAATTCGGCGTTCACATTTCGACGATTCTCCCGCGCTCGACGTAACACGGCAACGGTCCTCAGCCCGAAACAGCACACGCGGAATTATTCGGTCGGTTGTCCAGCTTTTCGCTGATCGGTGCGCTTCGGAACACTTCACACGGGGAATCCGCCGAGCGGAACCGTCCAGGTGCGCCCGTCAGGCACCGGGCACACCTGCCGATCCGACCCGGGTAGGACTATTCGGGGAGACGCAGATCCGGTTTGTCCAGCTCTTCGATGTTGACGTCCTTGAACGTGATCACCCGCACGTGCTTGACGAAACGAGCCGGTCTGTACATGTCCCATACCCACGAGTCGGACATCCGCAATTCGAAGTAGATCTCACCGTCGGCATTGTGCGGAATGAGTTCGACGGAGTTCGCGAGATAGAAACGACGCTCGGTTTCGACGACATAGTTGAACTGTCCGACGATGTCCCGATACTCGCGGTACAGCGAGAGCTCCATCTCGGTTTCGTACTTTTCGAGATCTTCGGCACTCATCGGTCTCTTTCATCCTCCAGTCGGGCGTGAAATTCAATCATGGCGCACCGTCGTCGGTGCAGTCCATTCGCCCCAGCGCGTCGACCTCGCTACGCGAGCGACCGGCTGCCGCGGCAGCCACGTTGGCATAGGACATTCGATGCTCCCGGCTCGGGCCGAGCGTGGTCATCGCGGTCGAATGAGCACGTGTGCTGTACCCCTTGTGCACGGCGAATCCGTAGCCGGGAATGTCGGTGTCCATCTGCACCATCAACCGGTCTCTGGACACCTTGGCCAGCACACTGGCCGCAGCGATGCAGGCAGCTGTGGCGTCCCCTCCGATGACGGGTAGAGACGGCACCGGAAGTCCGGGAACCCGAAAGCCGTCGGTGAGGACATACCCGGGAGTGAGGCCCAGGCCCGCCACCGCGCGGCGCATTCCCTCGATGTTCGCCACGTGCACCCCGATTCGGTCGACCTCGGCCGCGTCGACGAACACCACACTCCATGCCAGTGCCAATTTTTTGATCCGGGGAAAGAGCTCCTCCCGGCGACGCTCGGTCAGCTTCTTGGAATCGTCGAGGTCCGCAAGGGCAGTGTGCGCCCGGGATCCCAGAATGCACGCCGCGACCGTCAACGGCCCCGCGCAGGCTCCCCTGCCTGCTTCGTCGACACCCGCAACCGGACCGAGCCCGTTGCGTTCGAGTGCCGATTCCATGGTCCGCAGCCCCGCCGCCCTCCTGATGATGGGACGCGGCGGCCACGACGAGCGGCTCAGAGATGCGCGCGCACGAGGCGCGGGACGAGGACGTGCCGTCATCGACCCTGAATGTCCGGCGAGTCCAGGAGGCCGGTTCGCGATGGCGGCAACGCGATGGCCACGGCCTTACCTATCACGTTGTCCAGCGGAACGGTGCCGGTGAACTCGTCGGTGACGTGATACCGCGAGTCTCGCGAATTGCTGCGATTGTCGCCCATGACCCAGATGTTGCCCTCGGGCACCGTGACAGGGTCGAAGCACCGGCCCGACTTCAATTCGGTCTCGCAGGTCATCGTGTCCGGAACGAACGGGAAATCCATCTGTATGTACGGCTCGTCCAACGGCTTTCCGTCCACGAGCACCCGTCCCTGAGCGTCACAGCACTCGACCGTCTGACCGCCGGTGGCAATGACGCGTTTGACCAGATCGTTCTCGTCCGGAGCGACGACTCCGATCAAAGAGCCCACTTCCTGGGCCCCGCGGATGACCGAATTGTCGGAGCGCTGCGAGACGAATTCGTCGTTCCAGGAATCGGGGCCGCGGAACACGACGATATCGCCGGGCTTCGGATCGCCGAATCGATAGCCGATCTTCTCCACGACGATGCGGTCCCCGGTGCAGCCGGCGCAGCCGTGCAGTGTCGGTTCCATGGATTCGGATGGGATGAGATAGACCCGGGCGACGAACGTCTGAAGCAGAAAACTCAGCACGAGAGCTACCAGAATGAGGATGGGAAGTTCGCGCCAGAAGGACCGCTGCTTGCGATCCGCACGCTTGTTCCGGGGAGACTCGTCGTCGGGCTCGTTCGTCGAACCCTGTGGGGTCGGATCCTGTGGGGACTGCGTCACCTGGACAGGTTAGCCGGAACCGTCGCCCGCGGGCCGGTCGGTCCGCGCCTGCGGCGTTTTCACCGAGTATCGCTAGTACCGGTACGTCCGAAACATCAGGGCGGTGGCTCCAACGCACCATGCCGCGTCACCGATGTTCGGTGACGCGGCATGGTTGCTGCTCGAAGCGGTCGATACGACCGGGTCAGCGCTTTTCTTTGATCTTGGCGGCCTTGCCACGCAGATCGCGGAGGTAGTACAGCTTCGCGCGACGAACGTCGCCGCGAGTGAGGACCTCGAACTGCGCGATGTTGGGGCTGTGCACCGGGAAAGTGCGCTCCACGCCGACGCCGAACGACACCTTACGAACGGTGAACGTCTCACGAACGCCACCGCCCTGACGTCGAATCACGACGCCCTTGAAGATCTGAATACGCTCTTTCGAGCCTTCGATAACCTTGACGTGCACATTCAGCGTGTCGCCGGGGCGGAAATCGGGGATGTCGCTACGCAGCGACTGATTGTCGAGAAAGTCCAGGGTGTTCATCGGTTGTGCCATCCTTGCGTTCTGCGCTTGAGCAGAGGAACCGAGCGGCTCGCCACCGGGGCGGCACAACTGGTTCGTACTCCGAGTGAGGTGTGTGCCTCGCGAGAGGCAACCCGCCTATTGTGCCAGACCGTCAGGCGTTCGAGGAAATCGCCCCGACCGAGGACTGGGCCACGGTTCCGGCCTGGGGTGCAGGCACGACGGTCCGCGCGAGCTCGTCCTCGGTGGCCTCGACCGCGTGAACAATGCTGGGCTTGCCCGCGATCGCATCCTGCAGGTAGATCTTGGCCCGTATCAACGGCCTGCGCCACTTCTTCTCTCGCCGCAGCGCACGCTCCATCTTCTTCGGTCTGCTCGTGTAGCGCCACCTCGCCCAGGGTGCACTCGGCCTGCTGAGTCGGACCGCGGCCAGAATGAGGATGGGCAGAACGAACAGCCCGATCAGCCCGGTCCAGATCTTGCCCTTGAGCAGCACGACGACGCACAGACTCAGGTTGAGCAGTGCCAGCACACCGAGTGTTCCGCGAACCCAGGGATCGGGATCGGCCCGGAAATCGGCGGGGCTGAGCAGCTCCAACGGGTGAAGTCCCAGTAGCAGGAACCCGGTGAAGGCGACGGCTGCGAATACCGCATCGACGGATGTTCGGCCCTGCTCGGACCAGTAGACGTCGCGGAGATAGAAGATGAGTGCAAATTCGTCGAGCACGAGGGCAGCACCGCTGCCGAAGATCGCCGCCAGCACGGCACCGATGGTCTGCGACCCGTCCACGTACACCGCGATGAGGCCGATCCCCGCCAACAGCATCAGCACGATTCCGAACACGACATGGTGAATGTGCTGACCGCCAGGGGTGATGTTGCCAGGCCACCACTTCACATCTGCGCGAATCATTCTGACGCTCAGGCGAATCAGCAGAAATCCCACGAGTAGGCCGAGCAGGAAGCAGAGCAACGGAAGGCGGCCGTGCTCGACGACACCGTGCTCCAACCACCTCACGCGCTCCACGTCCTTCCCGCCGCACGCCCGAAACAACGGCTATCGCCGAATCAGCCTATTCTCGTTCGTCGCCGCCGGGGTCGGCATCGACCGGGAAAGTCCGAGCGCTACTTCCCGAAGCCCGCTTTGCGCAACGCGTCGGCCATGGAACCTGCCGCAGGTGTCGCTGCGGGGCCACCGCCGCGTCGGTCGCGTTGCGGGCGGTTGCCCTGGCCGCCATTGCTCTGACGGCCGTTGCCCTTGCTCGAGGACGTACCGCGGGAGCGGTCACCCTGCTGCTTACGAGGTGCGTCCTTGCCACCGCTGGCACCGGGTTCGTCGTCCAACCGCAGACTCAGGCCGATGCGCTGACGTGGGATGTCGACCTCCATCACCTTGACCCGCACCACATCTCCGGATTTGACGACCTCACGCGGGTCCTTGACGAAGTTGTGCGACATCGCAGAGACGTGAACGAGTCCGTCCTGATGCACGCCGACGTCGATGAAAGCACCGAACGCCGCCACGTTGGTCACGACACCTTCGAGCGTCATCCCCGGCTTCAGGTCGGCGACCTTCTCGATACCGGCTGCGAAAGTAGCGGTCTTGAACTCCGGACGCGGATCGCGTCCAGGCTTCTCCAGCTCGGAGATGATGTCGGTGACGGTGGGCAACCCGAATCGTTCGTCGACGAATTCGGCGGGATCGAGGCGGCGCAGGAGTGCGGTGTTGCCCACCACCTCGCGCACGCCCACACCCGCCTTGTCGACGATGCGGCGCACGACGGGATAGGCCTCCGGGTGCACGCTGGAGCGGTCGAGTGGATCCTCTCCCCCGGAGATGCGCAGGAACCCGGCGCACTGCTCGAAAGCCTTGGGCCCCAAGCGCGGTACGTCCTTGAGGGTGCTGCGGCTGGCGAACGGACCGTTCTGGTCGCGGTGCGCCACGATGCTCTCGGCGAGCGAACCGGCGATACCGGAGACCCTCGACAGCAAGGGTACCGACGCTGTGTTGACGTCGACACCCACCGCGTTCACCGCATCCTCGACCACGGCCCCGAGAGAACGGGCGAGCAGAGTTTCGGAGATGTCGTGCTGGTACTGGCCGACACCGATGGACTTGGGGTCGATCTTGACCAGCTCGGCCAACGGATCCTGCAGCCTGCGAGCGATCGAGACCGCGCCGCGGATGGAGACGTCGAGTTCGGGCAGCTCACTCGAGGCGTACGCCGACGCCGAGTAGACCGAGGCACCCGCCTCGGACACCACCACCTTGGTCAAATTCGCCGCCGGGAATTTTGCAATCAATTCTGCTGCCAGAGAATCGGTTTCGCGTGACGCCGTACCGTTTCCGATGGCGATGAGCTCCACCTTGTGCTTGGCCGCGAGCCCGGCGAGTGTGGCCACCGCCTGGTCCCACTTGCCCTGCGGCTTGTGGGGATAGATCGTGTCGTAGTCGACGACCTTGCCGGTGGCGTCGACGATCGCCACCTTGGTTCCGGTACGAAAGCCCGGGTCGAGTCCCATCGTGGTGCGGTTTCCGGCGGGTGCGGCCAACAACAGATCTTTGAGGTTACTCGCGAACACGTCCACGGCGTCCTTCTCGGCCGACTGGCGCAGTCTCATGCGCGTATCGAGTGAGACGGTGACCAGCATCTTTGTGCGCCATGCCCAGCGAACGGTATCGAGCAGCCACTTGTCGGCCGGGCGGCCGCGATCTGCGATTCCGAACTTGGTGGCGATACGCCCCTCGTAGACACTGGGCACACCGGGAGTCGGCTCGTCCCGCTCCGGTTCGAACCCGAGGGACAGAATCTCTTCCTTCTCACCGCGTAGCGTCGCGAGGATGCGATGCGAGGGCAGGCTCGTGAACGGTTCGGAGAACTCGAAGTAGTCCGAGAATTTCGCGCCTTCCTCCTCTTTTCCCTTGCGCACGGTGGCGACCAGCTTGCCGGAGGTCCACATCAGTTCACGCAGCTCACCCACCAGGTCGGCATCCTCGGCGAAACGCTCGACGAGAATTGCTCGTGCCCCGTCGAGCTGCTCCTGATCGAACTGCGCCGGGTCGGTGGACGGATCGGTGAACAGCGCGTCTGCGACGGGTTCGTGGCCGGCCTCGCGCGCAATCTGTGCCTTCGTCCGACGCTTGGGCTTGAACGGCAGGTAGATGTCCTCGACGCGGGCCTTGGTCTCGGCCAGCATCAGCGACTGTTCGAGCGCGTCGTCGAGTTTGCCCTGCGAACGAATCGATTCGATGACGGCATCTCGCCGCTCGTCGAGTTCTCGGAGGTATCGAAGTCGCTCGTCGAGTTGGCGCAATTGCGCGTCGTCGAGTGTGCCGGTGACCTCCTTGCGGTAGCGCGCGATGAACGGGACCGTGGACCCGCCGTCGAGGAGTTCTACAGCGGCACGAACCTGTTCTTCGCGAACATCGAGTTCTTCGGCTATGCGCTTGTTCACAGATTTCAGAGCAGTGGTCACGGCGATGGACCCTACCGCTAGTGTGGGACAGGTCGGTCAGCGGTTCTATGTGCGGGAGAGTTCTGTAGATGGTCAGGGGGGCTCGGTTACTGACCGCCACCTGCGCCGCACTGTTGGTCCTGAGCGCGTGCTCCGTACCGCCCGATGATCAAGCCGGCGATCCCGGTGGCAGGGATTCGGCCGAGACATCGGCATCACCGTTCCCGGATATCCAGAAGGTCGACGGCGTGGCCCTGGAAGCGCGTATTCCGATGGCGGTGGAATCGGCGCGAGCCCGCGGTGCCGATGTGAATTTCGCGTTGCTGGATCGAGAGACCGGTTCCTACTACAGCAGCGATGCCGACGAGCCGATCGAAACGGCGTCGGTCTCCAAGCTCTTCATTGCCGACGAGGTGATGTTCGAGGCGCAGTCGCAGAACCGCCCCGTCTCCGCCGACGAGCTGGCCACGATGACCAGCATGCTCGAGTTCTCCGACGACAATGCCGCATACACGCTCTGGTATCGATACGGTTCGTCCGAGATCGTCCGCGCAGTCGCGGCGCGATATGCCCTGAGGAACACCGACGCTCCCGGCGACGACCAGTGGTACAACACGGAAACGACTCCCAGCGACCTGGTCGGCTACTACGCCGGGCTGCTGAACGGCAGCGGCGGTCTGACCACCGCGTCGACCGACATCATCATCGGAATGCTGCGACGCTCGGCCCCCGTAGCTGCCGACGGCTACAAGCAACACTTCGGGATCGTCGACGGCTTACCGGGCGAGACCGTGCATGCAGTCAAGCAGGGCTGGATGTGCTGCGTGTCCGATCGGTGGGTCCATCTGTCGACGGGAACCATCGGCGCGGACAATCGCTACGTACTGGCCCTGTCGTCCCGTGAAGACATCTTCTACGCCGACGACATGGAAAGTTATCCGGACACAGCCGTCGTCGACGTGAGCGACGACGCCAGCGCACTGCACGCACGGGACACCCTGACCGGCTTCGTGTCGATGTTGTTCCCCGACGGCAGAATCAGCTGAAAACGTCAGTCCGTCAGTAGATCCGGGCGTCGGTCCGCTGTTCTGCGCAGAGATTGTTCTCGACGCCAGGCGGCGATCTTCGCGTGGTCGCCGGACAACAGAATCTCGGGGACGTCGAGTTCTCGCCATCGGGCCGGCCGGGTGTAACTCGGACCCTCCAGCAGCCCATCGGAGAACGAATCCTCTTGGTGCGACTGCTGATTGCCGAGTACGCCCGGCATCAATCTGACGACGGCCTCGGCCATGACCAGTACTGCCGCCTCGCCGCCGATGAGAACGTAGTCTCCGATGCTGACTTCCTCGACCCGAACGCGGCGTGCGGCGTCGTCGAACACGCGTTGATCGATGCCTTCGTAGCGACCGCACGCGAACACGAGATGCTGTTCGGTGGACCATCTTTCCGCCGTACGTTGTGTGAACGGCACCCCTGCGGGAGTGGGGACGACGAGGAGCGACTCGTCGGTCAGCACGTGGTCGAGTGCGTCACCCCAGACGGTCGGCTTCATGACCATTCCCGGCCCGCCGCCGTACGGGGAATCGTCGACGGCCTTGTGCACGTCGTGGGTCCAGGAGCGCAGGTCGTGAACGTCCACCGATACCAGCCCGCGATCGATCGCCTTACCGAGCAGAGCAGTACGCAGTGGGGTGAGGTATTCCGGGAAGATGGTGACGACGTCGAGGCGCACGAACTACTCCGGATCCAGCAAGCCCTCGGGCGGATCGATCTCGATTGTCCTGTCTGCCAACGACACAGAGGTCACGATGGCCGAGACGAAGGGTACGAGTATCTCGGAACGACCGGATTCCTCGTCAGAACTCGGCGTGATGGACAGCAGTTCGCCTGCTGCCGAGTGCAGGACCTCACGGACGGTACCGACGACGGAACCGTCGGTCAGTACGACGGTGAGGCCTTCGAGTTCGTGATCGTAGAACTCGTCCGGATCGTCGGACGGCGGGAGATCGGTGGATTCGACGACGAAGAGAATCCCGCGCAATTCGTCCGCTGCGGTCTTGTCGTCGATGCCGTTCAGACGCAGCAGAAGCCGCCCGGAGTGTTCCCGGACGGCGTCCACCGTGTGTGTCACGGGCTGTGCATTCGATCGTGGCTTGCGGCCACGCAGAACAGTGCCGACGGCGAATCTGTCGTCGGGGTCGTCGGTGCGAACCTCGACAACCACTTCACCTTTGATGCCGTGCGACTTGGCGACACGACCGATGACCAGCTCCATGATGGGTTACGTGACCTATTGGTCCGTGTCGACGACGTCGACACGGATGCCGCGACCACCGATTCCGGAGACGAGAGTGCGCAGCGCCGTAGCGGTGCGACCACCGCGTCCGATGACCTTGCCCAGGTCGTCGGGGTGCACGTGAACTTCCACGGTGCGACCACGACGGCCGGTGATCATCTCGACGCGAACGTCATCGGGATTGGCGACGATGCCGCGAACGAGGTGTTCGACGGCATCGGCGACAACGGCACTCACTTCTCAGCAGCCTCGGCGGCCGGCGCGTCTGCCGTCTCGGTTGCTGCAGCGTCGGTGGTCTCCGCGGCAGCGGAATCGTCCGACTTCGGCGCCTTCTTCTTCTTGGCGGTGGTGGCCTCGCCCTGGGGCTCGGAATCCGCCTGCGCCAGCGCAGCGTTGAAGAGGTCGAGCTTCGACGGCTTGGGCTCGGCGACGCGGAGGGTGCCCTCGGTGCCGGGCAGACCCTTGAACTTCTGCCAGTCGCCGGTGATCTTCAGCAGTGCCTCGACGGGCTCGGTCGGCTGCGCGCCGACGCCCAGCCAGTACTGCGCACGCTCGGAGTTGATCTCGATGACGCTGGGGTCCTGCTTGGGCTCGTACGTCCCGATGGTCTCGATTGCACGGCCGTTACGGCGGGTGCGGGCGTCGGAAATGACGACGCGGTAATGCGGGGTGCGGATCTTGCCGATACGCATGAGCTTGATCTTGACGGCCATGTTCTGGTGAAGCCTTTCGAGGAGTGGTCACTGCGCAATTCAGCGGTTCGCACGGCATGCGAACCCGGTTTTGCGTTGGAGTTGTCGTGACCGCCGCGCGGTACGTAACCGGAGACGGGCGAACAGCGGTCCATTCTGCCAGACGACCACCCGATACCCTCAATCGCCCGGTCAGGCCAGCAGAATCACCAAAGCCGGAAAGGTGTTGTTGACGGAGTGGGCCGTGGTCGACGCGACGATCGAGCCGCTTCTCATTCTCGCGATGCCGATGGCGAGTCCTCCCCACAGCAGGACGACGAAGCGCCACCATTCTCGGTGCCAGATCGCGAACATCACCGCCGTGATCACCAGTACCACCCAGCGGTTGCCCAGCCACGCCATCGGCATGGGTCGAGTGCGTTTTTCGAGAGCTCCCCACAACATGCCGCGGAACATCGTTTCTTCGCAGATCGGTGCGCCGATCCAAATCCACACCGCGAAAACGACTTTCCACCCCATGGCGATGTCTGCCATACCGCCCAGCGGTGCCTGATCCTGAAAATCGATACGCGAGAGCAGCACGAGTGCGAGCAGCACTCCACCGACGAGGGCGACTCCACCCCAGGCCAGACCGGATCGGATATGACCGACGAGTTCGTGAACGGATCTCGGGAGCCCGAAGTCGACGACGGGGCCGTTGCCCCTCGACATCGTGACCGCCACCGCCAGTCCTGCGGCGAGCAGGCTCGGGATCATGATCCCCACGACGAACAGCGGCGAGGACTCCGAGGACACGACCAGGCCGAGGAGCAGGAACCCGGCAAGATTGAGGCCGAGCACGAGGGCGGCCGCCGGCAGTCCCCACCGTTGGCCGGGTCTGCGCTCCGCAGCCGCTGCTTCGGCACGCCAGTATGTCTCGGACAGTCCCGAGCCCTGCTGTTGCACGTGATTCATCGGTGCCATTCCCGCCCAGCTGGGCCGGTTCACGTCGAATTCCCCCGCGCCTCCTGGTGTGCGGCCGAACTGGTCGGCATCGAATCGGTCCGGGCCTTGCCGCGGATCAACCATCGCCGTATCCCGATCCACTCGCGGCGCGTCCGCGACGATCGGTCACGCGGCCGCGCAGAATCACCAGCTCGGGGTTGGACAACACGTCCGCTCCCCCGCGCGGGTCGTCGGAGTACACGACGAGATCGGCGGGCGCACCGTGCTCGAGCCCGCCTCGCCCCAGCCACGACCGGGCGTCCCAGCAAGCAGCACCGAGCGCATCGGTCGGTGACAATCCGACGCGTCCCAGAGCGTCCACCTCGTCGGCGATCCGGCCGTGCGCGATGGATCCGCCGGCGTCGGTTCCGGCGAAGATCGGGATACCTGCGTCGTGGGCACGGCCGACGGTATCGCCGACTCGCGCATGCAACGCGCGCATATGCCGGGCGTAGACCGGGTAGCGGGTGGCCGAGTCCGCGATGCCGGGAAAGGTCTCGATGTTGATCAACGTCGGCACCAACGCTGTCCCGTGCTGGACCATCATCTCGATGGTCTCGTCGGTCAGGCCGGTGCCGTGTTCGATGCAGTCGATGCCTGCCGCGATCAGTCCGGGGAGCGCGTCTTCCCCGAAGACGTGCGCGGTGACGCGTGCCCCTTCCGCATGGGCCGCGGCAATGGCGTCGACGAGGATCGCGTCGTTCCAGAGGGGTCGGAGGTCTCCCACCGAGCGGTCGATCCAGTCACCGACGAGCTTGACCCACCCGTCACCGAATCGCGCTTGTTGCGCGACCGCATCGGGAAGTTGTGATTCGTCCTCGATGTCGATCGCCAGGCCAGGGATGTATCGCTTCGGGGAGGCGATGTGCCGCCCCGCCCTGATGATGCGTGGCAGATCGTCGTGGTCGTCCAACGCCCGCGTGTCGACCGGAGATCCCGCGTCACGCAGCAGCAGAGCCCCGACGCCTCGTTCGGTCTCGGCCTGCGCGATCGACCCGGCCAGGTCGGTGTGTCCTCCGCCGTACTCGATGCCGACATGACAGTGCGCGTCGACGAGCCCGGGCAGTATCCACCCGCCGTCGTGGATGAAGTCGGCATCGGCGATGGGCTCCGTGGACAGGACGCCGCCGTCGATCCACAGGTCGATCGGGGACTCGTTCGGCAGCCCGCGTCCCCGCACCCGCAATGCCGACACCGCAGGCCCGCTTACTTCTTCGGCAGCTTCAGCTGCGAGAGATCGATTCCCTCGAGTCCCGGCGGCAATTGATCGAGGCCCTTGGGCATCGACGACAGGTCGGGCATTCCGGCAGGCATTCCACCAGGCATTCCGGGGAACCCGCCGCGGATCTTCGGCTGTGTGGGCCCGCGAGCACCCTTCTTGCCTTTCTTGCCCTTCTTGTTGTTGCGCACCTGCTTTCGCGCACCCGGCATGCCCATCCGACCGGCCATCGCCGACATCATCTTGCGTGCCTCGAAGAACCGATCGACCAATTGGTTGACGTCGGAGACCTTCACGCCCGAGCCGTTCGCGATCCGCAGCCGTCGAGAGGCATTGATGATCTTCGGATCGGTGCGCTCCTGCGGCGTCATGCCGCGAATAATCGCCTGCACCCGGTCGAGTTGCTTCTCGTCGACATTGGCCAGTTCTTTCATCTGGCCCGCGCCGGGCAACATCCCCAACAGATTTCCGATGGGCCCCATCTTGCGAACGGCCATCATCTGCTCGAGGAAGTCGTCGAGCGTGAGCTGGCCGGAGCCGATCTTGTTGGCGGTGGCCTCGGCCTGCTCGGCGTCGAAGTGCTGCTCGGCCTGCTCGATGAGGCTGAGCACGTCGCCCATGCCGAGGATGCGACTGGCCATGCGGTCGGGGTGGAAGACGTCGAAATCTTCGAGCTTCTCGCCGGTCGACGCGAACATGATGGGCTGCCCGGTCACCTCGCGCACGCTCAGTGCTGCGCCGCCGCGGGCATCGCCGTCGAGCTTGGTCAGCACGACACCGGTGAAGCCGACTCCGTCGCGGAACGCCTCGGCGGTACTGACGGCGTCCTGGCCGACCATGGCGTCGAGAACGAACAAGGTTTCGTCCGGCTCGACCGCGTCGCGAATCCCGGCGGCCTGGCTCATCAGCTCGGTGTCGATACCGAGACGGCCTGCGGTGTCGACGATGACCACGTCGTACTGCTTGCTGCGAGCCTCGGCCACTCCGGCGCGGGCCACCTCGACCGGGTCCGCGGCCGACACGCCGAGCGCGTTCTCGCCACCGCCGATGGACGTGCCCGGGTGCGGGGCGAAGACTGCCGCGCCTGCCCGTTCGCCAACGATCTGGAGCTGGCTGACGGCACCGGGACGTTGCAGGTCACAGGCGACGAGAAGCGGGGTGTGACCCTGACCCTTGAGCCACTTGGCGAGCTTGCCCGCCAAGGTCGTCTTACCGGAACCCTGCAGGCCGGCCAGCATGATGACGGTGGGCGGGTTCTTGGCGAACACCAGTCTGCGTGTTTCGCCGCCGAGGATGCCGACCAGTTCCTCGTTGACGATCTTGACGACCTGCTGAGCCGGGTTGAGTGCGCCCGATACTTCGGCACCCTTGGCGCGGACCTTGATGCGGTTGATGAACTCCCGCACGACGGGCAACGCCACGTCCGCCTCGAGCAGGGCCAGTCGGATCTCGCGGGCTGTGGCGTCGATATCCGCACCGGACAGTCGACCTTTGCCACGCAGGTCCTTGAGAGTCCCGGTCAACCTGTCGGAAAGGGATTCGAACACCGATTGCACTCCTGAGCTAGCCGATCACCGAAAACGAGCCGAGTCCGGCACTGTCACCAGACCGAGTCCGGCGTTGTCACCAGACTAACGCCAGCCCACCTTATCCTCGCTCAGGGCGTCGGGCAGTGAGTCCGTTCGGTGCGGTGCGACCGGTCAGGCCTTGCTTGCCGAATCGCTCCACGTCACAGCGACGCCGCGGGTGGAGAGCCACTGTGCGGGATCGACTTTGACGCCGGCGGGATCGTGCACCTCGAAATGCAGGTGCGGGCCGGTCGACTGACCGCGATTGCCCACAGTTGCGATCTGTTCTCCGGCTGTGACCCGCTGACCGGGCTGCACCGAGAAGTCGTTGACGTGACCGTAGATGGTCTCGGTGCCGTCGTCGTGCAGAACCTTGACCCAGAGTCCGAAACCTGACGCCGGTCCCGCATCGGACACCGTGCCGTCGGCTGCAGCGTAGATGGGCGTGCCGATCGGGGCGGCGATGTCCAGTCCGCTGTGCTGAGTGCCCCACCGCGAACCGAAGTTCGACGTCAACACTCCGGCGACGGGCTGGACCGTCGCCTTCTTCAACGAACGCAAACTCTCGAGCGGCGACGCCGGCCCGGAACCCGTTCCACCGAGTCCTACGTCGTCGAGCCACTGCTGGGCCGCGGCGTCCACCTCGGGGCCGAGAGCGGCGAGCGGTCCCGGAGTCGGTGCCTGTGTCGCGGCGTCCGACGGGACTGCCGAAGGATCGGTCTGTGGGGCCGGAGCAAGGTCCGGTGCGGCCTGCGGCGGCGCACCGAAAGGCGGCGCGAACTGCGGCAACTCGAACTGCGGTGGCACGAACTGGGGCAGCTCGAATCCGGCAGGCAGCACACCCTCCGGGACGGCGAAGGGGAATCCGGCCGCGGGCGGTTCCGGGACGGGTGCCGCGCCTGCGGTGCCCGCGCCCATGGTGGTCGCGCCGACGACGATGGCACCGGTTGCGGCGACGATGGTGGCCGCACGCCTGCCGGTGTCCTGAACTTCCTCCGCGGCGCGATGCTTGCCACCGGGCGTACCCGATGCCGTCTCGGCCGGTACGTAGATGTTCGACCGTCGGTGTGATCCCACAGTGCGCGCCTCTCGAAATGTCAGAATTGGAGCCTGCAGGAACGACGAGACGTTCGAGCAGCGGAGCCGGCAGTTCGGCCCGAAGGGCCTGCTGCGTCAGGTGACGAACATAACAAATCGGTCTCGGGGGTAAACCCATCGGCCGGAAGTTCGTGAAATGTCACCACGGCATGTCGGTTTCCGACGAACTTCCGACCAACGGTCAAGTGCCCTCGGGCTTTTCCGGGGGTTTGGGCGGTTCCGGCGATGGCACGACGGCGAGGAGCGCGCGTTCGAGATCCTCGCGCACAGCCCGACTGTCCGCACCGGCCAAGTCGATGCAGAAGGAATCGACCACAGAACTACCCAGCGTCGATACCCGCGCCCAGCGAATATCGAATCCCTGCTGCTCGATTGCGCTCGCCAACCGACACAGCAGGCCGAGGCGGTCCTCGGCTCGCAGTTCGAGCACGACCTGACCCGGTTCGTTGTCGTCGAACCACAGCACCCGAGGCGGAGCCTGGGCGTACAGGACCGGCACAGCCGAATCCTCGCCGTCCTCGTCCGAGGTCTCGACGCGGGCGTCTCGTTCCTTCGCGTCGAGCACGGCGACGAGGTCGAGCTCGCCCGCCTGCGCACGGATGATCTCCTGCCGGATCAACCCCGCCTGCGGCGGAGCACCGAACAAGGGTGCGACATCGAACGAGTTGATCGCCGAACCGTCGTGACTGCCGAGCGAGGCCGACAGCACCCGCAAGGAATGCAGTGCCAGCACTCCGGCCGCGTCGGACAGCAGTCCTGGAGTGTCGGGTGCAACCACGGTCACGACGAAGGTGTGCAGACCGTCGGTGGGCGTGATGTCGACGTGCACTCCCCCGCGCGAGGCCAACTCGATGTGCGCCGGGTCGAGCGGATCCGGCGACGGCAGAGTCTCTCCCGCCATCACCAGCCGACAACGACGAACGAGTTCACGGATCAGCGACGCCTTCCAGTCCCCCCACACCCCGGGTCCGGTCGCGAGAGAGTCCGCCTCGGCGAGTGCATGCAGAAGCTCCAGCAGAACGGTGTCCGCACCGAGCGCATCCACGACGGTCTGCACGGTTGCCGGGTCGTCCAGATCGCGCCGGGTGGCAGTCTCCGGCAGCAAAAGGTGATAGCGGACCATTGCCGTCAGCAGGGCCACGTCGGAGGGCCACAAGCCGAGCCGGTTACCGATCTGAACGGCGAGATCGGCACCGACGACGCTGTGGTCGCCGCCGCGTCCCTTTCCGATGTCGTGGACGAGCGCGCCGAGCACCAGCAGATCGGGACGAGCGACGCGTGTGGTCAATGCACTTGCGTACGCGGCAGTTTCTACCAGGTGTCGATCCACCGTCCAGGTGTGCACCGCATCTCGAGGCGGCAGATCTCGAACCGCACCCCATTCCGGAATCAGCCTGCCCCACAATCCGGTTCGATCGAGCGCCTCGATGGCCGCGATGGCCTTGCGGCCGGATCCCAGCAGCACCAACAGATCGTTGAGTGCTTCCTTGGGCCACGGCTCACGGAGTTCGGGGGCGCTGTCGGACAGACGGTTGAGCGTGGAGGCAGACATCGGCATGCCGGTCTGAGCCGACGCTGCCGCAACCCGCATGATCAGACCCGGATCCTTGTTCGGTCGTGCATCGCGTGCCAGCACCACCTCACCCGCGTGCTCGACGACTCCCTCGTCCAGCGGACGGCGAACGGGTACGCGACGCAGACGCGAAAGACCGCGTCGTGGAAGCGAATTGCCGGCGGTACGCAAACCCACATCGACCGAGTAGCTGATGGTGCGTGCCGAATCGCTGAGCACACGAGCGAGATCGAACCGATCGCCGATGCGAAGCGCAGCACCGATCTCGTCGGCGTCCTGCGCACGCAGCTGATCTCGGGCACGACCGGCCACCCGGTGCAGTTCGGTTCGCACGTCGAGAAGTCGCCCGTGCGCGAATGCCAAACCACCGCCCGGTGATTCGGGTCCCAACCCGGGCATGCCATCGGTCAATTGAGCAATCGAGAGGGCGTCGAGCAGTTGCACGTCGCGCAGCCCGCCGCGGCCGCTCTTGAGGTCGGGTTCGGCACGGTGTGCGATCTCGCCGCTTCGTGCCCAGCGCCCCTGAGTCTGGCCGATCAGCTCGTCGAAGCGACCGCGAATTCCGGTGCGCCACTGCCGACGTATGCCACCGATCAACAGGTTGCTCAATTCCACGTCACCGGCGATGTGGCGTGCTTCGAGCATGCCGAGTGCTGCGGTCATGTCCGCCGCGGCAACCTGCAGGGCCTGCGGCACCGTACGCACACTGTGATCGAGCTTGATGTGGGCGTCCCACAACGGATACCAGAGCTTGTCGGCGACGTCGGCCACGATGCGGGGGTCGAGATCGTCGTGCAACAGAATCAAGTCCAGGTCGGAGTACGGCAGCAGTTCGCGACGCGCCAGACCTCCTACTGCGACTATCGCGAAACCGGAATCCGGCTTCACGCCCAGTTCTGCGCCCTTGGTGGTCAGCCAGAACTCGTGAAGATCGACGAGCGCCTGCCTGAGCGAGGGCGCATCGAGGCGGCGGTTGCGGGTGCCGCCGTCGAGCAGTTGCTTTCTGGCCCGAGCGAGATCCGCAGCTGCATCGCTCGTGCCCTTCGATGCGGAGCCCGTAGAGACCGAAGGCCCCGGTTCTGGCGCGCGTGCGCCAGAACCGGGGCCCCCGGACCGAGACCCTGTGGGGTCAGAGCGCATCGGCGCCACGTTCTCCGGTACGGACTCGGATGACCGAATCCACCGGGGAAACCCACACTTTGCCGTCACCGATCTTGCCGGTGCGGGCTGCTTCGACGATGACCTCGACGACCTTCTCCACTGCGGCGTCGTCGACGACTACCTCGACACGCACCTTAGGAACGAAATCGACCGAGTACTCCGCACCTCGGTAGACCTCGGTGTGGCCCTTCTGGCGGCCGTAGCCCTGAACCTCACTGACGGTCATTCCGAGCACGCCGGCCTGTTCCAGCCCCGTCTTGACGTCCTCCAGGGTGAACGGTTTGACGATTGCCGTGATCAGCTTCATTTTTGCTTCCCTTCACAAGACCTCGAGTGCCCGTTGTCGTACGGTGCAGCGTTCATCTCTATCTCTACCTTGTCAGGCGAAATCATATGCAGTCTCGGCGTGCTCGGCCTCGTCGATGCCGTTCGCCTCTTCCTCGTCCGTCACGCGCCAGCCCAGCGGCTTCAGAGCGAAGGCGATGACCGCGGTCACGATTGCGGTGAAGACCAATGCGAACAACGCGATGACGATCTGCACGACGAGCTGCTTGTAGTCACCACCGTAGAACAGGCCGGTCTCGGATCCGAGGAAGCCGATTCCGATGGTGCCCCACAGGCCTGCGACCAGGTGGACGCCGACGACGTCGAGCGAGTCGTCGTAGCCGAACTTGAACTTCAGTCCGACGGCGAGAGCCGACAGCACGCCGGCGATGACGCCGAGGATCATGGCTCCGACCGGGGTGAGCGCACCGGCGGCCGGGGTGATGGCGACCAGACCTGCGACAATGCCCGATGCGGCACCGAGGCTGGTTGCGTGTCCGTCGCGGATGCGCTCGGTGATGAGCCAGCCTGCGATGGCCGCTGCGGTGGCCGCGGTGGTGTTGACCCAGGCCACGCCTGCGATGCCGTCGGCGGCGAATGCCGAACCGGCGTTGAATCCGAACCAGCCGAACCACAGCAGCGCTGCGCCGAGCATGACGAACGGGAGGTTGTGCGGACGGTAGGCGACCTTGCCGAATCCGGCTCGCTTGCCGATGATGATCGCCAGGATCAGGCCTGCGATACCGGCGTTGATGTGCACGACGGTTCCACCGGCGAAGTCGATCGGTGCGACGTTGGCGACGGTGTCACCGTCGTCGTTGACCATCGTTCCGAAAATCTTTGCGGCCAAGCCCTTCTCGGAGCCCGACAGCAGTCCACCGCCCCAGACCATGTGTGCCAGCGGGAAGTACGCGAGGGTGACCCAGATTCCTGCGAAGGCGAGCCAGGTGCCGTACTTGACTCGACCGGCGATCGAGCCGCTGATCAGGGCGACCGTGATGATGGCGAACGTGACCTGGAACGCTACGTCGATGACGTTGGCGTAACCCCATGCGCCGGCGATGTAGTTGCCGTCCGCGTCGGTGATCGAATCCTTGAGTCCGAAGAACTCGAACGGGTTGGCGAAGACACCGCCGATGTCCTGGGTGCCGTAGGACATCGACCATCCCCACAAGAAGTAGATGATCGAGACGACGGCCATAGCTCCGAACGACATCATCATCATGTTCAACACGGACTTCGACTGCGACATACCGCCGTAGAAGAACGCCAAGCCCGGCGTCATCAGCAGTACCAGCGATGCTGCCATCAGCATCCACGCGGCGTTGCCGGAGTTGGCCAACATATCCTCGGGACTCACGTACACCCTCCATTCTCCTGCACACCGGTTGGCGCGCCGTTACGCAAGAAGAGTGGTTTCACGAAGTTTCATCCGTGACACTCGGGTGTTTCGGGCATGTGAACGCATGACCGAATTCTGTTGCTAAAAGGTTTCGTGCTGGCGTTTGTGCTTTTTACCCGGTTCGCGGAGCCCCGGCGAGGTCGATCAACCGAGCAGTGCGTCGACGAACGCCCCTGGCTCGAACGGAGCCAGATCGTCGGCACCCTCGCCGAGACCGACGAGCTTGACGGGTACCCCGAGTTCCCGCTGTACCTGAAAAACGATGCCGCCCTTCGCGGTTCCGTCGAGCTTGGTCAGCACGACACCGGTGATGTCCACGATCTCGGCGAAGACGCGCGCCTGAGTCAGTCCGTTCTGGCCGACCGTCGCATCCAGAACGAGCAGCACGTCGTCGACGTGGGCCCGCTTCTCGATGACGCGTTTGACCTTGCTCAGCTCGTCCATCAGACCGGACTTCGTGTGCAGGCGACCTGCGGTGTCGACCAGCACCACGTCGACTCCGTTCTCGATTCCCTTGCTCACCGCGTCGAAGGCAACGGCGGCCGGGTCGGCGGCTTCCTTACCGCGCACCACTTCGGCACCGACTCGCTCGGCCCAGGTCTGCAGCTGATCCGCGGCAGCAGCGCGGAACGTGTCGGCCGCACCGAGGAGCACTCGCCGGCCGTCCGCGACCAGGACACGGGCGAGCTTGCCGGTGGTCGTGGTCTTGCCGGTGCCGTTGACTCCGACGACCAACAACACCGCAGGCGCGCCGTCGTGCGGAAGCGCGCGAATCGAACGATCGAACTCCGGATGCAGTTGCGCCACCAGAATTTCCCGCAGCAGGGCTCGCGCATCGGCTTCGGTACGAATACTGCGAGCTGCCATCTGCTCGCGCAGCGTGCGCATGATCTCCGTCGTCGTGGCCGAGCCGATGTCGGCGATCAGCAGCGTGTCCTCGACTTCTTCCCAGGAGTCCTCGTCCAGGTCTCCGCCGCCGAGCAATCCGAGCAGGGACTTGCCCACCGCGGACTGGGAACGAGCCAGACGTCCACGAAGACGGTCCAACCGACCTTCGGTCGGATCGATGGTGTCCAGTCGAGGAGCAGGTGCCTCGGCGTCCGGAGCGGGTTCCGGCACCGCAGGCGCGGTGGGCTCGGCCGGCTCGGCGGGCTCGACAACCGGCACCTGAGGCTCGACGACCGGAACCTCCGGGTCGAGGACCTCCGGCTCGTCCCGAGTGTGGGTGGGTGGCACCGGCGTCGGCTCGACCGGGAAGGTCTCGACAGGCTTCGGGGCAGGCGGGACGGGCTTCGGGGCAGGCGGGACGGGCTCGGCGGTCGCAGTGCCCTGACTGAACGAGAAACCGCTGCCGGCGGTGTAGCCACCGGATCTGTCCTTGGTGGCCGCGTCCTCGATTCGGGCGGCCTCATCCGACTTGAGGGACACTCTCCGGCGACGGGACAGAACGAACCCGACGACGAGGACGACGAGCAGGACGGCAGCGATCGCCGCGACGATGATCCACGCTTGATTACTCACGTGACCATCCTCTCAGGTGGTCACGACCGAACGCATCGGTGGTGCATCGCCGAAATGGACTGTCCGCCGTCCGGGTCGTGTCGATAGCATCGTCGCCATGACGTGGACCACGGTGCGCGACGCCGACCAACTGACCGCCATGTTCGGCGAACCCAGCTTCCGGGCGGCCAACAAGGATCGCCGGACCCTGCATCCACTCGACGTGCAATGGCTCGCAGCCTCGCCTTTCTGCCTGATGGGAACCTCGGACGCGAGCGGGCGGTGCGACGTCTCCCCCAAGGGTGATCCGCCCGGCAGCCTGGTCCACGTCATCGACGAGGCCACGATCGCACTGGCCGAACGGCCCGGTAATCGTCGAATGGACGGCTACCGCAACATTCTCGAGAATCCGTTCGTCGGCCTGAACTTCTTCGTGCCGGGGCGCGGCGACACCCTGCGCATGAACGGTCGCGCGTCGCTGGTGACCGACGCACCGTTCTTCGACGAACTACAGGTCAAGGGCCACCGACCCATCATGTGCCTCGTCGTCGACATCGAGCAGGTGTTCCACCACTGCGCCAAGGCATTCATGCGGTCCAAGTTGTGGCAGCCGGACACGTGGGATGCGGACTCCATTCCCGATGTCGCGTCCTTGACGAAAGCGTTGATTCCGCAGGCACCCGAAACGGTGGAAGAACTTCGCGAGTACTACGGGCCCGCCTACGCCGAGCAGCTCTACCCCGAGAAGTAGCGCAACCTCACGTCGCGGAATCGGTGTCGCTGGGCACCGACACGTCCGGTTCGGCGGGTTCGACTGCGGGTTCGACTGCATCGACGGCGACACGCTCGCGATTGAGCCGCTGCGAGATGACGGTGGTGATGCCGTCGCCGCGCATACTGACGCCGTAGAGGGCGTCGGCCACTTCCATCGTCGGCTTCTGGTGCGTGATGACGATCAGTTGCGACTTCTCACGGAGTTGCTCGAACAATCCGATGAGTCGCCGCAGGTTGGTGTCGTCCAGCGCTGCTTCGACCTCGTCCATCACGTAGAACGGCGATGGTCGAGCACGGAAGATCGCCACGAGCATCGCAACGGCCGTCAGCGACTTCTCGCCGCCGGACAGCAGCGACAGCCGCTTCACCTTCTTGCCGGGCGGCCGTGCTTCCACTTCGATCCCGGTGGTGAGCATGTCCGACGGGTCGGTCAGAATCAGCCGTCCCTCGCCACCGGGGAACAGTTTGGCGAAGACACCGGTGAATTCACGCTCGACGTCCAGCCAGGCCTCGGTGAACACCTGCAGGATGCGGTCGTCCACGTCGGCGACGACCCCGAGCAGGTCCTTGCGCGCGGACTTGACGTCCTCGAGCTGGGTGGACAGAAAGTTGTATCGCTCTTCCAGTGCCGCGAACTCTTCCAGAGCCAGCGGGTTCACCTTGCCGAGCGTGGCCAGATCCCGTTCGGCGCGTTTGACACGCGCCTGCTGAGTGGCGCGGTCGAACGGCATCGGGGCGGGTGCCACCACCTGCTCACCGCGTTCCTTGGCCGCCTCGTACTCGGCCATTTCGAGTTCGGTCGGAGGCAGCGGGACGTCGGGGCCGTATTCCGCTACCAAGTCGTCGAGACCGATCCCGTGCTGTTCGAGAATGGTCGTCTCGAGTTGCTCGATGCGCAGGGCGGCCTGGGCACGCGCCACCTCGTCGCGGTGCACCGCGTCGGTGATCGAGGCCAACTGTCCCTGCAGTGCCCGAACCTGCTCCTTGACCGTGTCGAGTTCGGCTGTGCGCGTGGTACGTTCGGCCGAGAGCTCGTCGCGCCGTCGTGCGGCAGCAGCGACGACCGCCCCGAGACGAGCCGCGAGCTCTTCACCCGACTCCGCCACTGCGGCAGCGACCGCGGCAGCATGACGCCGAGCCGCGCTCTCCCTCTCGGCCCTGGCTCTGGCCTCCCGCTCGGCTCGCGCCGCCCGGCGCAGCGAATCTGCCCGTCCCCGGACCGACTGCGCACGCTCCTCCGCGGTGCGCACGTTCAGCCGAGCTTCGACTTCCACGGCGCGAACCTCGGTGAGTGCGGCCGCCGCCATTTCACGCTCCATCGTGGTGGCCGCGTCGCCGCTCTCACCGTCTCCCACGAACCCGGATTGTTCGTCCTCGGCAGATCGCAGGCTGTCTTCGAGCTCGGCCAGCCGAGCGACCGCTTCCTCGCGACTCGTCTCGGCCGAATCACGCTGCGTCGTCAACCGTGCCGATTCGGCATGAGCAGACCGCGCCAATTGACCGAGCCTGCCCAGCTGCTCGTACACAGCTGCCATAGCGGCATCGGATTCGTTGAGGGCAGCCAGAGCCTGCTCCGCCGATTCACGTCGGTCGCGCTGTTCCGCGAGTGCACCGGAGAGCGTTGCATCGAGTTCCTCGGCCCGGCGCACGGCCGCAGCCAGCTCGACGGTCGAGGTGTCGATGGCGGATTGCACTTCGAGCGTGCTGGGCCGTCGGTCCGATCCTCCGGTCACCCACCCGGGTTCGACGACGTCGCCGTCCTTGGTCACCGCGCGCAGTCGGCCGTTGCCGGAGACGAGTCGGTGCGCGGTGTCGAGCGAGTCGACGGCAACCACGCCGTCGAGCAATGCCGTCATGGCACCGGCCAGGCGGTCCGGGTAGTCGATGAGATCGAGCACCCACCGCGCGCCATCAGGAAGTTCGGGGCGCGAGAGTGGTTGCACTGCAACGGAACTGCTGTGCACGATGGCAGCGCGACCACCGTCCGCGGCGCGGAGCGCCAGGACTGCATCGCGGGCAGCGGCGAAGGACTCTGCATGGGCAGCGTCGGCCGCCGGTCCCATCGCGACTGCGACCGCGATCTCGTATCCCGGCTCGACCGTCAGGTGCCCGGCCAGCAGTCCCGACAGTCCGTCCTGTTCGTTCTCCACCAACCAGCCGGCACCGTCTTTTCGTTCGAGGCCCATCGTCAGCGCCTCGATCCTCGCTTCGAAGGACGCCACCCGCTTACCCGCGGTCCGTTCCTCGGCCTGCAATTCCGAGACACGCGCATCGGCATGACGTAGCGCAGCCACTGCGCGCTCGTAGTGGGTGTCCAAGCTCAGTTCGCTGGCGTCGAGGGTACCGATCTGGTCCTGCACGCTCTCGAACTCGCGCTGGGCCGCCTCGCCCCGTTCACGGGCCTCGTCGATGGCCACCGACAGGCGTGCCACCTCGGCGTCGATAGATTCGACCTTGGTCCGAAAGGTATCGACCCGCCCGGACAAGCGTGCAAAGCCCTCCCTGCGATCGGCCACCGCACGCACGGCCGCCAGGTGCGCCCGTTCCGCAGCCGCAGCCGCCGACTCTCGTTCGGCCAACTGTTCGCGGGCCGCCTCGAGGGTTTCCCGCGCCATCTCCACGGCTTCGACGAGTTCCATCTCTTCTTCGGCAACCCGCTCGGCTTGTGCCTCCAGCTCGTCTGGGTCCTGCCCTCGACCGGCGCTCTGCACGGAGTCGAGGTGCCGGGCCCGCTCGTGCGCGATGCGAACAGTCGCGTTGACTCGTTCGGCCAGCGCGGAAAGTCGAAACCACGTCTGCCCGGCTGCTTCGGCGCTGGGCGTCAGGCGAGCGACGGCTTGCTCGTGTTCGGCGAGGGCTACGGTCCCCGCCTCGAGGGCGTCCTGCACCATCGCATACTGCTCGCGAGCCGCTTCCTCGTCCTGCGTCTGGTTGGCGAATTCTTCTCGCCTGGCCACCAAATCGTCTGCCGCCAGCCGGAGGCGAGCGTCGCGCAGGTCTGCCTGCACCGTCTGCGCTCGACGTGCGACCTCGGCCTGCCGACCCAACGGCTTGAGTTGCCGACGCAGTTCGGTCGTCAGATCGGTCAGTCGCGCGAGATTGGCCTGCATCGCGTCGAGTTTGCGGACCGCCTTTTCCTTGCGTTTGCGGTGCTTGAGAACGCCGGCAGCTTCCTCGATGAATGCTCGCCGGTCCTCCGGGCGGGATTCGAGAATCGCCGCCAGCCGGCCCTGCCCGACGATCACGTGCATCTCGCGCCCGATACCGGAGTCGCTCAGCAGCTCCTGGACGTCCATCAAACGGCAGGAGCTTCCGTTGATCTCGTACTCGCCCGCACCATCGCGAAACATACGGCGGGTGATCGATACCTCGGAGTAGTCGATCGGCAGCGCTCCGTCGGAGTTGTCGATCGTCAGCGTCACCTCGGCTCGACCCAGCGGCGCTCGACCCGAGGTTCCCGCGAAGATGACGTCTTCCATCTTGCCGCCGCGCAGGGCTTTGGCACCCTGCTCGCCCATCACCCAGGTCAGAGCGTCCACGACATTCGACTTACCGGAGCCGTTCGGTCCGACCACGCAGGTGATACCGGGCTCGAATCGAAGAGTCGTCGCCGAAGCGAAGGACTTGAAGCCCTTGAGCGTCAGACTCTTCAGATACATAGCGTCCGTACTTTACCGGCCAGGTGCCCACCCGCGCGCCCAGCCTCCGGTAGTGCAGGTCAGCGCTCGACGAAACCGCTCAGATCACCGCGGGCCGACCCCCAACTCTCGACGACGAGCGTCACCGTGCCGGGGGTGCCACCGCCGCGTAGCAGTTCGAGAAGCGCGTCGAGACGATCGCGCGGTCCCTCGGCGATCACCAGCACCCGTCCGTCGGCGTGGTTGGTCGCGTGACCGACGAGACCGAGTTCGAGAGCACGCGATCGAGTCCACCACCGAAACCCGACGCCCTGCACCAGGCCGTGCACCCACGCTGTCAGACGCTCGTCGCTCATGCCGGGCTCAACTCTCGGACGGATCCGTCGAAACTCGTTGCGTACAACGACGTCGGGTCGAATCCCACCCCGCCGAACGCGACCGCAGATGTCAGCGGCACACCTGTCGCCACGGCACACGACGACCCCGACGTCGGGTCGATGCGAATAACTCGTCCCGCGAGATTCTGTGCGAGATAGATCATTCCGTCGACACCCACGGTCAGGTCGTCCGACATGGTGAGTGGTCCGAATCCGTCGACGCGAACACTCGAGACCGAACCGGACGGATCCTGCTCGTCGAGGACGTACACGACGGGCTCGACATCGAACGTGTTGCCCACGTAGATCTTTCCGCGCGCAATCGCAATCCCGTTGGCAGACCCCAGATCCGTACGTACCGTCGACACGGTGCGATCGGTCGCGATCCGGCTCAGGCCTGCAGCGACACCCAGATTACGGGTGGTGAAGAGATCACCCGTCTCCGATCTCGCCAGTCCGTTGGGCATCGCCAGGCCCGACGCGTACGTCGAGCGACCACCGGTATCGAGATCGAGCGCGTCGATCGTTCCGGTCGAGGAATCGAAAAGTCCTGCGGCCGCACTGTTTCCGGTGGTGAAGTACAGGGTGTCTCCGTCCCGCACCAAGCCGCCGGGTGACTCGACGCCCGACACCAGAGTGCCCCGGTCTCCGTTCGGCGCGACGCTACGTAGAGCACCCGGTCCGATCGGCGACGTCTCGGAAACGATCATCGAGCCGCGGCCGTCGAACTCCAGATTCTCGAGCATCCCGAATCCCGACGCCACTGTGCTCACCGACCACGGAGTACACGCACTCGACGCCTGTGCGGCCGGGGCCGCGGCGATCGACGCGCCGCAGAGCAACGCAGCGGTGAAGATCGCCCGAGACTTCATCAGGCGTCCACGTCGATGTCCAGGTTGATCGTCGTTCCGGCCTTCAAGGTCCGCCCGACCGTGCACACCTTGTCGATGGCACGCTCGACGACGGTCAGCAGGCGTTGCTGCGCCTCGGGGTCCATCGCGCTGAGGTCGACTCGAAGGATCTCGTTCAACTCGGGATAGAGCTCGTTCTCGCGGTCGGCGGCCCCGGACACCTCGACGGTGGCGGAGTAGTCGTCACCGAGTCGACGAGAGAGCGGGACGTCGGAGCTCATGCCCGTGCACGCCGCGAGGGCGATCTTGAGCAGCTCCCCCGGAGTGAAAACACCCTCGACCGATTCGGACCCGATGAGCACCTCGGCTCCCCGCGAACTGCGACCGGTGTATCGACGTGTGCCTGTGCGCTCGACCCAGAGGTTGGTCGGCGTGCTCTGTTCTGCCATGACCGAAATACTAGGCGGGCGGTTCAGGAGTGGAGCCTGCGGAATGGGGTCAGGTCCGGAGGTGTCGCGGCCGCGGCTGGCAGGTGGGGCAGCTGAACGAGGAGCGGTTCATGAATTTTTCGCGCCGGATCGGTGCGCCGCACCTCGAACAGGGCAGTCCTTCCTGCCCGTAGGCATCGAGCGACCTGTCGAAGTAGCCGGACTGCCCGTTGACGTTGACGTACAGCGCATCGAAGGAGGTTCCGCCTTGAGCGAGGGCCTCCCCCATCACCGCGTGGACCCCGGTCAGCAGACGCCGCAGCGCGGGACGCGTCAGTGTTTCTGCGATTCGATTGCCGTGAATCTTCGCGCGCCACAACGCTTCGTCTGCGTATATGTTGCCGACACCGGACAGCACGGTCTGGTCGAGCAGTGCCCGCTTGATCTCGGTGTGCTTGCCGCGCAACACGTTCACCACCGATTCGGCATCGAACAGTGGGTCGATAGGATCGCGGGCGATGTGCGCGACCGGTTCGGGTACCTGGGTTCCGTTCACCGTCACGATCGGAGCGAGTGCCCAACCGCCGAAGGTCCGTTGGTCGACGAAGCGGAGGTCGCTACCGTCGTCCAGGCGAGCTCGAATTCTCAGGTGCTTCTCGTCCGGGGCAGTGGGAGGCTGCACGAGCATCTGCCCGCTCATACCCAGGTGGACGACGGTCGCGAAATCTCCGGGTTCCATCACCAGCCACAGATACTTGCCACGCCGCTGGGCCGAGGCGATGCGCTGACCCTGCAATTGGCCGATCAGATCGAGGCCGCCGAGGTCGTGTCGCCGTACGGCGCGAGGGTGCAGTACCTCCACCGAGCGCACCGTCTTGCCGACCACGTGAGATTCCAGGCCGAGCCGGACCACCTCGACCTCAGGCAGTTCGGGCATCAGGAAGAGTCGGATGCGGAGTCGGCAACGACAGGAGTCTCGTTGTCCGACAACGAGTTCCACGCCGTGCTGGCAGCCTTCTGCTCGGCTTCCTTCTTCGACCGGCCCACCCCGACGCCGCGCGGGAATCCGCCGACGAGCACAGTGGCCGTGAATTCCTTGTCGTGGTCGGGTCCGGTGGACGAGATCTCGTACGCGGGGACACCCAGTGCACGTTCCGCAGTCAACTCCTGCAGGCTGGTCTTCCAATCCAGACCCGCACCGAGCTTGGGAGCCCGATCGAGCAAGCCGGCGAACAGTGTCAGAACCACGGTGCGGGCAACATCGATTCCGTGTTGCAGGTGGATGGCACCGAGCAAGGACTCCATACCGTCGGCCAAGATGCTGGGCTTGTCGCGCCCGCCGGTCTGCTCTTCGCCCTTACCCAGCAACAGATGACGACCGAGGCCGCCGTCACCGAGATCACGAGCCACCTCGGCGAGCGCATGCATGTTGACCACACTGGCTCTGATCTTGGCCAGCTGTCCTTCGGACTTGGTGGGGTGCACCGCGTACAGGTGCTCGGTGACCGCCAAGCCGAGCACGGAGTCGCCCAAGAACTCGAGCCGTTCGTTGGTCGGCAGACCACCGTGCTCGTAGGCGAACGACCGGTGCGTCAGAGCGAGGGTCAACAAGGGTTCGGACAGAGAAACACCGATAGCGGCGAGGAGCGACTCTCGGTCGTCCCCGCCGCTGACGGCAGTGGAGCTATTGTTCTGTGGCCCGCCGTTGTGTCGGTCCACTACTTCGTTTGTCACCTGAGCGGGAATCAGACCGCTGCGACGACCTGGCGGCCCTTGTAGGTACCGCACGAAGGGCACGCGATGTGGGGCAGCGTCTTCTCGCCGCAACCACGGTTGGGGCACGTCACGAGGGTGGGCGCAGTGGTTTTCCACTGTGCACGACGCGACCTCGTGTTGGAACGCGACATTTTGCGCTTCGGGACAGCCACTTACTTCTCCTCGGCTTCGTTGTTCACAAGTTCTGTGCTCGGTTCTGGATCCACGCCAAATTTGGCTGCAAGTCCAGCCCAGCGAGGATCAATTGTATCGTGACTGTGGCCGGATTCAGCAATCGCCAGGCGAACGCCGCATTCTGGGCACAATCCCTCGCACTCGTCACTGCAGACGGGGTGGAGTGGAAGCTCCAGACCGACCGCGTCGACGATGACGGGTTCGAGATCTATCAGGTCGTCGACGATACGGTGAATCTCGTCCGCATCCGTCGTCTCCTCGGTGATGCTGTTCGGGTAAGCGAACAGCTCGGTGAGGTAGACGTCGACATTGCCAGTGACCGGGTCGAGGCAGCGCGTGCACTCACCGGCCGTGGCAGCTCGCACGGAACCGGTGACGAGAACGCCCTCGGATACCGCCTGCAACTGCAGATCGAGCGAAACCGGTACACCGGCTTCGATGGCGATGGCATCGAGGCCGATTCGGGAAGGAGCCGGAACCGTCCGCTCGATGGTTTTCGTCGACCCGGGTCGACGACCGAGGTTGAGAATGTCCAGAACGAATCCTGCGTCCAGTTCGGGACGCGTCGTTCTCTTGGGCGGGGGCACGGCTGATCTTCCTTACTGTCGGTGTGCCTACTGTCGGTAAGCAACCACACAACGATACGCATCTGCGCATACGTGAGCAAATCGTGACGGGTCAGTGCCGACTACGACGTCCCTGGTCTGCACTTCCGTAGGAGGTGTCACCGTACGGTTCGTTGCCGTAGTCCGGGACGCCCGAGCCGGTGCGCAACTGCTGCCGACCGCGACCCACCGACCGAATGGTGCCGCTGAGGAACTCCTCGAACTCTGCAAGCTTGGTGTCGACGTAGACGTCGCACTCGCTGCGCATCCGATCGGATTCGGCGTGTGCGCTGTCGATCACCCGAGCCGACTCGGCGTGGGCCGCCTGAACGACCTCCGTCTCCGAGACGAGCCGGTTCTGTTCGGCGGTGCCGTCTGCGACCGACCGCTCGTACGACGCCGTACCGGACTCGATCATCCGATCGGCCTCGGTGCGAGCGCGAACGGTCAGCGCCTCGTACTCACGCTGGCCTTCGAGAACCGTTCGCTCGGCCTCGGCTTCGGCATCGGCCACGAGCTGATCGGCATGCGCCGACGCTTCGGACACCATGCGATCGGCCTGTGCTTTGGCGTCGGCGAGAATGCGGTCCGCCGAGTCGCGTGCGTTCTCCACCGTGTCCTGAGCTTCGGCGTTCGCACTGGTGACGGTCTTCTCCGCCGTCGCCCGCGCATCACCCACCAGCTTGTCGCGATGATCCAACACGTCCTGCGCATCGTCGAGCTCGCCGGGGATGGCGTCACGGACGTCGTCGAGCAGTTCCAGGACATCGCCGCGAGGGACGACGCACCCGGCAGTCATCGGAACGCCGCGCGCCTCCTCGACAATGGCGACGAGCTCGTCGAGCGCCTCGAATACGCGGTACACCGGTTACCCCAATCGTCGAATCTGCCACCGTGAACGCATCTGCTCCGCAGACGACACCCACAGTTCTTCGCTGTTCAGTCTGCCCGCCGATACGCCGGTCTGCGCTATACCCACCCGGTGTGTCGCCCTATCGAACTACTGGGCCATCGAACTACTGGGCGGCACGCTCGGCGATACGCGACATCAACCGGTCCTGCACGAACGGCGGCAACATACCGGTGACGTCTCCCCCGAACGTGGCCACCTCCTTGACCAACGAGCTCGACAGAAAACTGTGCGCCGGATTCGCAGGGAGGAACACCGTGTCCACTCCGGTCAGCGTCCGGTTCATCTGCGCCATCTGCAACTCGTAATCGAAGTCGACAGCACTCCGAAGACCCTTCACGATCGCCGAAAAGCCCTCTTGCCGTGCGTAATCGACCAGCAGGCCGTACCACGAACCGACCCGAACGTTAGGCAGATGCTCGGTCGCGACCTCGAGCATCTCGATTCGCTCCTCGACGCTGAACATGCCCTTCTTGCTCTTGTTCACCATCACCGTCACCACCACCTCGTCGAAGGCGGCCGCCGCGCGCTCGAAGATATCCAGGTGACCGATGGTCACCGGGTCGAAGGATCCAGGACACAGTGCACCAGTCATGCCCGCGAACCTATCAGCTCAGCCAGGTCATTCCGCTGGCTCCACTCCTGACCACTTCGGTCATTCCGCTGGCTCCACTCCTGACCCAACCCGGTCATTCCGCAGGCTCCACTCCTGACCGGATTGCGATCTCGATTCGGCTCTCGCCGTACTTCTTCGACTTCTCCGGCACGAGCCCGGTCGGCCACACAGTCTCCGGCGAACGCGACGACCGTTCGAGCACGACCACCGCGTCGACCGAGAGCCATCCCCCGCTCACCAGCCGCTCGAGGAGGCCTGCCACGGCGGTATCCGTGACGGCGTACGGCGGATCTGCCAACACCAGGTCGTAGGCCGCGTCGGCGGTGCCGGCCAGGACCGAGGCCACCGGCGCGCACTTGACCGAAGCTCCGGTCAGGCCGACCGATTCGATGTTCTTGCGCACTACCGCGGCCGCCCGTGCGTCGGATTCGACCAGCACCGCCGACGCGGCCCCACGTGAGAGTGCTTCGAGGCCGAGCGCACCCGACCCTGCGAACAGATCCAACACCGCGGCCCCGTCGAGCTCCATCCGACTTTCGAGCGCACTGAACAGTGCCTCTCTAACCCGCTCCGACGTGGGCCGGGTGCCTTGGCCGGGGACCGCCAATCGGCGACCCCCGGCAACGCCCGCGACGATCCGGGTCATTCGCTCCCGGCCTCTTCGCCCGTCGACCCCCCACCGATGACGACGAGCAGATCGCCGCCCTCCACCTGCTGAACGCCCGAGATCGCCAGACGAGTGACCGAGCCGCCCCGCGGTGCGGTGATCGCTGCCTCCATCTTCATCGCTTCGATCGTGGCAATGGTGTCGCCGGCCGAGATCTTCTGGCCCTCTTCGACTGCCAGGGTGACCACCCCGGCGAACGGAGCCGGAATGTGTCCGGAGTTGGAGCGGTCTGCTTTCTCGACCGTGGGTGCTTCGCTCGCGATGGACCGGTCGCGCACCGACACCGGACGTAGCTGCCCGTTCAGGATGCACATGACCGTGCGCATACCGCGTTCGTCCGGGTCGGAGATCGCTTCGAGACCGATGAGCAGTTCGACGCCCTTCTCGAGCGTGACTCGATGCTCCTCGCCCTGACGCAGACCGTAGAAGAACTGGTTGGCCGACAATCGGGTCGTGTCGCCGTACTTCTCTCGATGAGCTTCGAGTTCCGCTGTCGGGCCGGGGAAGAGCAACCGATTGAGAGTGGTACGGCGTTGCGCCGACGTCCCGTCGAGGTTCTTCTCGTCCTCGTCGGTCAGCGGCGTCACCGGCTTGCCCGCACCACGGCCTTCGAGCGCCTTGGTGCGCAGCGGCTCCGGCCAGCCGCCGGCGGGTGTTCCGAGGTCGCCGCGTAGGAACCCGACAACGGAATCGGGGATGTCGTACCGGCTGGGGTCCTCGGCGAATTCCTCGGCGGATGCATTCGCACCCACGAGCGCAAGAGCCAGATCGCCCACGACCTTCGAGCTCGGCGTCACCTTGGTCAATCGACCCAACATGCGGTCGGCCGCAGCGTAATTGGCTTCGACCGTCTCGAAGCGATCACCGAGACCGAGCGAAATAGCCTGTTGGCGTAGGTTCGACAGCTGGCCGCCCGGAATCTCGTGGGTGTACACGCGACCGGTCGGTGCAGGAAGCCCGGACTCGAAGGGCGCGTACACTTTTCGCACGGCCTCCCAGTACGGCTCGAGATCGCAGACGGCCTGCAGATCGAGGCCGGTGTCGCGCTCGGTGTGCGCGGCCGCGGCGACGATCGCCGACAGCGCGGGCTGACTGGTGGTTCCGGCCATCGCAGCACAGGCACCGTCGACCGCGTCGGCTCCGGCTTCCCAGGCCGCGAGATAGGTAGCGAGCTGTCCGCCGGGAGTGTCGTGGGTGTGCACGTGCACCGGCAGGTCGAAGTTGGACCGCAAGGCCGTCACCAGCGTCTTGGCCGCGGGGGCACGCAACAGACCCGCCATGTCCTTGATGGCCAGCACGTGCGCGCCGGCATCGACGATCTGCTCGGCCAACTTCAGGTAGTAGTCGAGCGTGTACAGGTTCTCGTTCGGATTCGACAGGTCGCCGGTGTAACTCAGGGCCACTTCTGCGATGGCCGTACCGGTTTCGCGCACTGCATCGATCGCCGGACGCATCTGATCGACGTTGTTGAGCGCATCGAAGATACGGAAGATGTCGATTCCGGTGTCGGTGGCCTCGGCGACGAAGCTACGGGTGACCTTCTCCGGGTACGGGGTGTATCCGACGGTGTTCCTGCCGCGCAGCAACATCTGAATCGCGATGTTGGGCACGGCTTCTCGCAGGCTCGCCAACCGCTCCCACGGATCCTCGTGCAGGAAGCGCAACGCCACGTCGTACGTCGCCCCTCCCCAGGCCTCGATCGAGAGCAACTGCGGCGTCGTTCGCGCCACGTACGGCGCTACGCCGAGCAGACCACTGGTGCGCACACGCGTTGCCAACAACGACTGATGGGCATCACGGAACGTGGTGTCGGTGACACCGAGCGCCTTCTGATTGCGCAGATCGCGGGCGAACCCCTCCGGCCCGAGGGCCAGCAGCCGTTGCCGGGAGCCGTCGGGAATGGGAGCCGAGAAGTCGACCTCGGGCAGCTTGTCGTGCGGGTACACCGGTGAGGGACGTTCCCCGTGCGGCTTGTTGACCGTCACGTCGGCCAGGTAGGTCAGAATTTTGGTGCCACGGTCACCCGAGGAACGCGACGTCAGCAGTTCCGGACGTTCCTCGATGAAGGAGGTGGTGACGCGTCCTGCGGTGAAATCGGGGTCGACCAGAACAGCTTGCAGGAACGGGATGTTCGTCGCGACACCGCGAATTCTGAACTCCGCCACCGCACGTCGGGCACGCGCCACGGCAGTGTCGAAATCACGGCCGCGACAGGTGAGCTTGACGAGCATCGAGTCGAAGTAGGCACCGACCTCGGCACCCAACGTCGTGCCACCGTCGAGGCGCACGCCGGCACCGCCCGGGGTGCGGTAGGCAGTGATACGGCCGACGTCGGGCCGGAATCCGTTGGCGGGATCCTCCGTGGTGATGCGGCATTGCAACGCTGCACCGCGCAACACGATGTTTTCCTGCTGCAATCCCAGGTCCGCCAACGTCTCACCGGAGGCGATACGCAACTGCGACTGCACCAGGTCCACATCGGTCACCTCTTCGGTGACGGTGTGCTCCACCTGAATTCGCGGATTCATCTCGATGAAGACGTGATTGCCGCGGGTGTCGAGAAGGAACTCGACGGTACCGGCGCAGGAATAGCCGATCTGCTTGGCGAACGCCACGGCGTCGGCGCAGATCTTCTCGCGTAATTCCTGAGGAAGGTTGGGTGCCGGGGCCAGCTCGATCACCTTCTGGTGTCGACGCTGCACACTGCAATCGCGCTCGAAGAGATGGACGACGTTGCCTTGGCCGTCGGCAAGGATCTGTACCTCGATATGACGGGGGTCGATCACTGCCTGCTCGAGGAACACGGTCGCATCGCCGAACGCCGACTCCGCTTCGCGCGCAGCAGCTTCGATGGACTCGCGTAGTTGCTCGGGCTCGGCCACGCGGCGCATTCCGCGACCACCGCCACCTGCCACGGCCTTGACGAACAGCGGGAAAGTCATCGATTCCGATGCCGCGACCAATTCGTCGATATCGGACGACGGTTCCGACGACGCCAACACCGGTAGTCCCGCGGCCTTCGCAGCGGCGATCGCACGCGCCTTGTTACCGGTCAGCTCGAGGACATCGGCGGAGGGCCCGACGAACGTGATGCCCGCCTCCACACACGCGGCGGCGAGATCCGGGTTCTCGGAAAGGAATCCGTAGCCGGGGTACACAGCATCGGCACCGCTACGCTTGGCGGCGGCGACGATCTCGTCGACCGAGAGATACGCCCGAACGGGATGGCCCTTCTCCCCGATCTGATAAGCCTCGTCGGCCTTCGTTCGGTGCACCGAGTTTCGATCCTCGAACGGGAACACCGCCACCGTCGAGGCACCGAGTTCGTAGGACGCACGGAAGGCGCGGATAGCGATCTCGCCGCGGTTGGCAACCAAAACTTTGGAGAACATTGGCTCAACTTACCCGGCAGACAGAGCCCCGGAGGCGTACTGATCCCACGATGCGGGAACTTTTGTTCAATTTCGGCTACTGAAACGGTGCAGTGCGGACTGCGACGGGGTCAGGACTTGTCGAGGTAGTCGATTCTGTCGGATCGCCACGCCGAACGCATCATCGACGCGATGCCGGGATTGTCGGCCAGAGACGGGTCCCGCGCGAACAACGACCGGGCACAATCCTGGGCGTCGGAAATGATGTCCTCGTCGTCGATGAACGAGAGCAACCGAAGTCCGGTCACCGTGCCCGACTGCGCGGCTCCCAACACGTCACCTTCTCGGCGGGTCGCCAGGTCCAGTTTGGCGAGCTCGAACCCGTCGTTGGTGGCGGCCACAGCCTCGAGCCGAGCGAACGACCCACCGCCCGGGCTGAGCCAGCTGATCATGATGCACAGACCCTGATGCCCGCCGCGGCCGATTCGCCCACGCAGCTGGTGGAGCTGGCTGACGCCGAAGCGGTCGGCATCCATGATCACCATGACCGTGGCATTGGGTACATCCACGCCCACCTCGACCACCGTCGTGCAGACGAGCACGTCGATCTCACCCGCGTTGAATTCCGACATGGTGATGTCCTTGTCGTCACCGGACAGTCGACCGTGCAGCAGCCCCACACGCAGATCGGCCATCGGCCCGGCGGAGAGCGTCTCGTAGAGATCCACGGCAGCCGTCGTCTCCGGCCCGTCCTCCACTTTCGGCGCAGCCTTCTTCGCCGCTCCGCTCTTCTTGCCCGTGTCCGCATCATCGCCGTCACCGATACGAGAACAGACCACGTAGGCCTGTCGGCCGGCCGCGACCTCCTCGTGAATCCGTTGCCAGGCTCGATCCACCCATCCCGGTTTGGATCTGGCCGGGACGACGTTGCTGACGATCGGCGACCTGCCGCGCGGAAGCTCCGTCAGTACCGACGTCTCCAGGTCCCCCAGTGTCGACATCGCGATCGTGCGCGGAATCGGTGTCGCCGTCATCACGAGGAGATGCGGGCTGGTGTTTCCACGAGCCTTCGCGCGCAAGGCATCTCGCTGCTCCACACCGAATCTGTGCTGCTCGTCCACGACGACCATCGCGAGGTCGAGAAACTCGACCCGATCCTCGATGAGAGCGTGGGTGCCGATGACGATCCCGGCATCACCTGTCACGGCATCGAGCAGGGCCGATCGCTTTGCCGCAGTGGACATCGACCCCGTCAGCAGAGCCACCTTGGTGGCCAGCTCGTGCGATCCCAGCTCGCCACCGGCGGCCAGCGTGCCGAGCATCGATCGAATCGATCGCGCATGTTGGGAGGCAAGCACTTCCGTCGGTGCCAACAGTGCGCACTGGTGTCCGGCGTCGATCACCTGCAGCATGGCACGCAACGCGACGATGGTCTTACCCGAGCCGACCTCGCCCTGCAACAGACGCGACATCGGATGCGGACCCGACAGGTCGTTGGCGATCTCCGCAGCAACCTGGTGCTGACCGACCGTCAACTCGAACGGCAGCCGGCGATCGAACTCCGCCGCGATGCCGTCGGTGATCGGTGGGCACCGCGCGGCTACCCGGTCGGACGCGTCGCGTCGTCGGTCCGCGAGTACCAATTGAACAGCCAATGCCTCGTCGAACTTCAATCGTTCCCGGGCGGCGTCCTTGTCCGCCGCAGTATCGGGAAAGTGGACCGAACGCAGCGCGGCGTCTATGTCGATGAGGCCACGCTCGCGGCGCACCGATTCCGGGAGCGGATCGACCACGTCGTCCAGCTGGTCGAGTACCTGCCGGACGCAACGCATGAATGTCCAGCTCTCGACATCTTTCGCCGCGGGATAGATAGGTACGTAGGCGCGGTCGAACACCGACATGTCGACGGCTCCGGACGAATCGACCGAGCCACGCGCCAGGCCGGCCAGCGTGCCACCGCCGACGATGCGACCCGCGGGGACGATGGCCCCGTCGTTGTCGTCACCCCCGAGGATCACGTAACTGGGGTGGGTGAGATTCCACCGCCGACCGAAATACTTGACCTTGCCCGAGAACATGCCCCGCCGCCCGGGCACGACCACGTGTTTGAGCTTGTGCGGGCTGAAGAACGTGGCTTCGATCCGCTGCCCGTCGGCCGCAAGGGTGACGGCAAGGAACTGACCGTTGCGGTTCTTCATCGAACGCAGGGTGGCCGATTCCACGGTGGCGACGATGGTGATGTGTTCCCCCTCGGGGGGTTCCTTCTCGCCGAGCTCGGAACCGTGCGTCATGTAGCGATGCGGGTAGTGCCGCAGCAGGTCTTCGACGGTATGGATGCCGAACACCTCGGCCAGCGGTGCCGCAGCCGCCGCTCCGAGGACATCGTCGAGCCGATCCACCAGCGTTGCCATTGTTCCGAGATTCCCTATTCCACTCCGAATTGCACGAGATCCCCGGGCTGCCCGCCCGGGTAGACCACCACGTCGACGCCGGGATGCGCACCCGCCACATAGTCGGCGAGCCGACCTCCGAGATCCGCGGGAGCCAGCGCCCCGAGCAACACCGTCACCATCTCACCGCCGGTGGCCAACAGCTGGTCCAGCAGTCTGCATCCGGCATCGAGCGGATGCTCGGCAACGATCACCACTTCCTGCCCGGCCAGACCGAGACAGTCACCCGGCTCGCACATGCCGACCCAGGTCAGCGAGCGTTGCTCGGCGATGCGCAACGAACCCCACCTCGTCCCCGCTGCAGCATCGGACATCGCGAACGCGTCGTCGACGGCTGCTCTGGCCGCGTCGTGCACTGCGAGCGCAGCCAACCCCTGCACCATCGCCGAGCACGGCAACATCGACACGTCCTTACCGTCGGCCCTGGCCGCAGCACCGACGGCAACGAGCTCCTGAGCGGACAGCGCCCCGTTCGGCAGCACCAGAACCTCGCGGTGCTTCATGCCCACGATGGCGCGATGCAACACCGACGAATCGATGGGCTCGTCGCATCGCACCACCGTCGCACCTTCCTGTACGTAGAGAGCCGCGGCACCGTCACCGGCGACCAGGGCCAAAATATCGCGACCCACCGACATAGCCTCGGGCTCGTGCTCACCGACGTTCGCGTCGACGGCGTACTCGGCCAGTCCGAAACACGAGATGCGCACTCCTCGAATACTTCCCGCCGCGATCCCGCACTCGACGGCACCGCCCGGGTCGGTGGTGTGCACATGAGCGGAGTACGCCCCGGAGCCGTCTCCGGCAACCACGACCGAATCGCCGAGGTCCGACAGCGCTGCACGCAGCGCTGCCGCGCGGGTGTCGTCGATGCCGGGGACGACGTAGAGAACCTCGTAGCCGAGCGGCCGGGACTGCGAGCGAGTCGCTGCCCCGTCGGAGGCTCCGTGTGCGTTCGAAACACCGACTTCGATCACCCGTTCGTGGTCCTGAGGACGGCGATAGCGTCGCCTCGGCGGGGTGCGGCCGGTCACGACCTCGACCAACGCGTCGAAGATCACCGACAACCCCAGCGCCCCCGCATCCACGACGCCCGCCTCTCGCAACGGTGCGAGTTGGTCCGTCGTGCGATCGAGAGCGCGAGCGGTGGCCTCGGCGATATCGACCACCAGCGTGGCCAGATCGACGTTCGCGTCGTGGGCAGCGGCCTCGTGGGCAGCGGCTTCGAGCACCGTGAGCATGGTGCCCTCGGCGGGGACACTGACCGCGCCCGCCACCAGAACTCGTGCACGCCGCAACATGGCCTGGATCGACACGGTGTCCAGCGGACCGTCGGCTGCGGCCTCACCCACGGCGCGCAGGAGTTGCGAGACGATGACCCCGGAATTTCCTCGCGCGCCCGATACGGCTCCCACCGCCAGAGCCCGTCCGATCGCACCCGCGCCCGCGGCCGGCCCGACACTGCGCATGGACTCGACCGCAGCGCGGAACGTGAACATCAGGTTGGTGCCGGTATCGGAGTCCGGAATCGGGAAGACGTTCAGTGCGTCGATCTCGTCGCACCGAGCAGTGAGGGAATCCACACAGCGATAGGCCCACCGGCGCAGGCCCGAGGCATCGATGGATTCGAGTACGTCGACCACCTCGAGCGCCTCCCCTGCGTTCCGTCCGTACCTGCGCCCGGGCCCGACGATGTCGGCCGCGGACAGTGCCCGAAGCTTAGTCGGGCAGAATCGTCAGCGCGGCGCGCGTGAGCCGGTACACCTCGTCTGCGGTGGCGGTTTGGTGATTGGGTGGGACGCCGCTATTCTTGCAGGGTTGCCTCGAGGCGATCTTCACGCATTGCAATCCTTGCATCTGCTCGTAGTTCGTTTCGATGTCTTCGACCACATGTAACGCTCAACATCTAACAAGGAGTTCGCGACTATGGCTGCCGTCTGCGACGTATGCGCCAAGGGGCCCGGCTTCGGTAAGTCGGTCTCGCACTCGCACCGACGGACCAACCGTCGTTGGAACCCGAACATTCAGACCGTTCACGCTCAGGTTGCGCCTGGCAACTCCAAGCGCATGAACGTGTGCACCTCCTGCTTGAAGGCAGGCAAGGTGGTTCGGGGCTGATTTCGGCCCCGCTCTTCGATTTCCTCCACGGCCTCGACCGCGTGCGAGAACTGTGCCCCGCATCCACTCGGATGCGGGGCACAGTTGTCTGTCGATGTTCCTGCGCATTCGGGCAAACAGTTGGACGTCCGATAGAGTGCCGAACGTGACTCATTCGGACAGCGAAAGCTCGAGCAAGGTCAGCATCGAAGACGGAGTGCTGCACATCGTCGTCGCCACCGAGGCGGGCGGTTCCTCTCTCGACCTGGACGGCATCACCTCGGGAACGCAGGCACTGCACGAGGTGAACACCGGTGCCACATCTGTAGGAAGCGTCCTGCTCATCGGCCGCGGGCCGAACTTCTGCGCCGGCGGCAACGTGCGGGACTTCGCCGGTGCCGACGATCGCGGTGCCTTCGTCGGCTCGGTTGCCGATGCGTTCCACGCCTTCGTTCGCGAACTGGCAGCAGTGACGGTTCCGATCGTCGCCGGGGTACACGGCTGGGCGGCCGGTGCCGGCATGAGCCTGGTCTGCCTCACCGACATCGCGATCGGTGGCCCGTCCACCAAGCTTCGACCGGCCTACCCCGCCATCGGGTTCACACCGGACGGTGGAATGTCCTGGACCCTGCCCCGCATCGTCGGATCCGGCCACGCGATGGACATCCTGCTGAACGATTCGATTCTCAACGGTGAGGATGCGGTGCGCCTCGGAATCCTCAGCCGCCTCGTGGGCGACGACTTCGTCGACAGCGAGGCCGAACGACTGGCCCGAACCCTCGCCGTCGGCCCCACCTCGGCGTATCAGGGAATCAAGAAGCTGCTGGCGGCGTCCGACACCGCTACTCTGGCAGAGCAATTGGATGCCGAGGCCGCCTCGATCTCGGCGGCCGCAGTCTCACCTGCAGGAGTGGAAGGCGTCGACGCATTCGTCGAGAAGCGTCGACCCGATTTTTCCTGAGCCGGTCACGGCAACGTCCAGTCGATCGGTTCGTCTCCGCCCTCGACCAACAATTCGTTGGCGCGACTGAAGGGCTTGGATCCGAAGAATCCCCGTGATGCGGACAGCGGTGACGGGTGGGCCGACTCGATGTACGGCACCGTCCCCAGCATGGGTTTGAGCGTCGCCGCGTCACGTCCCCAGAGAATCGCCACCAGGCCAGGAGCCCGGGGATCCTCGGCTCTGGCGACAAGAGCACGAATTGCCTGCTCCGTCACCGCTTCCCAGCCCTTCTTGCGGTGCGACGCCGCCGCGGACGGTTCGACCGTGAGCACTCGGTTGAGCAGCATCACACCCTGCTCCGCCCACGGCGTGAGATCACCGTTGCTGGGTGTCGGCAGACCGAGATCGTCCGAATATTCCTTGAAGATGTTGGCCAGACTGCGTGGAACGGGACGCACGTCGGGGGCGACCGAAAAGCTCAGCCCCACTGCATGACCCGGGGTCGGGTACGGGTCCTGGCCGACGATCAGCACCCGAACCCGGTCGAACGGGTACCGAAATGCAAGCAGAACGTTCTCACCGGCAGGGAGGTAGTGCTTTCCGGCGGCGAGCTCGGCTCGCAGAAAGTCGCCCATCGCAGCAACATTCGTCTCGACCGGAGCCAAGGCACGGGCCCAACCCGGATCTACGCTCTCGGCGAGCGGGCGGGCCGTCACCGGTCGATCCGGCGCAGCGCGTCGCGGTAGTACGCGGCGTTCGCGGAGTACATCTGCACGTTGATGTCCACGTGCCCCTCCGGAACCTCGAAGCCCTCACGGATCTTCGCGGGAACACCGAGCGCCATGCTGCGTTCGGGAACGACGAACTTGAACGGCACCACCGCACCCGCACCCACGATGGAACCGGCCCCGATCCTCGAGCCGTTGAGCACCACGGAACCCGATGCAATGAGGCAGTTGTCGCCGATGGTCGCACCCTCGACATGCGCGTTGTGACCGAGAACGCAACCGGCACCGATCACGGTCGCGTCGATGGGGGTGCAGTGGATGACGGTCCCGTCCTGGATGTTGGTGCCCGCACCGACGGAGATCGTGCCGTAATCGGCTCGGAGCACGGCCGTCGGCCACACCGACGATCCCGCCGCCAAGGTCACCGCTCCGATGACGACTGCATCGGGATGGACATAGGCGTCCGGGTGAATATCGGGTTCGCGGTCGCCGAGCGCGTAGATAGCCATCCTTGCAACTTAGCCGACTCCATCGACCCGGTCGGAGCTCACTCTCCGTCGAAGCTCGACCAACCGGATCTGCCCACGCGGTGGTGCCCGGCGACAGTGACGCCACCGTCGGTTGCATTCGACGCCGGCTCGACGCGGCCGATCACGATCCAGCCCGTCGGAACAGTAGCGAGGCCGGGGAACGTGCCGACGAGAGCATGATCCTCGCCGCCGGTGAGTACCCACTCGAGGGGGTCTACCCCCAACAGCTCTGCAGCCGAACGGACTTCGTCGGCGATCGGAAGACGCTCGGGTTCCAGAACCATCGATACGCCGGATGCGTCGGCGATATGACCCAGGTCGGCCGACAACCCGTCGGACACATCGGTGAGTGATGTCGCGCCTGCTTCGGCGGCCTCGATTCCGGCACGGTACGGCGGGGAGGGCACGCGGTGTGCATCGAGAACCGCGTCGTGCCCGGAGCGATCGCCGCCCGCGAGCAACAGAGCGAGTCCGGCCGCGGACCACCCGAGCCGCCCCGCGAACGCGATCACATCACCGACCTGCGCACCCGATCGCAGTACGGGAGCCCTGCCCTGTAGGTCACCGAGCGCAGTGATCGAGATCACCAGCTGATCCGATTGCACCACATCACCGCCGACGATGGCCGAGCCCGCAGCCGACGCCTCGCGCCACATGCCCTCGTTCAGACCGTCCGTCACGCTCACCGGTGTGTCCGCCGGGCAGCCGAGAGCCACCAGGAATGCCGAACACTGCCCACCCATCGCGGCGATGTCTGCCCCGTTCTGCGCGATCGCCTTCCGACCGATCTCCACCGGAGTCGACCAATCGAGCCGAAAGTGCCTGCCGTGCACCAACATATCGGTCGTGGCGGCCACCCTGCCGTCGGATGCACTGACGACGGCAGCGTCGTCGCCGGGGCCGACGATGGTCGACGTCGGTTGCACTCGATCGGCGACGGCCCGGGCGATGACGTCGAACTCGCCGATCTGGGCCACCGTCGGTTCGGCGGCGGTGGTCCCCGAAGGGCCGGTGTCGTCGATGATGTTCCTCCCTGAGAGCGCAATTCGGACGTGGTCTCCCGCGAAACCGGCACCGCGCCTGCGGTACCTTTAGCGGTGCCCGGGCCCGGTCCGGCGCAGCCGGTTTCGTGCTGTGAGTACGCAACCGACTCAACGTACAGTCGACTCAACTTACAGTCGATCGTCCCAGCAAGGAAAGGGACCACCGATGGTGCAAGCCTTCGTTCTCGTTCAGACCGAAGTCGGCCGTGCCACGACCGTTGCGCGGCAGATCGAGTCGGTCGACGGCGTCGTATCCGCAGAAGCTGTGGTCGGACCCTACGACGTCATCGTCAGGGCCGACGGCGCATCCGACACCGAGATCGCGGACATCGTCTCCCGAATTCAGAAGGTCGACGCCATCACACGCACCCTCACCTGTCCCGTCGCCCCGCAGTCGACCTCGGCGGTTCGGTAGCGCATGAATTCTGCCGACCACGACAACGACCACGACAACAACAGCGGCGACGACGCCGGCACCCGGTCCGAGAATGCAGCAGCGGCCGACGAGAAGCGCCACCCTGCGGTCATAGCCACCGCGATCGCCCTGCCGGTCGCGTTGGTGGTGGGAGTTCTCGTGGCCGCGATAGCGGTGAACAGCTCCCCCGCCCACGATCCGGTAGCGCTGGGACCGGTCGACGCACCCGACGCCGCGAGCGCACAGTGCTCGACCCTCCTCGATGCGCTGCCCGACGAGCTGGGCGACTACAGCCGCGCCGACCTGGCCGACCCGGCACCTGTCGGAGTCCGAGCCTGGGTATCGGCCGAGGAGAACGCCGAGCCGGTCGTGCTTCGCTGCGGGCTGCCTCGCCCTATCGGATTCGATGTGGCTGCACCACTTCAGGTGATCGACGGCGTCCAGTGGTTCGAGGTGTCCGGCGAGAACGACGGCATCGACGCCAGCACGTGGTTCGTCGTAGATCGCGGCACGTACATCGCTCTCACCATTCCCGGCGACTCCGGCCCGACACCTCTGCAGGATGCCTCGTCGGCAGTGTCGGCAGCACTACCCCAGCAGCCCCTCGACCCGGCACCGTTGCAGTAGCGCCGAGCTCTAGCGCAGGCCGGTACCGCGTGCGAGAGCGGTGTCGATCAGGGTGCTGATCAGGGTCGAGTAGTCGATTCCGCTCTCGGCCCACATCTTGGGGTACATCGAGATCGACGTGAATCCGGGCATCGTGTTGATCTCGTTGATCACCGGGCCTTCCTCGGTGACGAAGAAGTCGACCCGCGCTAATCCTTGGCAGTCCAGTGCGCGGAAGGCCGAGACTGCGAGTTCGCGAATACGATCGCTGATGTCGTCGTCGAGTGCGGCAGGAATGTCGAATTCGCTGACATCGTCGAGGTACTTGGTGTCGAAGTCGTAGAAGGCGTGATCGTCGCTGTCCGCGTCGGGGAGCCGGATCTCGGCGATCGCGCTGGCGCGCACGCTGCCGTCGGGGAATTCGAGTACGCCGCATTCGACCTCGCGGCCGTGGATCATTCCTTCGACGATCACCTTGGGGTCGTGCTCGCGGGCAACGCCGATCGCCGACTGCAGGTGATCCCACGAGGTGATGCGCGAGATTCCGATCGACGATCCGCCTCGCGCGGGCTTGACGAAGGCAGGGAGACCGATGTGGTCGCGTTCGGCTTCGGTCAGGTCATCGGTGCCGCGTCGCAGCACGACCTGCCTGCCGATCGGTAGTCCGTCGGCTCCCAGAAGCTTCTTGGTGAACTCCTTGTCCATGCCTGCGGCACTGGCCAACACTCCGGGACCCACGTACGGGACACCGGCGAGTTCGAGCATTCCCTGCAGGGTGCCGTCCTCGCCGTACGGCCCGTGCAGCACCGGAAACACGACGTCGACCGCAGCCAGGACCTGTCCGGCGTCGCCCTCACCGAGAGCGATCAGCGCGCCTGCGCGTCCCGGATCGGTGCTCAGCGCGAGTGCGGCACCGGACTTGTCCACCGTCGGCAGTACTCGATCACGAATCGTCAGCGCATCCGGATCACTGGAGCCGAGCACCCAGGCACCGTCGGGGGTGATCCCCACCGGGACCACCTCGTAGGTATCGGGGTCCAGATTCGCGAGCACGCTACCCGCCGAGACACAGGACACCGCGTGCTCACTGCTGCGGCCACCGAAGACGACGGCAACTTTGATTCGGGGAGTACTCACGGTGACAAACCGTACCGCCGTCTCCCCGCGAACGCGGATTCGCCCTGTTCGTGCACACGTCGAGAACGTGACCTCACTCGGGCTTGATTCGACGCCCCAGCAGGTGGCCCACCGCGTCCGGAACCGACATTCCCCCGTGGCACACACGGTGCACGGCATCGGTCAACGGCATCTCGACGTCGTAGCTCTCGGCGAGCGCGCGCACCGACGTACAGGACTTCACGCCCTCGGCCACCTGCCCGTGCGCTGCTTCCTGCGCGCTCTCGAGGGAGCCTCCCGAACCGAGCCGCTCACCGAACGTACGGTTGCGCGAGAGCGGCGACGAGCAGGTGGCGACCAGATCTCCCACGCCGGCGAGCCCGGACAGCGTCGACGGTGTGGCCCCGAGCGCGACACCGAGGCGGATGATCTCGGCCAGGCCTCGGGTCATGATCGACGCGAGGGTGTTCTCGCCGTAGCCGACTCCGCTGGCCATTCCACAGGCGAGGGCGATGACGTTCTTGCACGCGCCACCGATCTCGGCACCGATGACGTCGGAGTTGGTGTACGGCCTGAAATATCCTGTGGCGCAAGCTTTTTGAATCTCGAGCGCTCGTTGCGAGTCGGAACACGCAATGACGGTCGCGGCCGGCTGCCCCTCGGCGATCGGGCGCGCCAGATTCGGCCCGGACAGGCAGGCCACCCGGCTGGGATCGGCCCCGGTCACCTGTGAAATCACCTGACTCATGCGCATGAGCGTTCCGGTCTCTATGCCCTTGGCCAGAGACAGCAGTGTCGCGTGCGGTGCGATCGCATCCGTCCACTCCCCCAGGTTCGCGCGCAGACTCTGCGACGGCACCGCGAGCACCACGATGTCCGCACCATCGAGGGCGGTCGCCGGATCGCTCGTGGCGCGGATCGACGACGGCAGTTCGATTCCGGGGAGGTAGTCCGCGTTCTCGTGCCGTTCGCTGATCGAGGCAGCGAGTTCCTCTCGGCGCGCCCACATGGTGACATCGGTTCCGGCATCGGCCAACACTTTGGCGAATGCGGTACCCCACGACCCGGACCCCAGTACCGCTGCTCTGCTCATGCCGCCAACCTCTCACCTACTCGCCGATGCCCTGCCTACGCGCGCATCACCCTAACGCGCAGACCTGCCCGGGCGGTCGGAGTCGGCAGACATCGGTGACGCTGGCAGGATCGAACACCATGGGCGCAATTCGAAGCAGCGACGACGACCGCGAGGGTCGGCCGTCCGATGCGCTGCGCCGCGCGGTGGGAGTCGTCATCGCGGTCAAGGACCTGACAGCGGCGAAGTCCCGTCTGGCGTCCGAGTTCTCCGGGGCCGACCGGACCCGATTGGTGCTCGCCATGTTCGTCGACACGGTCACCGCGGCCGGTTCGGTATCGGTGGTCGATTCGGTCACCGTCGTCACACCCGATCCGGTCGTCGCCGACACCGCGCGACAAATCGGTGCCCGGGTGCTGGACGAACCGTCGGCTTCCGGCGCTCTAGATCCCGAAGCCCGTCTCAATGCCGCATTCTCCGCTGCTGCGGCCGCACTGCGAGTCGATCACGCACCACGCGATCGCCACGGGAACTCCGGCGCGGCCCCGGCCGATCGGGTCGACATCGTTGCGCTGCAAGCGGATCTGCCTGCGCTGCGTCCCGCCGAACTCGCGCAGGCGTATGCGACGGCAGTCTCCGGCGGCAGGTCGGTCGTGGTCGACCATCACGGCACCGGAACCGCAGCGCTGATCCTGAAGAATTCTGCCGACGAGCTCGCGCCGCTGTTCGGATCGGATTCCGCACGCCGCCACACCTTGTCGGGAGCGCGACCACTGGACGGCACGTGGCCGGGACTTCGACTCGACGTCGACACCGTCGACGACGTACGTCGGGCTCATCGACTCGGGGTCGGACCGGAGACGACAGCCGTACTCCGCTCACTCGGTTGGAGCGACGAGGAATCCGCAACCACCGCGTGATTCGGTGAACGTGCGAACAAGTTCGGTCATCGGAGTTTCACCGACGGCGGGTATGGGGGATGATCGTGCTGTGAGCACAGACGACGCGCAGCCAGCGACCGAAGATCCGGCGATCGAGACCGCGGACAGCAACGGTGCGGAGCCGGTGTGGAGTGCCCCGGTGACCGCAACGATGCCGAGCATTCCCTCCGCCCTTCCTGCCGCCACTCCGGAATCGGTGGATGCTGCCATGGTGCTTCCCGAAAATCGGTACCTGAACCGGGAATTGAGCTGGCTGGATTTCAACTCCCGTGTTCTCGCGCTCGCAGAGGACTCGTCCCTGCCGCTACTCGAGCGTGCCAAGTTCCTGGCCATCTACGCGTCCAATCTGGACGAGTTCTACATGGTTCGTGTCGCAGGGCTCAAACGCCGCGACGAGACCGGACTGTCGGTTCGATCGGCCGATGGCATGACCCCGCGAGAGCAGCTCGCGGTCATCGGGCAGCGCACTCAGGAGCTCGCTCTCAAACACGCCCGAGTACTGCTCGATTCGATCCTGCCCGAGCTCACGGCCGAGGGCATCGCAATCATTCGGTGGTCCGATCTCGACAGCGACGAGCGTGCGCGTCTGTCCGACTATTTCACCGAACAGGTCTTCCCGGTCCTCACCCCGCTGGCCGTCGACCCGGCGCACCCCTTCCCGTACATCAGCGGCCTGAGCCTGAATCTCGCTGTGACGGTAAAGGATTACTCCACGACCGGCGAGCACTTCGCCCGCGTGAAGGTACCCGACAACGTCGACCGATTCGTGCGCGTCAAGCGCGGTGAGGGGAGCCATCGCATCGACGCCTTCCTGTCGATGGAGGAATTGATCTCGGCGCACCTCGACGTGTTGTTCCCCGGCATGGAGGTGGTCGAGAGCCACGCGTTCCGCATTACTCGCAACGCCGATTTCGAGGTCGAAGAGGACCGCGACGAGGATCTCCTGCAGGCACTCGAACGAGAGCTGGCGCGTAGGCGTTTCGGTTCTCCCGTCCGCCTCGAGATCGCCGACGACATGACCGAGCACATGCTCGAACTGTTGCTACGCGAACTCGACGTCGATCCGGGCGACGTCATTCAGGTTCCCGGTCTGCTCGATCTGTCGTGCCTGTGGCAGGTCTACAGCGTCGACCGCCCCAATCTCAAGGACGCTCCCTTCGTCCCGGCAACACATCCCGCGTTCGGTGAGCGCGAAACCCCGAAGAGCGTGTTCTCGACGCTTCGCGACGGCGACGTTCTGGTGCATCACCCGTACGACTCGTTCTCCACCAGCGTGCAGCGCTTCATCGAACAAGCTGCGGCCGATCCGCAGGTCCTCGCGATCAAGCAAACTCTGTACCGCACCTCGGGTGACTCGCCGATCGTCAACGCACTCGTCGACGCGGCCGGGGCCGGCAAGCAGGTGGTTGCACTCGTCGAGATCAAGGCACGATTCGACGAGCAGGCGAACATCGAGTGGGCACGCAAGCTCGAAAAGGCCGGGGTGCACGTGGTCTACGGCCTCGTCGGGTTGAAGACTCACTGCAAGACCTGCCTCGTCGTCCGCCGAGAAGGATCCGTCATCCGCCGGTACTGCCATATCGGCACGGGCAACTACAATCCGAAGACGGCGCGTATCTACGAGGACGTCGGGTTGCTCACGTCGTCGCCCGAGATCGGTGCGGACCTCACCGACCTGTTCAACTCGCTCACCGGATACTCGCGAAAGTCCAAGTACCGCAATCTTCTCGTGGCCCCGTACGGCGTGCGACGCGGCATCGTCGAGCGCATCGAAGCGGAAGTCGAGCACCTCAAGGCGGGTCGCGCAGCCGGAATTCGCCTCAAGGCCAACGCTCTTGTCGACGAGCAGGTGATCGACGCTCTGTACCGCGCATCGGTCGCCGGGGTCCCCGTCAAGGTGGTCGTACGCGGGATCTGCGCGCTCAAGCCGGGCGTACCGGGCCTGTCGGAGAACATCGAAGTTCGGTCCATTCTCGGCAGGTTCCTCGAACACTCACGGGTTCTGCATTTCCAGGGTGCCGACGAATTCTGGATCGGCAGCGCCGACATGATGCACCGAAACCTCGACCGGCGAGTGGAAGTGATGGCCCAGGTCAAGGATCCGAAGCTGACCAAGCAACTCGGTGACATCTTCGACTCGGCCCTCGACCCCACCACCCGCTGCTGGGAACTGGGGCCGGACGGTGGCTGGGTCGCGTCGCCTGCGCAAGGCGAAAGTGTCCGAGAACACCAGGTGGAATTGATGCGCAGCCGGAGGAATCAGGCGTCCTGATGGGCACTTCCGATGGCTCCCCCCGCGCCAACATCTTCGCGGCCGGATCGATTCTGTGGCGACGATCGCCGGAGAATCACTCGGTGGTGGAAGTAGCTCTGGTACACAGGCCGAAGTACGACGACTGGTCTTTTCCCAAGGGAAAGCTCGATCCCGGGGAGACAGCGGTCGACGCGGCTGTCCGAGAAGTCAAGGAGGAGACGGGCTTCGACTCGACTCTCGGACGGTCGCTGTCCTACGTCACCTACCCGATTCCCGGCCACCGTCGCATGAAGAAGGTGCTCTACTGGGCTGCCGAGGCAACCGGCGGAGAATTCGTCCCGAACGACGAAGTGGACGAACTCCGTTGGATCGCACCCGACAAGATCGGCGGCGAACTCTCGTATCCCATGGACCACAAGATTCTTCGACGATTCGTCGCCAAGCCGGCCGCTACGTCCACCGTGCTGCTGGTCCGGCACGGCAGTGCCGGCTCGCGGTCGCGATACAAGGGCAACGACGCCGATCGCCCCCTCGACAAGACCGGTAGACGTCAGGCCGAGGCACTCGTCTCACTGCTGGGAGCGTTCGGCGGTGACTCGGTGTATGCGGCCGACCGCGTCCGGTGCGAACAGACGGTCGCACCGTTTGCCGAATCACTGGGCGTGCAGGTCGAACCGGAGCATCTGCTGTCCGAGGAGGGGTACGCCGAGGACCCCCGAAAGGGCCGCCACCGGGCTCGCGACATCGCCGAGTCCATGAGCACACCGGTGATCTGCAGCCAAGGCAAGGTGATCCCCGATCTCATGCGATGGTGGGCCGACAAGGACGGCATCACGTTGCCTGCCAACAGAAATCGAAAAGGGAGCGTGTGGGTGCTCTCGCGCCACGACGGTCGGCTCGTCGCGGCCGACCACATCGCCAGCCCGCTACCGAACCTGGTCGCCGACGACTGAGTTGCATCCGAGGATCCTCGGATCACGAACACGGCAGAAGGCCCCGACCGAAATTTCGGTCGGGGCCTTCTGTGGAGTGCGAGAACGGCCCGGTCCTGGATGACCGGTGCCGGTCGAGCGCTACTTCTTTGCAGCGCGCTTCGCGGGTGCCTTCTTGGCCGGAGCCTTCTTGGCGGGGGCCTTCTTGGCGACGGTCTTCTTGGCCGCTGTCTTGGCCGGAGCCTTCTTGGCAGGGGCCGTAGTGGTTGCGGCCTTGCGTGCGGTCGTCTTGGCCGGAGCCTTCTTGGCAGCAGCCGTCGTGGTCTTGCGTGCGGTTGTCTTTGCGGGAGCTGCCTTCTTGGCGGCGGTCTTTGCGGGAGCTGCCTTCTTGGCGGCAGTCTTCGCCGGAGCCGCCTTCTTGGCTGCCGCGGTGGTGGCCTTGCGGGCGGTCGTCTTCACCGCTGCCTTCTTGGCGGCCGTCTTCTTCGCTGCCGCAGTCTTCTTGGCCGGAGCTGCTGCCGAACCGCGCTTGACGGCAGGTCCGGTTGCGGGCAGCTTCTGTCCACCGGCGATGACGGCCTTGAACTGCGCGCCCGGACGGAATGCCGGTACGTTGGTCGGCTTGACGCGAACGGTCTCACCGGTGCGGGGGTTACGGGCGACACGCGCCGCGCGACGACGCTGCTCGAACACGCCGAAGCCCGTGATCGTGACACTTTCGCCGCGGTGGACCGCGCGCACGATGGTGTCGACGATGTTCTCGACAGCCTCTGTGGCGCTCCGCCTGTCAGACCCCAACTTCTCGGTCAGGGCGTCAATCAGCTCTGCCTTGTTCATGGATTTCCTCCGCTATATTGTGGCCCATCGTCGGACCGACTACTACAACGGTAAACCCCAAGTCGTCAAGAGTCTATGCGCCACGCCAATTTTCATTTCGGTGTCGCGGAATGCTTCACGGCCGCAAAGCGTGTCGGACCCCCGTCCGTCAGCTTTTCGAAGGCTCCTCGATCCTTGCCGGAAGGGTGAGGGGTTTGTATGAAGGCCTTGACTTTTCGTACTCCGTAATGGCCTCTACCTGGCGTAATGTCAGTCCGATGTCGTCCAGACCCTCCAGCAGACGCCACCGCGTGTAGTCGTCAATCGCGAAGCGCACCACCAAGGTTCCAGCCGTGACCGTCTTGTCGACGAGGTCCACGACGAGCTCCAGACCGGGCTGTTCTTCTAAGGCTTTCCACAGCAATTCGACGTCCGATTGCTCCACCTCGGCCGCCACCAAGCCGGCCTTGCCCATGTTTCCGCGGAAGATATCGGCGAATCTGGATGCGATGACGACCCTGAAACCGAAGTCCGACAGCGCCCAGACAGCGTGCTCGCGTGACGATCCCGTGCCGAAGTCCGGCCCGGCCACGAGAACCGATCCGCGGTCGTAGGGCGCGAGGTTCAAGATGAAGTTCGGATCGGACCGCCAACCGGCGAACAATCCGTCCTCGAATCCGGTGCGAGTCACTCGCTTGAGATAGACCGCCGGAATGATCTGGTCGGTGTCGACATTGGACCGCCGGAGCGGAACGCCGATGCCTTTGTGTCGAGTGAAAGCTTCCATCGAAATTTCTCCTGTGAGTTCGATCGATCCGGTCGGAGGGCTCGCTGCTACGCGAGATCCGCCGGAGAGGACAGGGTTCCGCGAACTGCAGTGGCCGCCGCAACCAGAGGCGACACGAGGTGAGTGCGACCACCCTTGCCCTGACGCCCCTCGAAATTGCGGTTGGACGTGGATGCCGAACGCTCTCCCGAGGTGAGCTGATCGGGGTTCATTCCCAGACACATCGAGCAGCCGGCCTGCCGCCACTCGGCCCCTGCTGCGGTGAAGATCTCACCGAGCCCTTCCTCTTCGGCCTGCGCGCGCACCCGCATCGACCCGGGTACCACCAGCATTCGCACGCCGTCTGCGACGCGGCGGCCCTCGAGGACGGACGCCACCGCACGCAGATCCTCGATGCGGCCGTTCGTGCACGAGCCGACGAACACGGTGTCGACGGAGATCTCGCGGATCGGTGTACCGGCTTCGAGACCCATGTACTGCAAGGCCTTCTGGGCCGATACGCGCTCGCCCTCGTCGAGCATTGCCTCGGGATCGGGCACGGCATCTCCCAACGGAGCACCTTGACCCGGGTTCGTTCCCCAGGTGACGAACGGCGTCAGAGTGCTCGCATCGATGTGTACCTCGTTGTCGAACACTGCATCCGGGTCGGTTGCCAGTTCGTTCCAGGCGGCCACCGCCGCATCCCACTCTGCCCCCTGGGGCGCATGCGGCCGTCCCTTCAGGTATTCGTACGTGATCTCGTCGGGTGCGATCATGCCCGCGCGCGCCCCGGCCTCGATCGACATGTTGCAGATGGTCATTCGGGCTTCCATCGACAGCTTGCGGATGGCCTCACCGCGATATTCGAGCACGTATCCCTGACCGCCGCCGGTGCCGATCTTGGCGATCACCGCGAGAATCAGATCCTTGCTCGTCACACCGGGAGCCAGTTCTCCGTCGACGGTGATGGCCATGGTCTTGAACGGTCGCAGAGACAGAGTCTGGGTGGCCATCACATGCTCGACCTCGCTGGTGCCGATTCCCATTGCGATCGAACCGAATGCACCGTGCGTCGAGGTGTGGCTGTCTCCGCACACGATGGTCATACCCGGCTGGGTCAGACCGAGCTGCGGGCCGATGATGTGGACGATGCCCTGATCGAGATCTCCCATCGGGTACAACCGAACTCCGAATTCCTCGCAGTTGCGGCGAAGAGTATCGACCTGGGTGCGTGAGACGAGATCGGCAATCGGCGCGAAGATGTCGGCCGTCGGGACGTTGTGGTCCTCCGTTGCGATCGTCAGGTCCGGGCGACGAAGGTCGCGGCCGGCCAACCGCAGACCGTCGAATGCCTGGGGGCTGGTGACCTCGTGCACGAGGTGCAGATCGATGTAGATCAGATCCGGCTCACGTGCACCGCCTTCTCCCCCACCGGGGACGACCACATGTTGGTCCCACACCTTCTCCGCCAGCGTCTTCGGCGCTTGCGCTACGGACGCATCGGATTTCGTCGTTTCGGACATCGCTGTCGCAGACCTCGTCTTCCCTGTCGTCGCGCCGGCGGACGGGCTGGTCCACCTCGCGTGATCGTCTCGACATCGTCCCCCGCGGCACGCTGGACTTCTCGCGGTTGTGCAATCTCAGCATTCGGGAGGCTAATATCGTTCTATGAGACAGCATAGCCTGAGCGGCACCGTCGACAAATCGAGCGGTATCGGTGTCCTCGACAAGGCCATGGCCGTGTTGCATGCAGTGGCCGAGACACCCTGCACTCTCAACGACCTGTGTGCCCGCACAGCGCTCCCCCGCGCCACTGCGCATCGGCTCGCGGTCGGACTCGAAACCCACCGCCTCCTCGTGCGCGATTCCGACGGATTGTGGCGCACCGGTCCGGGGCTGGGGGAATTGGCGGCGAGCGCGTCGGATGCTCTGCTCGACGCCGCAGCATCGGTACTGCCTCGGCTTCGCGAAATCACCGGAGAGAGCGTGCAGATCTACCGCCGCGAGGGGACCGTTCGTGTCTGTGTCGCATCCATGGAGCCCCCGACCGGTCTCCGAGATACCGTGCTCGTCGGGGCCCGGCTACCCATGACAGCCGGCTCCGGGGCGAAAGTTCTTCTTGCGTGGGCAGATTCGCAGACTCAACGCACAGTGCTGCCGGACGCCGAATTCGGCGAACGGGTGCTGCTGGAGATCCGCAGGCGAGGGTGGGCGCAGAGCGCAGGTGAACGTGAGCCGGGGGTCGCGAGCGTCTCGGCTCCCGTTCGCGACAGCAACGACACTGTCGTGGCAGCGATCTCGGTGTCCGGCCCAATCGACCGCATCGGACGCAAGCCGGGCGCACGCTGGGCGGCAGACCTGCTCGCCGCCGCCGACGCGCTGCACAAGCGCCTCTGAGCGCCGAACCGAGGCCGATCGAGCGGCACCCACCAAAAACCGGCTGAAGTGACCGCAGAAGTGGAGTACGTTCGTCTCGAACGGCCCACCCGGCCGGTCGCCGACTGCAAGGAGTGCCCCATGTCAGAATCCGGCAGCGAAGAGTTGAAGAAGAAGTTCCGCGAGGTTCTCGAACAGAAGAACAGCAAGTCGCACAATTCCGTCGACCACAAGGACGGTGGCCCCAAGGTGAACAATGCCCACGGTCCGGCCGATCACCAGAAGATGTTCCGCCGCAAGAGCGTCTGACGCGAAGCGATACCACCGCACGACAGCAACGACGGTCACACCGAAACGACAGCACCCCCTCGATCCGGAGATCGAGGGGGTGCTGTCTTCGTAGCCCCGACGGGATTCGAACCCGCGCTACCGCCTTGAGAGGGCGGCGTCCTAGGCCGCTAGACGACGGGGCCAGGAACTTCACCTGCATTGTTGACGCTGTATCGAACACGTGATGCTGAGGTAGCTTAACTGCCTCGGCATCGGCGGCAAAATCGCCGCTCACCTGCTCGCTGGGGTACCAGGACTCGAACCTAGAATGGCGGTACCAGAAACCGCTGTGTTGCCAATTACACCATACCCCAATGGACTTGAATCGAAATACGCATCCGATCGATGTGCACTGCGTTTCGAGCCGGGATAGAGACTATCAAAGGTCACTACCCATTCTCCAAATCGGCTGCTCAGAGCCCTGATAACCGCCCTCGACCGCCCTCGAGGCCCGCTCGGACACCATCGCGTGAACGCAGAACCCGCGCATCGTCGGCCGCAGAGCATGCAGCAGACTTCTGTGTCGTGAGCGTTCTCGAACTTCGCAGACGCCGATGAAGGTGCTGCTCGTTCCCCAGGGCAACCGGGCCGTGCTGATCCGCCTCGACGAGGACGGCTCCCCGTCCGGCGGCAGTTCCGCTGCCGAGGAGGTGACCGACGATCTGGTGGGCTCCGTGGCCGCTGTCGAGCGAGAGCACGCTCCCCGTTGGGTGTGGGAGGACACGAGCCGCATCTACCCGCGACTGCTCGACGGAGGGGTGCGGGTCCGGCGCTGCCACGATCTCGCCCTCGTCGGTGCCATTCTGGCGATGCGAACGGGGCGCACCACGACACCGTCCACACCCGCAGACCTGCGACCCGGATTGTTCGACGCCGACCCGCATGCGGATCCGGTGGCAGTGCTCGCCGACTACCGCCGTCAGAGCGAGGAGATCGGTGACGATCGGGCGCTGCAGCTGTTGGCGGCCGCCGAGTCGGCCGGAGGTCTGGCCGCGGCGGAGATGACATTCGACGGATTGCCGTTCTCGGCCGCTGCGCATCGGCGGCACCTCGACGCGACCCTCGGTGCGAGGCCGGTCGACGGATCGACTCCTCCTGCGTTGGTGAAGCTCGAGAACGAGATCTCGTCGGCGTTCGGGCGCCGCGTGAACCCCGGTTCACCCGCGGAGGTGGTCGCCGCGTTCGCGCGCGCCGGTATCGAGCTCACATCCACTCGAGCACACGTGATCCGAGACATCGACCATCCTGCGGTGCCGCTGTTGCTTCGCCACCGAGATCTGTCGAAACTGCACAGCACCAACGGGTGGACGTGGCTGGACGCGTGGGTTCGCGGAGATCGTTTCCGGCCGGTCTACGTGCCAGGGGCCGTCGTCTCCGGCCGCTGGGCGAGCCGGGGCGGTGGGGGTCTGCAGATCCCGAAACCTCTGCGCGCCAGCGTGATCGCCGACCCGGGGTACACCTTCGTCGCCGCCGACGCCGGCCAGCTCGAGCCCCGCATTCTCGCCGCGATGTCGGGTGACCCACGCATGGTCGCCGCTGCGGGAACAGCGGATCTCTACGCCCCCGTCGCGGCCGAGTCGTTCGACGGTGATCGTGCGCACGCCAAGGTCGCTGTTCTCGGAGTGCTGTACGGCGCGACGTCGGGTGAGGCTCGTGCGTTGCTGACCCGCCTACGCGCCAGATTCCCCGACGCGGTGGCGGTCGTGGAAGAGGCGGCGCGGGCCGGCGAGCGCGGCGAGGTGGTCCGGTCGTGGCTGGGCCGAGCGTGCCCTCCCCCTACGCCGCAGTGGTGGTCCACCGGTGACGCCCACGCGCGTGGCCGATTCACGCGCAACTTCGTGGTGCAGGCGACCGCAGCCGAGTGGGCGCTGTGCCTGTTGGCAGATCTGCGCGGGCGATTGCGGTCGAGCAGAAGTGAGTTGGTGTTCTTTCAGCACGACGAAGTAGTGGTGCACTGTCCACTCGGAGACGCACCGTGGGTGTCCGAGGCCGTTGCTGCGGCGGCAGGCTCGGCCACGCGTCTGATGTTCGGCGACACGGCGGTGCTCTTCCCGATGGAGACCAGGATCGACCGCTTCTACGGTGCCCCGGCTGCCGAGCCGGAGTTCGGGCCGGAGTCCGACTGAGCGCTCGGTGGGTCCTCGAACGTCACGTCTATTTCCTCGAACGCGGTACTGCGCTGTGCTTCTGCCTGTCCGGTGTAGGTGAGTTTGTCACCTTCGGTCAGGTCGACGTCGTCGGTGAACGGGGCCAGAAGGGCCCGCGGGAACAGCCTGTCGACACGAACCACGTTGATCTCGATGCAGATCACTATCGAGACCGAGGTCACGTACAGAAAGGCCAACAGCCCGAGCACGACCGCAAAGACACCGTTCGTCACCGTCGCACTCGCGGCGACGTACTTCACGTACACACCGCCGAAGGTCTGCAGCAGCTGCCACGTCAGACCGGCCGCTATGGCTCCCGGGAGTACCTGCCCGATCGACACCGCTCGCACTGTGGCGAGCCGAAACGCAACGACGAACACCCCGACGTACAGCAGCGTTCCGATCACGAACACGACGAGACCGGATTCCGGACCGAAATATCCTGCGGCACTGAGCACATTGAGTGCGGTGATCGCCAGTACCGCCAGACCCACGGTGCTCAGCAAACCCAATCCCCGCACTCGGGCTCGAATGGGATCGGGCCGAAGATTCTTCGGTACGGCCCATGCGGTGTTCATCGCGTTCTGCAACGCAACGGACACGCCGAGTCCGCCGTAGAGCGACCCGAGGATACCCACCGTCAGACCGACCGTGCCGCCACCTATCCGTTCGGGACGCCCCAGTTCTTCCCCGATCGCCGGGATCTGACCGAGTGCCGAGTTCAGGATCTGTTGTTGCAGCTCCGGGTTGCCCATCAACACGATGCCCAGAATCACGGAGAAGAGCAGCAGCGCAGGAAAGAGCGAGACGAATGCGTAGTACGTGATCAGCGCGGCCAGGTAACCACCCTGATCGTCGACGAACTTGTAGACCACCGCAATCGGAAATCCGAGAACCGGACGCCTGCGCTGCAGTCGATCCAGTCGGTCGGCGACGCTCATGTGCGAAAGTCTCCGACCGACCTCGACGGCCGACGTCGCACCGCCGTCACGCGATAAGGGTACGTGCGGCGGTCAGACGAGCGAGGGTCCTCTCGCGGCCGAGAAGTTCCATGGACTCGTACAGCGGCGGGCTGATGTGGGAGCCGGTGACCCCCACCCGAACCGGCGCGAAGGCCTTGCGGGGCTTGAGTTCCATCTTCTCGATGAGCGCGTCCTTGAGGGCGACTTCCAGCTCGGCCGTCGACCAGTCCGTCACTGCGGTCAGTGCTTCGATGGCGGCGTCGAGTACCGGTGCCGCGTCTGCGCCGAGATTCTTGGCCGCCGCTGCAGGATCGATCTCGAACTCCGCGTCGTCGACGAAGAGGAACTTCAGTAGGCCCCACGCATCCGACAGCACGACGATGCGCGTCTGCACCAGATCCGCCGCGACAGCGAACATCTTCTCGTCGACCGGCTCGGTGAGATGCCCTCGAGCAACGAGGAATTCGCGTAACCGTGCCGCGAAGTCGTCTGCAGCCAACATCCTGATGTGCTCGGCGTTGATCGCGTCGGCCTTCTTCTGGTCGAAGCGCGCAGGGTTGGAATTGACCGACGAGATCTCGAACGCCGCCACCATCTCGTCGAGCGAGAACACGTCGTGATCGTCGGAGATGCCCCACCCGAGAAGCGCCAGGTAGTTCAGCAGCCCCTCCGGGACGAAGCCTCGGTCGCGGTGGATGAAGAGGTTCGATTCGGGGTCACGCTTGGACAGCTTCTTGTTCCCCTGGCCCATCACGAACGGCAGATGTCCGAACTCCGGGGTGCGGTCGGCCACACCGATTCGGATCAGGGCCTCGTACAGTGCGAGCTGTCGAGGCGTCGACGACAACAGGTCTTCGCCGCGCAGCACGTGCGTGATCTTCATCAGTGCGTCGTCGACCGGATTGACCAACGTGTACAGCGGAACTCCGTTGCCGCGAGTCAAGGCGAAGTCCGGTACGGTCCCCGCCTTGAACGTGGTCTCGCCGCGTACGAGGTCGTTCCACGTCAGATCGTGATCGGGCATGCGCAGCCGCACCACGGCCCCGCGTCCCTCGTCGAGGAATCCCTGCCGCTGCTCCGGCGTCAGGTCGCGGTCGAAGTTGTCGTAGCCGAGCTTGGGGTCACGCCCGGCGGCCTTGTGCCTCGCTTCGACTTCCTCGGGCGTCGAGAACGACTCGTAGGCTTCGCCGGCATCGAGCAGTTGCTGTACGACAGCCACATGCTGGTCGCGTCGCTGCGACTGGCGGTAGGGCTCGTAGGGACCGCCCACCTCGGGGCCCTCGTCCCAATCCAGACCGAGCCATCGCAGCGCGTCGAGCAACGCTGCGTAGGACTCCTCGGAATCGCGAGCGGCGTCGGTGTCCTCGATCCGAAAGACGAAGGTGCCGCCGTGATGTCGCGCGAACGCCCAGTTGAACAGGGCGGTGCGGACCAGACCGACGTGCGGTGTGCCGGTGGGCGACGGGCAGAACCGAACGCGGACATCTGCTGTTGTGGTCATCGTTGTCCTACTTCTTCGCTGCGACTGGGTTGGTCAAGGTTCCGATTCCCTCGACGGTGATCGACACACTGTCTCCGTCGGCGATGGGGCCGACCCCCTCGGGCGTTCCGGTCAGAATGACGTCTCCAGGCAGCAGGGTCATCACTGCGGACACCCACTCGATGATCTTCGGAATGTCGTGCAGTAGAAGCGAAGTACGACTCTGCTGCTTGACGACGCCGTCGACCTCGGTCTTGATCTCGAGGTCGGAAGGATCGAGGGACGTCTCGATCCACGGCCCGAGGGGGCAGAACGTGTCGTGCCCCTTCGCCCGGGTCCATTGCCCGTCGTGCTTCTGATGGTCGCGTGCCGAGACGTCGTTGGCGACGGTGTATCCGAGCACCACGTCGTACGCCTTGGAGGCGGGCACGTCCTTGCACGGACGACCGATCACGATGGCGAGTTCGCCTTCGTAGTGCACCTCGTTCGACGACGGAGGCAGCACGATGGCCGCACCCGGACCGACAATGGAGGTGTTCGGCTTGATGAAAATGACGGGAGTCTCCGGTGCTTCACCACCCATCTCGGCGGCGTGCGCGGCGTAGTTCTTACCGATGGCGATCACCTTGCTGGCGAGGATCGGTGCGAGCAGTCGCACGTCGGCCAGTGGCCACGATCGACCCGTGAACGTCGGTGTGCCGAAAGGATGTTCGGCAATTTCCTTCGCCGTCCGGGCATCCCCCTCACCTTCGATACTCACGAATGCCACACCATCAGGACTTGCAATTCGACCGAGACGCATGTCGAAAGTCTATCGACCGCCGTTCTCCGCACGCCGATGCCGTCCTGTCCGTCGATCTTTCGCCGGTGTAATGTTTCGATCTGTATCCAGATAGCAAGATTACGTGTTCACATAGTGAGACGAGAGGCCGGAATGAGCGCCACGAAGCAGCTGTCCAGTATCGGCGAGACGCGACGGTGGTTCATGCTCGTGCTCGGGATGCTCGCGCAGACTGCCGGTGCCGTCTTCATCAACGGTGCTGCATTTCTCATTCCCGCCCTGCACGACGACCGGGGACTCGGACTTGCGACCGCAGGATTCGTGGTTGCGATGCCCACCGTGGGCATCATGCTGACCCTCATCGCATGGGGCGTGCTCGTCGACCGCATCGGCGAACGTCTCGTTCTGGTGATCGGGCTCGGGCTCACCGCTGCCGCGAGCCTGGCTGCGGTGGTCAGCACGTCCATTCCGGCGCTCGCCGCCCTGCTGTTGATCGGCGGTATGTCTGCGGCCAGCGCGAACAGCGCGAGCGGACGCGTCGTGGTGGGGTGGTTTCCGCCGCACCGTCGTGGGCTGGCCATGGGCATCAGACAGATGTCGGTTCCCCTCGGCGTGGCCGTCGCGGCACTGACCATCCCGCCTGTCGCGCGTGACCACGGCGTCGGCGCGGCCCTGCTCGTGCCCGCTGCCGTCTGCGCTGCGAGCGCTCTGCTGTGCCTGGCCGTGGTCGACCCTCCCCGTCCGAATCGCACCGATGCGGCGGCGCAGGGTCTGCTCGACAATCCGTACCGCAACAGCAGCCAACTGTGGCGCATTCACGCCACGTCCATCCTGTTGGTGGTGCCGCAGTACGTGGTGTGGACGTATGCGCTCGTGTGGCTGATGACCGACCGAGGGTGGACGGCCGCGGCCGCGGGTGTCCTCGTCACGCTGACCCAGATTCTCGGCGCACTGGGTCGGATGAGCGTGGGCGCGCTGTCCGATCGTGTCGGTAGCCGCATGCGGCCTTTGCGGTGGGTGGCCGTGACGGCCGCTGCCAGCATGCTCGGGCTCGGCATCGCCGACTGGTTCGACTCCCCCGCGGCCATCGTCCTGCTCGTCGTCGCGTCCGTTGCCACCGTTGCCCCGAACGGCCTCGCGTTCACTGCTGTCGCGGAAATCTCGGGACCGTATTGGAGCGGACGCGCTCTCGGGGTACAGAACACGAGTCAGTACGTATTCGCCTCAGCTGTACCGCCTGTCTTCGGGGCGATCGCGGCCATCAGCTTCCCCGTGGCGTTCCTGGTGTCGGCGGTCTTTCCCGCGCTCTCCGTACCTATCGTGCCCGACGATCCGGCACCCGAGCCCACGGACGAGACGTCCGACGCCGGTGCAGACCGCGCCCGCTGACGTGCCGAAGGGGTGACCTGCCCGTGATACACGACATGCCACGGTGGGCCGTCGGCCCACCGTGGCATGTCGTGGCGTGAGAGTTACAGGCGACCGGCGATCCGTGCGCCGATCTCTTTCGTCGACGCGGCCGTGGTTCCCCGCTCGGCGAGATCCGCTGCAACAGCGGCTTCGACCCGTGCAGCGTTCGATGCGTCGCCGAGGTGTGCCAGTAGCAGCGACACCGACAGGATGGCAGCCGTCGGATCGGCTTTCTGCTGACCGGCGATATCCGGTGCGCTGCCGTGGACCGGCTCGAACATGCTGGGATTGGTACCGGTGGCATCGATGTTTCCACTTGCGGCCAAACCGATTCCGCCGGTGACGGCAGCCGAGAGGTCGGTCACGATGTCGCCGAACAGATTGTCGGTGACGATCACGTCGAACCGGCCGGGATCGGTGACGAGGTGGATCATCGCGGCATCGATGTGCTGATACGCGACCTCGACGTCCGGGAAGTCCGCCGAGACTGCCTCGACCGTGCGGGCCCACAGGCTACCGGCGAACGTGAGCACGTTGGTCTTGTGCAACAGCGTCAGGTGCTTCCTGCGGGTCAGCGCCCGCTCGAAACCGTTGCGCACCACGCGCTCCACGCCGTAACGAGTGTTGACGCTGACCTCGGTGGCCACCTCGTGCGGTGTACCGACGCGCAGTGCACCACCGTTGCCGGTGTACGGCCCCTCGGTACCCTCCCGAACGACGACGACATCGATCTGCTTGTCCCCGGCCAGCGGACCGACCACGCCCGGGTACAACTTGGCCGGCCGCAGATTGATGTGGTGATCGAGCTCGAATCGCGCCCGCAGCAACAGCCCACGCTCGAGCACACCGCTGGGCACCGACGGATCGCCGATGGCTCCCAACAGAATTGCGTCGTGCTCACGCAGTTCTGCCAACACCGAATCCGGCAGCAACTCTCCGGTGGCGTTGTAACGCCGCGCCCCGAGGTCGTACTCGGTCTTCTCGGCTCCGGGTGCGACCACGTCGAGAACGGCAAGCGCTTCGGCGACGACCTCCGGTCCGATTCCGTCCCCGGCGATGACGGCCAGCTTCATTTCACTCCTCGTAGTTCGTGTCGGTCCGATCGGCTGCGAGCGATCAGGACAGGTCGACCAGCTCGATGGTGGAGGCACCCACAGCGGTGGCAATGCTCGCACTGAGCTCGGCCGGAACGTCCTTGTCGACGCGCAGCAGAATCGTTGCGCCGTCACCCTCGGAGTCCTGGCTCAGTGCTGCGGCCTGGATGTCGATTCCGGCGTCGCCGAGCAGAGTGCCGATTCGACCCAGGCTGCCGGGCTGATCCGCGTAGTTGACGATGAGGTTCTTGCCCTCGGCGCGGAGGTCGAAGTTGCGGCCGTTGATGTTGACGATCTTCTCGACCTGCGAGGTGCCCGTCAGAGTGCCGGCAACGTTGAGGACCGATCCGTCACCGTAGACGGCGCGAATGTCGACGACACTGCGGTGATTCTCGCTCTCGGGAGCGGTGGTCACTTCTGCTGTGACACCGCGCTCCTCGGCGAGGGACGGAGCGTTGACGAACGTGACCGAATCCTCGATGACGGCCGAGAACAGTCCGCGCAACGCGGACAGTTTCAGGATCTGCACGTCCTCGCTCGCGAGTTCGCCGCGAACGTCCACCGACAACGAGGTGGGCAGCTCGTCGGACAAGGCTCCGAGCAGCACACCCTGCTTACGTACGATTTCGAGCCATGGCGATACCTCTTCGCCGACGGCCCCACCCTTGACGTTGACCGCGTCGGGCACGAATTCGCCTGCGAGAGCCAGCAATACGGACTTGGCCACATCGGTGCCCGCTCGGTCCTGCGCTTCGGTGGTCGATGCCCCGAGGTGGGGAGTGACGACGACCTGCGGCAGCTCGAACAACGGGCTGTCGGTGCACGGCTCGGAGGCGTAGACGTCGATGCCTGCGGCGAACACGTGACCGGAGGTGATGGCGTCGGCCAGTGCCTGCTCGTCGACCAGTCCACCGCGTGCGGCGTTGACGACGATGACCCCGGGCTTGGTCTTGGCGAGGGCTTCCTTGCCGATGATGCCCTTGGTCTCCGGCGTCTTCGGCAGGTGCACCGAGAACATGTCGGCCCGCTCGAGCAGCTCGTCCAGGCTCACCAGTTCGATGCCGAGCTGCGCCGCGCGCGCTGCCGAGACGTAGGGGTCGTACGCGATGATGTGGGTCTCGAACGCGGCCAGACGCTGCGCGAACAGCTGGCCGATACGGCCGAGTCCGACGACGCCGACGGTCTTGCCGAAGATCTCGACACCGTTGAACTTGCTGCGCTTCCACTCGTGCTGACGCAGGGTGGCGTCGGCAGCCGGGATCTGGCGCGCGGCCGCGAGAAGCAACGTCACCGCATGCTCGGCGGCCGTGTGGATGTTGGAGGTCGGTGCGTTGACGACGAGGACGCCGCGCTCGGTGGCTGCGGGCACGTCGACGTTGTCCAGGCCGACACCGGCGCGGGCGACGATCTTGAGGTTGGTCCCGGCAGCGAGCACCTCGGCGTCGACCGTGGTCGCGGACCGCACGAGAATGGCGTCGGCCTCGGGAACTGCAGCGAGCAACGCGGGGCGATCCGGACCGTCGACCCAGCGAACCTCGACGCCGTCGCCCAGTGCCTCGACGGTGGACGGCGCAAGTTTGTCGGCGATCAGAACGACAGGACGGCCTGGCTGGCTCACGTGAAAAACTCCCTATATCGGTTCGAGACGTGGTCGGAAAAATTCGGCGGGCTGTGCAGCACGAACAGTTTAGAGGTCCGAGACGTCACACGGTGACGCCACCGGACTCACGCACCGAAGGGCACCCCCGGCAATCCAGGGGTGCCCTTCGATCAGATTGCGTGACAACGCGATTCGATGAGAATCAGGCCGTCTCGGTGATCGGGCGGTCGACCCAGCTCATGAGGTCGCGCAGCTTCTTGCCGGTGACCTCGATGGGGTGCTCGGCGTTGGCCTTGCGCAGGCCTTCGAGCTCGGTGTTGCCGTTCTCGACGTTGGCGACGAGGCGACGGGTGAATTCGCCCGACTGGATGTCGGCCAGGATGGCCTTCATGCGCTCCTTGGTGCCTGCGTCGATGACGCGCGGTCCGGAGAGGTACCCACCGAACTCCGCGGTGTCGGACACCGAGTAGTTCATGCGGGCGATGCCGCCCTCGTACATGAGGTCGACGATGAGCTTGAGCTCGTGCAGCACCTCGAAGTACGCCATCTCGGGTGCGTAGCCGGCCTCGACCATGACCTCGAAGCCCGTCTTGACGAGTTCTTCGGTGCCGCCGCACAGCACGGCCTGCTCACCGAACAGGTCGGTCTCGGTCTCTTCCTTGAACGTGGTCTTGATGACGCCTGCGCGGGTGCCGCCGATGCCCTTGGCCCACGACAGCGCGAGGGCCTGGCCCTCACCCTTCGGGTCCTGGTCGATGGCGATGAGCGCGGGAACACCCTTGCCGTCGACGAACTGACGGCGCACGAGGTGGCCGGGGCCCTTGGGGGCAACCATGCCGACGGTCACGAACTCCGGAGCCTTGATCAGGTCGAAGTGAATGTTGAGGCCGTGGCCGAAGAACAGCGCGTCGCCGTCCTTCAGGTTGGGCTCGATCTCCTCGGAGAAGATCTTGGCCTGAGCGGTATCGGGTGCGAGCACCATGATCACGTCGGCCCACTCGGACACCTCTGCGGGAGTTCCGACCTTCAGGCCCTGCTCCTCCGCCTTGGCGCGGGACTTCGAGCCTGCCGCCAGGCCGATGCGAACATCGACGCCGGAGTCGCGCAGGCTGAGCGAGTGCGCGTGGCCCTGGCTTCCGTAGCCGATCACAGCGACCTTGCGGCCCTGGATGATCGACAGATCAGCATCGTCGTCGTAGAACATCTCGACTGCCACTGGTTGTTACCTTTCCTCTTGGGTTTTACGCATGTTCGTCACCGGGGCCGCTAACGCGACGCAGTGATCGATTTCGGTCCACGTCCGACGGCAACGACTCCCGACTGAACTATTTCTCGAATTCCATAGGGGTCCAACATCTTCAGCAACGCGTCGAGCTTGGAGCGGGTGCCCGTCGCCTCGACCGTCACCGCCTCGGGAGAGACGTCGATGACCTTGGCGCGGAACAGATTCACCGTTTCGATGACCTCGCTCCGAACGCTGGCATCGGCGCGGACCTTGATCAGGACCAACTCGCGCGCCACCGAGGAATCGTCGTCCTGCTCGACGATCTTGATGACGTTGATGAGCTTGTTGAGCTGCTTGGTCACCTGCTCGAGCGGGAACTCGTCGACCGTCACCACGATCGTCATGCGCGAGATATCGGGAATCTCGGTGCCGCCGACGGCGAGTGAGGAGATGTTGAAGCCGCGGCGCGAGAACAACGCGGCCACGCGCGCCAACACACCTGGCTTGTCCTCGACGAGAACGCTGAGGGTATGGCTGGTGCTCACAGGTCCGTGCCTTTCGCGTCGTTGTTCATCGGGTGCGGTGCCTGCTCGCGTTCCATCGCGTCGTCGAGTCCTGGCTCACTGCCCACGGTCTCGTCCTCGTCGAACAGCGGACGGATGCCGCGGGCGGCCATGATCTCGTCGTTACCCGTTCCGGCGGCCACCATCGGCCACACCTGGGCGTCGGCACCGACGATGAAGTCGATGACGACCGGACGATCGTTGATGGCGCGTGCCTGGGCGATCACCGCATCCACGTCCTCTTCCCGCTCGCATCGCAAACCGACGCAGCCCAATGCCTCGGCCAGCTTGACGAAATCGGGGATGCGCACGGCACCGTGGGTGCCGAGATTGGTGTTGGAGTAGCGCTCCTCGTAGAACAGGGTCTGCCACTGCCGAACCATGCCGAGGTTGCCGTTGTTGATGAGCGCGACCTTGATCGGGATTCCCTCGACCGCGCAGGTAGCAAGCTCCTGGTTGGTCATCTGGAAGCAGCCGTCGCCGTCGATGGCCCACACCTCGGCGTCGGGTAGGCCCATCTTGGCTCCCATGGCGGCCGGAACCGCGTACCCCATCGTGCCGAGACCACCGGAGTTGAGCCACGTGCGCGGCTTCTCGTAGTTGATGAACTGCGCGGCCCACATCTGGTGCTGGCCGACGCCTGCGCAGTAGATCGCGTCGGGACCGGCGAACTTGCCGACCGAGGAGATGACGAACTCGGGAGACATGGAACCGTCGGACGGACGGTCGTAGCTCAACGGGTACGTCTTGCGGATGCCGTCGAGGTAGACCCACCACTGCTCGAGGTCGAGAGTCGTTCCGGTGGCGCGATCGGCCCGCAGCGCCTCGATCAGCTCGGTGATGACCTCGCCGCAGTCGCCCACGATCGGCACGTCCGCGTATCGGTTCTTGCCGATCTCGGCCGGGTCGATGTCGGCGTGGATGACCTTGGCATCGGGAGCGAAGGACGAGAGCTGACCGGTGACGCGGTCGTCGAACCGGGCACCGAGCGTGATCAGCAGGTCGCTGCGCTGCAGAGCGGCGACCGCCGCGACGGTGCCGTGCATACCGGGCATGCCCAGGTTCAGCTGGTGGGTGTCGGGAAATGCCCCGCGCGCCATCAGCGTCGTGACGACCGGGATGCCGGTCAGTTCGGCGAGCTCGAGCAGTTCTGCCGAGGCGTTGGCCTTGATGACGCCGCCACCGACGTACAGCACCGGCTGCTTGGCATCGGCGATGTAGCGTGCGGCTTCGCGAACCTGCTTGCCGTGCGGCTTGGTGACCGGGCGGTAGCCGGGCAGACGCATTTCCGGCGGCCACGAGAACGTGGTCTGCGCCTGCAGCACATCCTTCGGGATGTCGACGAGGACGGCACCGGGACGACCCGACGCGGCGATGTAGAACGCCTCGGCCATGATGCGCGGGATGTCCGCACCGTCGGTGATCAGGAAGTTGTGCTTGGTGATGGGCATCGTGATACCCGAGATGTCGGCTTCCTGGAACCCATCGGTACCGATGAGGCTGCGGGCGACCTGACCGGTGATCGCGACGATGGGAACCGAGTCCATCTGCGCGTCGGCCAACGGGGTGACGAGGTTGGTCGCACCCGGGCCGGACGTCGCCATGCAGACGCCGACCTTGCCGGTCGCCTGGGCGTAGCCGGTGGCGGCATGACCCGCACCCTGCTCGTGGCGAACGAGCACGTGGCGCACCTTGACGGAGTCGAAGAGCGGATCGTAGACCGGGAGAACCGCGCCACCGGGAATGCCGAATACGGTGTCGACGTCGAGTTCTTCGAGAGCTCGTACGACCGACTGTGCGCCGCTGACCTTCTCGGGTGCGACGTGGCGTCGCGATCCGTTGGTCGCCGCGTCTGCGGACGGGTTGCTGGTCGACGGGCTCGTGGCTGTCCCCGACTTACGTGTCGTGGGCCCTGGGCGTGCGGTTGGTGCGCTCACTGATTGCTTCCTCAGGAATGTGAAATTGCTGGGCGATCTCTGGGCAAGAAAAAACCCCCGTCAGCGTGAGCTGTACGAGGGTGGCGCGTCGATGCGAGTTTGAACAACCGGCTCAGGCGTTGACGCGCCGGCCGATTACGAGTATCCAATTCCGCTTCACGCACTGAACGGTAGGCGCGCGCACAGGGAAGAGTCAAACTCGTCACGACGCAATCCCATTATGTGAGATCGCGTAGATGCAATGCGAAGATGAATGGGTGTCGTCTTCGCAGCAGTCCGAACCACCTCGGTCATCATCCCACACCGGTTCCGAGCAACCGAACAGTGCCGACGGGCCACCGCCGTCGAGCAGGCAGGTCATCCGCCTCCCGCGTCTGGCCCTGATCGGCGTCGGGTTGCTCCTGTTCAGTACCTCTCTGCCGGCGGCGAGCTGGCCCGCCGCACTGGGCTGGCTGCTGATTCTGCCGATCGTCGCGTGCATCTGGGTGCTGCGTGTGCGCACCGTCATCACTCCCGAGGCGATCACGGCCCGCCGTTTCATCGGCTCCGACGTCATCGAGTGGGAGTCCGTGGTCGGACTGCACTTCCCCGATCGCCGCTGGGCACGCGTGGTGCTCACCGACAAGACGGAGAAGTCACTTCCGCTCGTGCGGTTCGATCGGCTCCCCCAACTCGCGGCCGCCAGCGGCGGTCGCATCACCGACCCCTATGCCGCGGCAGCTGCGGCGGAGGATCAGGCACGCGCAGAGGCCGAGAATGCCGAGCACGACGACGAACAGGCACCGAAGGATCGCTGACGAGCGGCCGAGTAATCTCCTCGTTGCGATCACCGCTGCAACGAACGAGGAACTGCACTATGCCGCCGCTACGCTCACGGGTCACCACTGTCGGACGCAATGCTGCGGGCGCGCGCTCGCTGTGGCGCGCCACCGGAATGACCGATTCGGATTTCGGTAAACCGATCGTCGCCATCGCGAACTCGTACACCCAGTTCGTACCCGGCCACGTTCACCTGAAGAACGTCGGCGAGATCGTCGCCGACGCCGTCCGCGCGGCAGGCGGAGTCCCTCGCGAGTTCCACACCATCGCCGTCGACGACGGAATCGCGATGGGGCACGGCGGCATGCTGTACTCGCTGCCCAGCCGCGAGATCATCGCCGACTCGGTCGAGTACATGGCCAACGCCCACACTGCGGACGCACTCGTGTGCATCTCCAATTGCGACAAGATCACCCCCGGCATGCTCAACGCAGCCATGCGATTGAACATCCCGGCGGTGTTCGTCTCCGGTGGGCCGATGGAGGCCGGTAAAGCGGTGGTTGTCGGTGGGGTCGCGCAGGCACCCACCGACCTGATCACCGCGATCTCTGCCAGCGCGAACGATGCCGTGTCCGAAGAGGGCCTGGACGAGGTCGAGCGCAGCGCGTGCCCGACATGCGGGTCCTGCTCGGGCATGTTCACCGCCAACTCGATGAACTGCCTCACCGAAGCGCTCGGCCTGGCGTTGCCCGGCAACGGCTCCACGCTGGCCACCCACGAGGCCCGCCGCGCCCTGTTCGCCCGGGCCGGCACGACCATCGTCGAGGCGGCGATCAAGTACTACCGGGACGAGGACGAGTCGGTGCTGCCCCGCAACATCGCCACCCCGGCGGCATTCCGCAACGCGATGGCACTGGACGTGGCGATGGGTGGCTCGACCAACACCGTGCTGCACACACTCGCGGCGGCGCAGGAGGGCGAGGTCGATTTCGATCTCGACACCATCGACGCCATCAGCCGCAAGGTGCCGTGCCTGGCCAAGGTGTCCCCCAATTCGGATTACCACATGGAAGACGTGCACCGGGCGGGTGGAATTCCCGCCCTGCTGGGTGAACTGCGGCGTGCGAATCTGCTCGAGACCGACGTCTCGACCGTCCACACGAAGAGCTTCGACGAGTGGCTCGACACGTGGGACATCCGCTCCGGTGCCGCATCCGACGAGGCGATCGAGCTGTTCCATGCCGCTCCCGGCGGTGTCCGAACCGTCGAACCGTTCTCCACGAGCAATCGCTGGTCCTCCCTCGACACCGACGCCGCGGGTGGTTGCATCCGCGATCTAGAACACGCCTACACGGTCGAGGGTGGTCTGGTGGTGCTGCGCGGCAACATCGCCGTCGACGGCGCGATTCTGAAGACTGCGGGCATCGACGAGGACCTCTTCTCGTTCCAGGGACCTGCGCTGGTCGTCGAGTCTCAGGAAGAAGCCGTCTCGGCCATCCTGCAGAAGAAGATCCAACCCGGTGACGTGCTCGTCGTGCGGTACGAGGGACCCAAGGGTGGACCGGGAATGCAGGAGATGCTGCACCCGACGGCGTTCCTCAAGGGTGCCGGTCTGGGCAAGGTCTGTGCCCTGATCACCGACGGACGGTTCTCCGGTGGTACGTCGGGCCTGTCCATCGGACACATTTCCCCGGAGGCTGCGGCCGGCGGCGTGATCGGCCTCGTCGAGAACGGCGACCAGGTCCGCATCGACGTCGCCACGCGCACGCTCGAGATCCTCGTCGACGAGGAAACTCTGGAGACTCGACGCGCGAAGATGCTCGCGTCCGAGCGGCCGTGGCAGCCGGTCGACCGACAGCGCACGGTCACGACGGCGCTGCGCGCGTACGCCGCACTGGCGACATCCGCGGACAAGGGTGCTGTGCGCTACGTGCCCTGAGCAGAAAAGCATGTGAGTGGTTCCTCGTAGCAGGCTACGAGGAACCACTCACAAGGTTGGTTGTCGACCGGATCAGCGGACGACCGGATTCGCTCCGTTGAGGAAGATCCAGATGCACACGCCCGCAGCGATTCCCACCGCGAGTGCGAGGAACGATCCGATGCGCGGGCGGGTCGCCCAACCGCGGCGGCCGTCGAACGCGATCTTTCCTGGTCCGGTGAGAATGATGGCCGCGGCCGCGAAGCCGAGAACGGTTTCGTACTCCACGCCGGTGGCACCGGAGAACTGCAGCCCCGGCTCTGCCACCTGCTTGAAGCACCAGGCGTTGATGATGGTCGCCAACACAGCTGCACCGGCCAGCGGCGTCGCCAGTCCCAGGATCAGCAGTGCGCCGCCGAGGGTTTCGCCGGCCGCGGCCGCGATGGCGAGGATCTCCGGGTATCGGAACCCGGACTCCTCCAGGAGATTCTGAAATCCGTCCAGCCCGGGACCGTTCCACAATCCGACGAGCTTCTGTAAGCCGTGCCCGAGGAACACTGCTCCGATGGCGACGCGTAGGACGAACAGGCCCAGATCGGTGGTGCCGCGTCGGGCCGGAACTTCCACGGTCTCGGTGCGCACCGGGGCTGCCGGGGCAGCGACCGTCGAATCGGAGGACTCACCGAGATACTCCGTCGTGCGATCCGAGTACGCGTTCGAGGTGGCACCGGCCGTCGTAGCCGTCGTCTGGGTCGGCGAGTCGGCGAAGGCCGACGGGCGGTACGTCGGGATCTTCTCTGTCGGTGCCGCATCGGTGCTCCGCTTGTCGGATGCGGAGGAATTCGGGAAGTCCAACTCGTCGTCGGTTCGGGGCAGACGATCCGAACGCTGCGCACCGAACGCTGTGGTCGATGCACCGGACGCGTCGGAACCCGAACGCGTGGGCGAAATCTTCTCGGTGGGGTTGTCGTACGGGCTCTCGGCCGGTTCGTACGAGGGATCCTGCTGGTTGGGGTCACGCGGTGTATCGGTCACCTCCCCACACTAAGGCCGACAACCCCGCGCCACCGACGTTGACGCTCACGGCCGCGTGGCGCGTCGGACTCGACGTTCCGTAACGTTCGAACCATGAAGCCGCTCGGAGCATCGTCACGAACTGCCCGCGCGGCTGTGGTCGCCCTGTCTACGACGGCTGTTCTGCTCGCCGGGTGCGCCCGATTCGACGACTCCAACTCGTCCCCGTTCACTCCCGCGCCGGATGTCGGAGCTGCCGAACTCAAACCCACCACACCCAGCGAAACCTCGCCCCCGGCGGGTCCGAACGCCCCGCAGCCCGTCTCGGGACCGTGCGTGGATCCCGACCCAGCAGTGATCGCCACCTGCCTCGACACCACGGGCGGACTCGTAGCTCTTCCCGACGGCCAGAGCAGCCTCGTGGCAGAACGCAGGACCGGCCGCATCATGGAGGTCACCGCAGGCCGGACGCCACAGCAGGTGGCCACGATCCCCGTCGACGGCACCGGCGACGGGGGCCTGCTGGACATCGCACTCTCGCCCACGTACGCAGAGGACAAACTGCTCTACGCGCTGATCACGACGGCGTCGGATACGCGGGTCGTTCGGCTCGCGCAGGGGGACGTACCCAAGGACATCTTGACCGGGATCCCCCGCGGGGCCGCGGGAGTCCGAGGTTCCCTCGAGTTCTACACGCCGAACGAACTTCTGGTGTTGACCGGCGACAACGGCGATGCCGTGGCCGCCGCGGATCCGAACTCGTTGTCCGGCAAGCTGTTACGCGTGACGTCACTGTCGCCGACTCCTACTCCCCCGCGGCCGGGGATCGCGCTCAGCGGTATCGGCACAGCGGGCGACGTGTGCACCGACGGCAGCGGAAACATCTACGTCACCGACCGCACCGCCACCGAGGATCGCCTGCAGCGCATCGACAAGCTGGGAGCAGTGTTCTCCCCCGTGTGGACCTGGCCCGACCGTCCGGGTGTGGCCGGGTGTGCCGCCGGTCAGAGCGGCGTCGCGGTTGCCCTGACCACAGCGAAAGCTGTTGCAGCACTGGCCACGGACCCGAACACCGGAGCGGTCTCGGCCGAGCCGACCCTGTTGATCCAGGACAAGTACGGGCAGTTGAACGGGGCTACCAGCACGAGCGACGGTCAGATTCTGGTGGGGACGGTGAACAAGAACGGCACTGCCGTCGGCCCCACCGACGACCGGGTCGTCAAGGTGCCGTTCCCTGCCGGCGGTGGTGGCGGCTTCGACTGATCCGACAGCTCCTTCGAACGACCAGGGCGGCCGGGCAGCAATCGCTGCCCGGCCGCCCTGCTCATGCGTCGATCAGGACTGACCGCACGCCGCCAGCACGAGTTCCTTGACTCGGGCGGCATCGGCTTGTCCCCGCGTCGCCTTCATCACCGCGCCGACGATGGCACCGGCGGCCTGGACCTTGCCACTGCGAATCTTGTCCACCACACCGGGGTTCGCGGCAAGTGCTTCGTCGACGGCGGCTTGGAGCTTGGTGTCGTCCTTCTCCAACACCAGGTTCCGCGCCGACATCACCTCTGCGGGCTCGCCCTCACCGGCCAAGACGCCGTCCACGATCTGACGGGCACCGTTGTTGTTGACCTTGCCGTCGGCCACCAAGGCTGCCACCTCGGCCACCTGAGCCGGAGTGATCGCCAGATCCCCCAATTCGACGCCGGCGATGTTGGCCTGCTGCGCCAGGTACGACACCCACCACGACCGCGCAGCCTGCGCCGACGCGCCCGCGTCGACGGTCGCCGCCACGAGTTCGAGAGCACCCGAGTTGACCAAGTCGCGCATCTCCTCGTCGGAGACGCCCCAGTCCTTTTGAATTCGCCCCCGGCGCAACCACGGCAGCTCGGGCAGAGTGGCTCGCAGCTCCTCGATCCACGCCGCATCCGGGGCCACGGGAGCGAGGTCGGGCTCCGGGAAGTAGCGGTAGTCCTCCGCGGTCTCCTTCTTCCGGCCCGCCGTGGTGGTGCCGTCGGACTCCTGGAAATGTCGGGTTTCCTGCGTCACCTCGCCGCCGGATTCGAGCACTGCAGCCTGACGGCGCATCTCGTAGCGCACGGCGACCTCGACGCTCTTGAGCGAGTTGACGTTCTTCGTCTCGGTGCGAGTACCGAACTCGGTGGCCGACTTCCGCATCAACGAGACGTTGGCATCGCAGCGCAACGAACCCTGATCCATCCGCACATCGGAGACGTTCAGCGACTTCAACAGGTCACGCAATGCGGTCACGTACGCCCGCGCCACCTCCGGTGCCCGCGCCCCCGTACCGGTGATGGTCTTGGTCACGATCTCGACCAACGGCACACCGGCACGGTTGTAGTCGAGCAACGAATGCGATGCGCCCTCGATTCGTCCGGTTGCGCCACCGACGTGCGTCGACTTGCCGGTGTCTTCCTCCATGTGGGCACGCTCGATCTCGACGCGGAACGTGCTGCCGTCGTCGAGCACGACGTCGAGGTACCCCTCCGTGGCGATCGGCTCGTCGTACTGCGAGATCTGGTAGTTCTTCGGCTGATCCGGGTAGAAGTAGTTCTTCCGCGCGAACCGTCCCCACGGAGTGATCGAGCAATTGAGCGCCAGCCCGATACGGATCGCCGACTCCACCGCAGCAGCGTTGACCACCGGCAGTGCGCCGGGGAGGCTGAGGCACACCGGGCACACCTGCGTATTGGGCTCCGCACCGAACGCGGTGGGGCAACCACAGAACATCTTGGTGGCCGTACCCAACTCGACGTGGACCTCCATGCCGAGCACGGGGTCGAACGTGGCGAGCACATCGTCGTAATCGATCAGATCGACGGTTGCAGCAGTCATGCTCCGTAGTTTATGCATTGCATTCGCCACCCGAGTAACCACGTGTCCTCGGGCACCGATCGCCTCGGGGTCAGCCGAAGAACGCTGCCGCGTCGTCGTACCGGGTCTGAGGGACCCGCTTGAGTTGCTTGGTGGCCTCGGCCAACGACACCAGGCCGATCTCGGCACCGCGCAGCGACACCATCTTTCCGAAGTCTCCGGAATGCGCGGCATCGGTGGCGTTGACACCGAATCGCGTTGCGAGCACACGGTCGTACGGAGTGGGAGTGCCGCCACGCTGCACGTGACCCAGCACCGTGGTGCGTACCTCTTTGTTGATGCGACGTTCGATCTCGACGCCGAGCTGATGTGCGACTCCGGTGAATCGGACGTGACCGAATTCGTCGATACCGCCGTCGAGCAATTGCATCGACCCTTCGACGGGCTTGGCCCCCTCGGCCACGACGCAGATGAAGTGGGAGTCGCCCCGCTGAAAACGCTTGCGCACCAACGTGCATACCTCTTCGACGTCGAAGGGCTGCTCCGGAATGAGAGTCATGTGCGAGCCCGAGGCCAATCCCGCGTGCAACGCGATCCAGCCTGCGTGTCGGCCCATCACCTCCACCAGCATCACTCGCTGGTGCGATTCGGCGGTGCTGTGCAGTCGGTCGATCGCATCGGTGGCGATGGTGAGCGCCGTGTCGAAGCCGAATGTGACGTCGGTGCAATCGATGTCGTTGTCGATCGTCTTGGGGACACCGACCACCGGTACGCCCTCCTCCGACAGCCACGCAGCTGCCGTCAGAGTTCCTTCACCGCCGATCGGAATCAACACGTCGATGCCGTTGTCCTCGAGGGTCTGCTTGACTCGGTCTAGACCGGCCCGCAGCACGTCGGGGTTGGTTCGAGCCGTCCCGAGCATGGTGCCGCCCTTGGTGAGCAGCCGGTCGTTGCGGTCGTCGTTGCGCAGCTGGACCCGACGGTCTTCGAGAAGCCCACGCCACCCGTCCTGGAATCCGACGACCGTGGAGCCGTATCGCGCGTCGGCGGTGCGAACGACAGCGCGGATCACCGCATTGAGCCCTGGGCAATCGCCGCCTCCGGTCAGAACTCCGATGCGCATCGATTTTGGCCTCTCTGCTCGCAGGCCCGCGGAGCGGACCGAAGTGACGAACATCAGCCTAATCGGGCGTGGGTCCCCGCGCGCGCCGGTACCGGTCGGCCTCACTTGGGCGTGACGACACCGGTTTCGTAGGCCAGCACGACCGCCTGCGCGCGGTCGCGTAGCCCGAGCTTGCTCAGCACCTTGCCCACATGGGTCTTGACCGTCTGTTCGGCCAAGAACAGCGCACCTGCAATTTCCGCATTGGACATACCGGTCGCGATCAGTTCGAGAACCTCGCGCTCGCGCGGCGTCAGATCGGCCAGGCGCGAAGGAGTGTTCCTCCGCGCACCGCGACGAGTCGTGACGTCGGAGATGAGCCGTCGGGTCACCGACGGTGCCAGGAGCGCATCGCCGGCCGCGACGACTCGTACGCCTCTGATCAGTTCCTCGGCCGGCGCGTCCTTGAGGAGGAATCCGCTGGCCCCGAGAGCCAGGGCCTCGTAGACGTAATCGTCGATGTCGAAGGTCGTCAGCATCAGGACGCGGACCGGCGACGCGTGCGACGCGGACAGAATCGCGCGGGCCGCGTCGAGCCCGTTCATCTCGGGCATGCGCACGTCCATCAGCACTACGTCCGGCAACAGCCGCGCTACCTCGCTGACCGCGGTACGACCGTTGTCGGCGTCGCCGACGACCGAGATGTCGTCCTGAGCGCCGAGCAGTGCACCGAACCCCTGCCGCACCATCGCTTGATCGTCGGCGATGAACACCGTTGTAACCACGCGTGACAGCCTAAACCGCGTCGCCGGCGTCACCCGTTGCCGGCGGAGTCGACATTCCGGTCGGCACACGAACCGCAACCTCGAACCCACCGCCGGGCAGAGGGGCTGCATGCAGCCGGCCGTGTGCGGCCTGCGCTCGCTCGCGCATTCCCGCGATTCCGTGCCCGCCGCAATCGCTTCCGGGAGTGCGGGAGATGCTCGGGTTCGGAGCCGGTGCGTTGATCACCGTCATGTCCACGACGGCAGGGCCGATCGCGATACACACCTCCACCTCGGCTTCGGGCGCATGGCGCGCAGCATTGGACAGCGATTCCTGCAGAATACGGAACAAGGCCAGTCCTGTTGTCTCCGAAACCGATTCGACGGTACCGGTGATGGTCCACCGCACATTCATGCCCGCTCTGCGACTCGCCTGCAATGTGCGTTCGAGATCCAGTGCACTCGGCGCGGGCGCGTCCTGCATCTGCGCTCCATCACTGCGCAGTACCCCGAGCATCCCCCGAATTTCGTTGAGCGCCTCGCGTGCACTCGCGCCGATCGACTCGAATTCCCGAGCCGCGGCCGGTGACACGTCGTCCAGTCGGTACGGCGCGCTCTGGGCCTGAACGACGACCATCGACATGTGGTGTGCCACGACGTCGTGCAGATCGCGAGCGATCTTCGCCCTCTCCTCGAGAATCGTGCGGCGAGTGCGTTCGAGTTCGCTGACCTCCTCCTGCTGCGCGAGCTGCCTGCGCGAGAGAACGAGCCACCGGATCAGCAGCCCGAACACGACCACGGCAGTCAGGCCCACCGACCACCCGATTCCGTCGGAGCCCGGCATGTACGCGAAGAACACCAACATGCTGGCCAACCACGCCACCAACAGCACCTGCGCCGGAGAACGCAGCGCGACCGCGAACAGCAACGCCAACAGGACGAGGATGTGCACCACTTGCCACGGGTAGTCGTAATCCGGAACGCGGTCGAACGCCGCCGGAATCACCAACGCGGACAGCGCCGATACCGCCCACCCCATCGCGGGATTGAGTCTGATCAGAGCGAACGGAAACGCTGCCAACGCTGCGACGAACGGTAGCAACGGAACCGAAACCTGATGCGTGACCGTCAGTGTCGGCCACGCGATCGAGTACAGAATTGCCGTCACCGCGATGATCAGCACGTCGACCGAACGGACGCCGCCGATCTGCTCGGGCACCCGGCACCGAGCACGTACCCCGAGTTCGAGACTCGTCGACCTTTTCTTTCGCACGTCTCGAGCCTAGGCAGCATCGACCGCCGGCGTCCTCGTACCGGGGTATCGGTTCGGCATGGCTCGGAGGTATCAGGACCGCGTCGAACCGGTCCCGGGGGCACTCACCACAGCCGAACCTCGGAGCGATGCTCGCCTCGGCCGGCCGAACTTAGCGTCGATCGCCATGAGCCGGAACATATCTCGCACCCTGATGTGCGTGGCAGCTGCCATCGTCGTCGTGACCGCCACGACGGGAGCAGCAACGTCGTCACCCACCGAGGACGGTCGCTCCCCGGTGGCACTGACCGTTCGTGCACTGGTCACCGAACCCGCCGAGGACGCTGCGTCGACAATCCCGAGCGACTTCGCGGACGTCATGGGCTACCGGCCCGCGGTGCAGGACGGGATGGCGAGCAATCCCGGCGGGGATTGCTCGTCCCCGATCCCACTGCCACCCGAGTTCGAGGCTGCGTGCCGAGCCCACGACCTGGGATACGACCTGCTCCGGTACGCGAGCGCGACGGGGACGACCGTCGACCCACAATGGCGCAGGGCGATCGACGCCCAACTCGACAGTCGCATGCACGACGCCTGTGACCATCGCACCGAGGAGGGGGCCCGGCAGATCTGCGACGCAGCTGCGGTCGTGGCGGCCACGGCAGTCGACCTCAATTCCTGGCGACAATCGTTCGGTGCACCGGTCGCCGAACCCGCCATGCCCCTGACACTGTTCGGAGCCGTGCTGGCGCTGACGCTGCTGATCGCACTCGTTGTCGCGCGGTACCGGCGTGTGTCGATGACCCCGACCCTCACCTACCGACGCTGATGTCCACCACGGCCATCCCGGACCGTGGGGTCGAGACCCCGGTCGCATCGGATATCCTCTCGCCCAACCGTATTCGCTTGCCGAGACTCGGCACGTCGGTGTCCGTTGCAGCGGCTGTGGCGATCTCCTCGGCTCCGTCACTTCTGCCCCGCTCCACCGCCACCGCAGCCCTGTTCACCGGAATCATGGTGGCACTCGCTCTGACGGTCGCATGGGCGGGCCGACGGGTGTTCGGGCGACGACGGCCCGCGTCGCTACGACTACGAGCGTGGACCGTCGTCACTGCTGCACTGATCTCGAGCGTTGCGTTGGCCTCGAACATGCACTGGCAGAATCGCTTACGAGCCGCGATGGACGTCGAGCCGGTGAGCTGGAGCTACGCCGTCGACGTTGCCGGGGGTGCCCTGTGCGTTGCGCTCGTACTGTGCGGAGCCGGTAACGCGCTCCGGCGAATCTGCTCCACTCTGGGCCGGAACCGTTGCGTGGCAATGCTCGTCACGGTCGCTGCGCTGTTATACACCCTGGCCGTTCCGTTCGTGCGGTCCACTCTGTCGGCCTCGTACTCGGCCTCGAACTCTGCAATGGACGACGCAGTGGCCGCCCCGACATCGGAGACGAGATCCGGCGGTCCCGGATCCTCGGCACCGTGGCGCACGCTGGGACGCGAGGGCCGCGCGTTCGCGTCGGGAGGGCAGGATCTCGACACCGTACGGACGTACGTGGGACTCGAGTCGGCCGCGACACCGGACGAGCGTGTGGCACTGGCCGTCTCCGAGATGGAACGGGCTGGAGCCTTCGAACGCAGCGTCGTCGTGGTCGCGATTCCCACCGGGTCCGGCTGGGTGGACGAGAATGCGATCACCGGGGCCGAAAGAACGTTCGGCGGTGACGTCGCGACGGTGGCGGTGCAGTACTCCGACAAGCCGAGTTGGGCGACCTTCCTGTTCGCCGAGGACGACGCCCGCCGGTCCGCGAACGCCGTGGTTCGAGCGGTCGCCACACGAGCGGCGGCGGAGCCGACCACACCGAAAGTTGTCGTGTACGGCCAGAGCCTGGGCTCGGTTGCAGGAAGTGATGCGTACCTTGCCGTGCAACAGAACATTTCGTCACTCTGCGGGGCTGTCTGGGCCGGCCCGCCCGCGGGATCGGTCGACACCGACGGTGCCGCCGTCCTGGCCAACTCCTCGGACCCCGTCGCGCGATGGTCTCTCGATCTGTTGTGGTCACCGCCGGATACGACAACGTTCACGCTCGACGCCCCACGGCCGCCGTGGTTGCCTGTCGTCGGCTTCCTGCAGACGTCCGTCGACCTGCTCGCCGCATTGGATGTCACGTCGGGCCACGGCCATCGATACGGGACCGACCAAGGTGAGGCCATGGCTCGCTGCCGCTGAAGAGCGGGGCCGCCGGAAAAGGGAGTGCTGGACCGTCAGCCGAGCAGACCGAGCCGATTGCCGAGCCAGTCCATCTCCTGATCGAGCGCCGGAGCCCAGACCTGCATCGAATGTCCTCCCGGCAGCTCGCTGTAGTGCACATCCATGCCCGCGGCGGCGGCTGCCCGGTAGGCCCGCTCGGTCTGCGGCCTGAACTCCTCGTCGTCGGCTCCGACGACGAAGGCACCGGCAGAGTCGGGAAAGCTGTTGCGGGAGAGCACGTTCAGCGGCGTAGAACGATCGAACCGATCCTCGTCGGCCGGTGTGTCCGCCCCGTAGGCAGCAAGGACCGACTCCGCTCTGGTTCCACGACGTTGTTCGTCCTCACCGGAGATGTCGAGAAATGTGGGGTACGCCGACGGTTCCGTCGTCGCGAGCTGGAGGGCGCAGGTTCCGCCGTAGGAGTACCCGCCGACCGCCCAGGATCGCGGGTCCGAGGACACGTGGAGGTTCGACCGAACCCACTGTGGGACATCGACTGTCAGATACGTCGCAGCATTACCGAGGTCCGAATCCATGCACATCGGGTTGGCTTCGGTGTCCCCCAGCCCGTCTGCGACGACGACAACCGGGGCGACGCCGCCGTGACGTGCCGCGAACGCGTCCATCGTCTGCGGTAGTCGACCACCTTCGATCCAGTCGACCACGTGGCCGGGCTGTCCGGTGAGCAACACCAGTACCGGGAGGTCGTCCGCGCCGTCGTCGTACGCGGCCGGGAGATAGACCGTCGCCGGACGAGCACGAAACTGCGACACCGTGCCGGGCACCTCCACGTCGAACAACCGGCCGTGTCCTTCGACGTGCACGACCGGTGTACGCCCGAGTGCCGACGCGGCCGTGGGGTACCGCGTCACCGTCAGGTTGGTCAGTACGGCGGTCGCGACCAGGAGCGCCGCTGCCAGGCCCAGTGCGCTCAGCCCACCGACGGGCGAGCCGAGCGGACGGCCACGGCGGATGCGAACCACGATCGCACCGGCGGCCACGATCGCCAGCACCGTGGCCGCCGCCAATCCGATGACCGGGACCGCTCCACCGAGCAAGGGCAGATGCGCCAACCGGGCGGCCCACCGATGCAACACCTCGAACTACCGCAGATCGCCGCGGGCGGCCTCGTACGCAGCGCCGACTCGGTAGAGCCGCTCGTCCGCGAACGCGGGAGCCATGATCTGCAGACCCACCGGCAGACCGTCCTCGGACGCCAGACCGGACGGCACCGACATCGCACAGTGGCCGGCCAGGTTGGTGGGCAGGGTGCACAGATCGTTGAGATACATCGCCATCGGGTCGTCTACCTTGTCGCCCAGCGGGAATGCCGTCGTCGGGGTCGTCGGCGATACGAGCACATCCACCTTCTCGTATGCCGCGTCGAAGTCCTGCGCGATCAAGGTGCGAACCTTCAGGGCCGACCCGTAGTACGCGTCGTAGTAACCGGCCGACAGCGCGTAGGTGCCGATCATGATGCGGCGCTTGACCTCCGGCCCGAACCCCTGAGCGCGGGTGGTGGCCATGACCGACTCTGCGCTGTGGTGGCCGTCGTCGCCCGCACGCAGGCCGTACCGCATTCCGTCGAACCGAGCCAGGTTGGACGACACCTCGGACGGGAGAATCAGGTAGTACGCAGCCAATGCGTGGACGAAGTTGGGGCACGACACCTCGACCACCTCGGCGCCGAGCGAGGTCAATGCGGCCACTGCGGCGTCGAAGGACGAGATGACACCGGACTGATAGTTGTCCGAGTGCAATTCCTTGACCACACCCACCTTCACTCCGGTCAGGTCGCCGCGAGCGCCCTCTCGGGCCGCCTCGACGACGGGACGAACCGGGGTGTCGACCGACGTGGAATCCCGCGGGTCGTAACCCGCGATGACCTCGTGCAGCAACGCGGTGTCGAGCACCGTACGACCACAGGGTCCACCCTGATCCAGCGAGGAGGCGCAGGCGATGAGTCCGTACCGCGAGACGCTGCCGTACGTCGGCTTGGTTCCCACGGTGCCGGTCAGTGCCGCGGGCTGCCGGATGGATCCACCGGTGTCGGTGCCGATGGCCAACGGTGCCTGGAACGAGGCGAGCGCAGCCGCGCTTCCGCCTCCCGAGCCGCCCGGGATCCGGGTGGTGTCCCAGGGGTTCTTGGTCGGTCCGTACGCGGAGTTCTCGGTGGAGGAGCCCATCGCGAACTCGTCCATGTTGGTCTTGCCGAGAACCGGAATGCCCGCGGCTCGCAGCTTCGAGGTCAGCGTCGCGTCGTACGGCGACACCCACCCGTCGAGAATCTTCGAGCCGGCGGTGGTCGGCATGTCGGTGGTGGTGAACACGTCCTTGAGCGCCAACGGCACCCCGGCGAGCGGTGAGGCCGGTGCCGAGCCCGCGGCCAGCCCGGCGTCGACGTCGTTCGCGGCGGCCAGCGCCTGCGCGCTCGCCACATGCAGAAAGGCGTGAAGGTCGCCGTCGACCTCGGCAATTCGATCCAGATGTGCCCGGGTCACCTCCACCGCACTGACGTCACGCGAGTGGATACGGTCGGCGAGCTCGGACGCGTCGAGCTTGGTCAGGTCGGTCATTCGCTCTCTCCCAGAATCTGCGGCACCGCGAAACGGCCCTCCTCGGCATTCGGTGCACCGGACAGCGACTGCTCCGGCGTCAGACCGGGAACGATCACGTCGGGACGCGTCACATTGACGATGTCGCTGGGGTTGGCTGTCGGCGCAACGTCGTCCGTCGCCACCTCGGCGACGGTCTTGACGTGATGGAGGATCGAATCCAACTGGCCGGCGAACTCGTCGAGTTCGGCGTCGCTGAGAGCCAAGCGCGACAGCCGGGCGAGGTGAGCGACCTCGTCGCGGGAGATATCGGGCACCGCGTAGACCCCTTTCACACAGTAGGAGTGGGGCCTGCAGGAACCGGCCCCGTATTTGCGCAGAGCGAACCGCACAGGTCCGCGAACGCGGTCCAGCCTAGTGCGCACCGTTTCGCCGACCTCACTCCCGGTCAGCGGTCTCGATCGGCCGCCGATCTCGGCCGCACGAGTGTCAGAATTGTCACGTCCCGCGTTGCGTGTCGAGCCGGCCAGGTCGAAGATGCAAAGATTGCTCGCGCCGGGGGTGCACAGTGTTCCCTGAACTACGCCAGACGTCGAAAGGGAGCGTGCCATGTCCTACCTGCTCCGCGTGCAGCTGCCCGACCGGCCGGGCAGCCTCGGATCGCTGGCCGTGGCCCTCGGCTCGGTCGGAGCGGACATCCTCTCGCTCGACGTCATCGAACGCGGCGACGGCTACGCGGTCGACGACCTGGTGGTCGACGTTGCGCCCGGTTCGCTTCCCGACACACTGATCACTGCAGCCGAGAACCTCACCGACGTCCGCGTCGACTCGATCCGCCCGTACACCGGCGTTCTCGACACCCATCGCGAACTGGAACTGATCGACCGGGTCGCAGCGGCATCCGACGACCGTCTGCAAGTTCTGGTCGACGGCGCTCCCCGCGTTCTGCGCGTGGGCTGGAGCACCGTGGTGGCCACCAACGCGCACGGTCCGTTCCGCCTGGTCGGTAGCCCGGGCGCACCCGAAACACACGCCGCCGAATTGCCCTGGTTCCCGTTGACCTCTCCCGCTGCACTCGACTCCGACGCAGACTGGGTACCTCAGGTGTGGCGGGACATGGACACCAAGATCGCTGCCGCTCCCCTCGGCACCACCGGCACCGTGCTGATGCTCGGCCGGCCGGGAGGGCCCGAGTTCAGGCCGTCGGAGGTAGCCCGGCTCGGTTACCTCGCCGGGATCGTCGCAACCGTCCTTACCTGATCACCGGAACTCGCCCGGTCTCTCCTACTGCTACGCGTCGGTGTCCGTCGGCGGCTCCGACACTGCGTCCGGGCCTTCGGTCAACAGACGCGTGAACCCTGCCTCGTCCAGGACCGGTACGCCGAGCTCGACGGCCTTGTCGTGCTTCGAACCGGGCGATTCACCGACGACGACGAACGCCGTCTTCTTCGACACCGAACCGGCGGCCTTTCCGCCCCGCAGCAAGATCGCCTCTTTGGCCTCGTCACGCGAGTAGGACTCGAGTGAACCGGTGACGACGATCGACAGGCCTTCCAGATTGCGCTCGATGGAGGCGTCTCGCTCGTCCTCCATCGAGACACCGGCATTCCGCCACTTCTCCACGATGGCTCGGTGCCAGTCGACCTCGAACCATTCGGACACAGCAGCCGCGATGGTGCCGCCCACCCCGTCCACCGCCGACAACTCCTCGACGGACGCTGCTTCGATGCGCTCGAGGCTGCCGAATTCTCCGGCGAGGGCTCGTGCGGCGGAGGGGCCGACGTGGCGAATGGACAGGCTCACCAGCACTCGCCACAGAGGCTGATTCTTGGCGGAGGACAGATTGTCGAGCAGTTTGCGACCGGTGGCCGACAATGCGCCCGATTTCGTGCGGAAGATCGCCGTCTTCATCAGGTCTTCTTCGGTGAGCGAGAACAAATCGCCCTCGTCCTCGATCGCACCGGTGGCCAGAAGATCCGTCGCCGCTTCGTATCCGAGACCCTCGATGTCGAAACGCTGCCGTTCGGCCACGAAGAACGCACGCTCACGGCGTTGCGCCGGGCAGAACTGCGAATTGGGGCAGCGCAGGTCCGCGTCGCCGTCCTTCGCCGGTGCCAACGGCGTCGAGCATTCCGGGCATTCGGTGGGCATGACGAATTCGGTCTCGTCGCCGGTCCTGGCGTCGACGACCGGGCCGAGCACTTCCGGAATGACCTCTCCCGCTTTGCGAATCGTGACGGTGTCACCGATCAGAACGCCCTTGCGCTTGACCTCCGACGCGTTGTGCAGGGTCGCGAGAGACACCGTGGACCCCGCGACGAGCACCGGCGTCATGTACGCGAACGGAGTCACTCGACCGGTTCGGCCGACGCTGACGCGAATGTCCAGCAGGGTGGTGGTGACTTCCTCGGGTGGGTACTTGTACGCGATGGCCCACCGCGGTGCTCGCGACGTCGTTCCGAGCCGACGGTGCAACGACATCTCGTCGATCTTGACCACCAGGCCGTCGATCTCGTGCTCGACATCGTGGCGGTGCTTGTCCCAGTATTCGACCTTCTCTACGACGGCGTCGATGCCCTGCACGCGCGTCGTGTGGGTGGAGATCGGCAGACCCCACGCCTGCAGAGCCTCGTAGGCGTGCCATTGCGAATCGGGGGTGAACCCGACCATCCGTCCGAAGCCGTGACAGATCATGCCGAGACGCCGTTTCGAGGTCACGGCCGGGTTCTTCTGACGAAGCGAGCCCGCCGCCGAGTTCCGCGGATTGGCGAACGGGGGTTTGCCCTCCTCGACGAGCGCCGCGTTGAGTGCCTGGAAGTCCTCGAGCCGGAAGAACACCTCACCGCGCACCTCGAGCAGCTCCGGAATCGGATATTCGGCGCTGCCGGTCAAGGTATCGGGGATGTCGTCGATCGTCCGAGCATTGAGCGTGACGTCCTCGCCGGTCCGCCCGTCACCTCGGGTCGCACCGCGCACCAGAGTTCCGTTCTCGTACACCAGGTTCAACGCCACACCGTCGATCTTGACTTCGCACAGGTAGTGCAGATCCGGACCGGCCTCGGTCTCGACCCGCTTGGCCCACGCACGGAGCTCGTCGTGATCGAACACGTTGTCCAAGCTCAGCATTCGTTCCAGATGGTCGACGGCGGTGAACTCCGTCGCGAAACCACCGCCCACGAGTTGGGTCGGTGAGTCGGCCGTACGCAGGTCCGGGTGGGCTTGTTCGAGATCGTTCAGTTCGCGCAGCAGGCCATCGAATTCACCGTCCGAGACGACGGGCGAATCACGTACGTAGTAGCGAAATTGATGTCCACGTACTTCCTCGGCCAGTGTCTGCCACCGCTCGCGGTCGGCAGGGGTGGCAGGATCGAGTTCGACTCCGGCAGCCTCGGCGGCATCGTCGGTTCCTGCAGGCAGTTCGGTCGGCTCAGGCACGTGACGAAGATTATCCGACGGCACCGACATCGAAACGATCCTGCGTCCGGAAAGCTATCTGCCCATCAGGCCCAGCAGCAGGGTGGCGCCGATCAACGCCACCGCGCAGATTCCGGCAGTCAGCGCGAATCCGGTCAGGAAGTCGTCGGAGTAGATACCGCCGAGGACGGAGGCCATCACCGAGAGCAGGACACCGGCGGGCAGACCGCGCCGCTGGGCGTCCGAGAGTCGATACATGTCTCGATCATCGCAGATCCCCGTGTCAGATCTCATCGACGACCACACTGTTCCCGCCGGACTGCTTGGACCGATACATCGCCGCGTCCGCCGTGCGAGCCGCTCGTCCCACGACGGAGGTGCCCACGTCCCACAGCGCGGAGTCCTCACGCAGCAGTGCCATACCGACGCTCGCCGTGACCGGAATGTCGTCCCGGTGGTCGCACAGCACGCGCACCACATCGACGCCGAGGTCGACGGTGCTCTGCGCAGGTCCGACGACGGCCAGCAGAAATTCTTCGCCACCGGTTCGCGCGAGCACTCCGCCGTGGTGGCGGGCGAGTCTGCGCAGCCGATCCGCGACCCGGACGATGACCTCGTCGCCCCGGCTGTGGCCGTAGCGGTCGTTGACGGCCTTGAACTTGTCGATGTCGACCACCAGGAACGCCATCGACAGTCCGCGTTTGTTCGCGAGCTGCCACAGGTCGAGCAGTTCACTGTCGATACCGCGGCGGTTGTACACCCCGGTCAGAGGATCGAGTACCGACCGCTTGGCGTCGTTGGACAACGTCGTCCACGCCACCTGCGCGAACACCGGTACCGCCACCGTTGCCAGCAACAGCACCACCGTCGCCGTCGCGACCGCCGGTCCGTCTACGGCAACCACCTCGCCGTCCATCACAGCGAGGAACGTGCGAATACCGAAGCCGATGATGAACGTCGCCGTCCACACCAGGTGGGCCACGAGCAATCGAGGACTGAGAAAATACGTACAGAACGCTCCGGTGACGGCGAACAGCACCGTTCCGATCAAGGACGCGACCGGCGCGTACAACACCAGCACCGAGGTGGTCAGAATGTCGCCGAACGCCAGAAACCCGACGAAGAACTTCTTCCCGGGGATCGGGCCGAACACGCACCGTGCGGCAACGAGTACCTGCGTGAACAGGACGAAGAAGACCCACCCGATTGCCGGCGAACCGGTGGGGCCGAGATCGCTGAACAACATGAGAATCGACGTGAGGGCATACATCAGGACGGCGGTGCCGAAGACGACCCGGATGATTCCCGTCAGTGGACGAGTGGACCGGTGGTTGATGATCCATTCGAAGTCGTGCGGAGCCCGGTACCAATCCGACGTGGCGGCAGCGAGTTTGGCCAGAACTCCGCGTCGATGCCGGCCGGAACGTCGGAGGGAGGCGACTTCATCGAAGCCGCGACCACCTGATGCCATGTACGAACTCCCACCGATTCAAAGCAGACCCCCGACGGCCGTGTGAATGATGTCACACCTGTTGTACGTCCCGAACGACCCGGGACGGAGCCGCAGGACGCTCCAGGCATTCCGACTCGGCACACTGTGCTTCGTCACAATGTCCCGGTTCGTGGTCACAACGATTCGGGTGCGTCCCGATAGGCCGCGACAACCTCGTGGGTGAGAGCCGTTGCTCGACGAGCCCACTCGGGCGTGCTTCCGGCCAAGCCGCAGGACGGCGTCACCGACACCTGCGAAGCGAGTATCGAACGATCGAAGCCGAGGCTGTCGACCAACTTCACACCGGGCTCGGCGCACTCGCGCCACAAGGGTGGTAGGTCCGGGGTTGCCGACGGAACCGATCCCAGGACGAGGGTCTTGCCGGCCTGGAGCAGCTCTCCCAGCGCATCGAGGTCGGTTCGGCGCAGCTCGTGTGCATCCACGGCCACCGCGACGGCTCGGGTTCGGCGCAGCAGATCGACGGGAGCCCCCCCGTCACAGCAGTGCACAGCGACCGGTAACGCGATGGTGTCGATCAGTGAGTCGAGCAGGTCCAGAACCTCCGGTTCCGGGATCGCGCGCACCGAGTCGATACCGGTGATCCCGGTCAGACTGCCCGCGAGAACGGCGGCGAGACTGGGTTCGTCGAGTTGGACCACCACGTTCGCCGAAAGTCTGCGTGCCACTTCTGCGCAGTGCAGACGCAGCCCCTCGCCGAGGGATTCCGCGAAGTGCCGTAGAGCGCCGCGGTCGGTCAGCGCACGGTGTCCGTGCCGCAATTCGACCTGCGCGGCCATGGTGAACGGTCCTGCAGCCTGCACCTTGATGGTCCGGCCGGTACCGCGTAGTCCCGCGACCTCCCACAGTTCTTCGAGCACGTCGAGATCCTCGGTGAGAAAGTCGGTCGCACGGCGACCGGCCAGCATCGGACGCGGTACGACGCGGTAGCCCGACGTCCGAACGTCGAGTTCGACGTCGACCATGATGGCTCCGGTGCGGCCGATCATGTCGGCACCGAGCCCGCGCCCGGGCAGTTCGACCACGTGTGGCAGTTCACCCAGCTCGCCGAGGACGATGGCGACGGCCTCACGAACGTCGGTGCCGGGCCACGAACCTATGCCGGTCGCCAGCCCTCCGAACGTGCTCGGGGTCACTCGCGCTCGGATCGGGTGCCCGAGATGGTCGAGCTGCCGATCACGATGTCACCGTGAATGTCCTTGCGGTACAACACCGCTGCCTGCCCCTTGGCGACACCGGTCAAGGGTGCCCGGAGCTGGATCTCCATGCCGTCGCCGACGGACTCGGCAACCGCGTCGGTCAGCCCGCCGTGCGCCCGAACCTGTACGACGCATTCGATGGGCCCGGTGGGCGCGGTGCCCTCGGTCCATACTGCGCGGTCTCCGGTGATGGACCAGACGTCCAGCTTCTGCGCCGAACCGACCATGACGGTGCCGGTGTCCGGTTCGATCGAGGTGACGTAGCGCGGACGGCCGTCCACGGCCGGTCCTTCCACCCCGAGACCCTTACGCTGGCCGATGGTGAAGCCGTGCACACCGTCGTGGTCCGCCAACTCGGCTCCGGTCTCGGAGTCGACGACCTTGCCGGGACGAACACCGATGTGTGCGCCGAGGAAGGCCCGGGTGTCGCCCGAGGGAATGAAGCAGATGTCGTGACTGTCCGGCTTGTCGGCGACGGCGAGACCCCGCTCGGCTGCTTCCTCGCGGATCTCGGACTTGGGGGTGTCGCCGATGGGGAACATCGCACGCGAGAGCTGCCCGCGGTTCAGGACGGCCAGCACGTAGGACTGATCCTTGTCGGCGTCCACCGCACGCCGCAGAACTCCGTCGTGCAGTTGCGCGTAGTGCCCGGTCGCGACGGCGTCGAAGCCCAGTGCCAACGCGCGGTCCGCGAGCGCGGAGAACTTGATCTTCTCGTTGCACCGCAGGCACGGGTTCGGAGTCTCCCCCGCGGCGTACGAGGCGACGAAGTCGTCGATGACGTCTTCTTTGAACCGATCCGCGAAGTCCCAGACGTAGAACGGTATTCCGAGGACGTCGGCAGCTCGGCGTGCATCCCCGGCGTCTTCTTTCGAGCAGCACCCGCGAGAGCCGGTCCGCAGCGCCCCGGGAGCGGTGGACAGCGCCAGGTGAACGCCCACGACGTCGTGCCCCTCGTCGACGGCTCGAGCCGCGGCGACTGCGGAGTCGACTCCCCCGCTCATGGCAGCAAGAACACGCATCAGCGATTTCCTCCTCGAGCTCCGACGCCGGCAAGTCCGGCGGCACGAGCACGTTCGACGACCTGCGGCAGGGCCGCAAGCACAGTGGTGATGTCCGAATCGGACGAGCCGGTTCCCAACGAGAACCGCAGGGATCCGCGGGCCACGCCCGGATCGCACCCGAGCGCGATCAGAACATGGCTCGCGCTCGCCACACCCGCAGTGCAGGCAGATCCCGTCGAACATTCTATGCCCGCGGCGTCGAGAAGCATCAACAGCGAATCCCCCTCGCACCCGGGGAAGGTGAAGTGCACGTTGCCGGCGAGCCGCCCGTCGCCCTCCGGGCCGTTGAGGATGGCGTCGGGCACCACCTCGCGAACCCCGGTGATGAGTCGATCACGCAACGCGCGAGTTCGTTCCCCGTGCAGCGACAGATTCTGTACCGTCGATCGCAGTGCGGCCGCCATCGCGACGACGCCGGCCGTGTCGGGCGTGCCGGACCGGACGTCACGTTCGTGTCCACCACCGTGGAACAGCGGCACGCACGGGACCTGGCGGCCCAGCAACAGGGCTCCGACGCCCTGCGGGCCCCCGAACTTGTGTGCGGCGATACTCAGGGCGGACAGACCGCTGTCGGCGAATCCCACTGGTAGGTGCGGTACGGCCTGCACGGCGTCGCTGTGCATCGGAACGCCGTACTCCGCGGCCACCGCTGCGAGTTCGGCGATCGGCATGACGGTGCCGATCTCGTTGTTGGCCCACATGACCGTCACCAGCGCCGTCTCGTCTGCGTGCAGAGCCAGCTCGGCGCGCAGCACATCGGGGGTGACCCGGCCTTCGTCGTCGACCGGGAGCCAGGTGACACTCGCCCCTTCGTGCGCGACGAGCCACTCCACCGCGTCGAGCACGGCGTGATGCTCCACCGAGCTGGCGATGATCCTGGTCAGTGCGGCGTTCGAGTCTCGACGGGCCGAAAAAATGCCCTTGACGGCGAGATTGTCGCTTTCGGTACCACCGGAGGTGAAGATCACCTCGGACGGGCGCGCACCGAGGTCCGCGGCGATAGACTCGCGAGATTCCTCGACCCGGCGACGGGCGGACCGGCCCGAGGTGTGCAGCGACGATGCGTTCCCGACGGTGCCGAACACGGAGTTCATCGCCTCGATCGCACACGGCAACATGGGAGTGGTCGCGGCGTGATCGAGGTACACCGATGGCTGCGGCGGGGCGGGGGCAGGCGTACTGCGCACAGAAGGCATAACGCGCTCGACGATACCCGGTCGAGCGACCGCGGACCTACCTGCGCGAGGTGGGTCCACGGTCGCCCGGTTCAGCTGTGGATCAGGCGGCTGCAACCGTCGGCGCGCTGGGGCTTCGCTCGGCTTCGGCCATCACCTCGTGCACCGTCGGGTCGTAGACGTCCTTCCGGGGTCGTTCCGCAGGCTCCACTCCGTCGTCGCGTCGGATCGCCACCTCGCAGCGCCGCGCGAGGTCGTGTCGATCGCCGCCCGGCGCTTCCGGGGCGGTGAACTCGACCTCGGCGCGCAGTCCGGCGAGCCGGAAGATGCGGCCGATCGACGCTCCGATCGTCTCGTCTCCGACGAAGCACGTCGCGGTGGTCGGTTCGCCGTGTCGATCGAGATAGCGCAGCCGGATGGGCTGCACCCACGTCTCGGAATCGATGGCAGCCTGCAACAGAGCCGGGCGAAGCGATCCGTAGGCCAACCCACACCAGGTGGTGGCCTCGGGGAACACCACGACCGAAGCGCCTGCGCGGATTCGGTCGGCAACCTGGTCGACAACGGCCGGGAGCTCACGCAGTCGTGCGCGATCGATGGGGAGCACCTTCATCGCCCGGGCCAGTCGCCCGAGCAGCGGCCAGTCCACCAGATCGGCTCGCGCAACGAACGTCGACGGGCGCACTGCCGTGAGGACGACGACGTCGGTCCACGAAATGTGTCCGGAAACGTGCAGGGCACCACCTGCCGTACGCGACCGCTCCCGCTCCGAGCGTGTATCGAGCACGGTGAGATCGATGCCGATGGCCGATAGCAGCATCCGAGCGCCCAGCCGCGTCAACGCGTGCCGAACCCGGGGAAAGGGCACCCCCAGGACGACCAACAGCGGCAACAGCGCAAAGGCCGCGATCGCCGCAGCGATGCGCAGAACGAGGACGATTCGACGCACCGTGGGCGGATTCTTCGGCAGACACCCGTCACCGCACGGCGAGGACGGCATCCAGGCGTGTGCGCGAACCAGGGGTTGCGTCATCGGGCACCCGACTCGAATGTCGTTGCTGCAGAACGAAGACGGTCCAGATACCTGGTGTTGGCCTCGTGCAGGCCGAGGAGCGCGACGAAATCCGCCACTCCGAATTCCGGGTCGTGGGCGGGCTCACCGCAGATGGAGGCACCGAGCCGGAGGTACCCGTTCATCAACGGCGGCATGGACGCTCGCTTCGCCGCCGGAATGTCGAGGAGATCGACGCCGTCGACGATCACGGGGTTGTAGGGCACGACCCGCCTGTCGACCGCTGTCGCGTGTCGATCCAACAGCCGGTCGCGAACACCACGCACGTTGGCCCCGACCGCTTCCCCGGGAGCCGATTGCATCGGAACCGACACGCAACCCATCACCCACTCGTATCCCGTCACGTCGAGGTAGTGCAGGATTCCCGCCCACATCAGGCCGAGGACCGACCCCGATCGGTGGTCGGGATGCACAGCAGCCCTACCCATTTCGACGATGTTCATCCCGACGGGATCGAGCGCGGAGATGTCGAATTCGGTTGCGGTGTAATAGCCGCCTGCCGACACCGCGGCCTGCGGCGGCAACATGCGATAGCAACCGACGAACGTGTCGGTCCACTGGTCGCGAACGAGAAGGTGGTCGCAGAAATCGTCGAACCGGTCGGCGTCCAGACCGTCCGTGTCGGTGGGTATGGCAAAGCCGGGCTCGGAGGCGAACACGTCGTAGCGCAGGCGCTGCGCCGCGAGTCGGTGTTCGGGGTCGGTGGACAACACGAGCGAATAGCGGTCGGTGGCCGGGACGATCGATGCAGTCGAGCTCATGACGGAAGTGGTCATGAGGTGTGTCTAACGAGCGGGGAAGACTACCGGGCATCGCCGAGGAGAAGTGTCGGAAGAGTTTGCATGAACACGATTGCGCCAGTCGAAACGCGACGGGCCCCCACCGCAATCGCGATGAGGGCCCGTCGAGCAGAGATTTTCGCCGAGAGGCTATCCCTTGTGCTTCTTGACGGCCTCGGTCAGCTGAGGCGCGACGTTGAACAGGTCACCGACGATGCCGTAGTCGGCGATCTCGAAGATGGGTGCTTCCTCGTCCTTGTTCACCGCGACGATGGTCTTCGAGGTCTGCATGCCGGCACGGTGCTGGATGGCTCCGGAAATGCCGAGTGCAACGTACAGCTGCGGGGAGACGGTCTTGCCCGTCTGGCCCACCTGGAACTGGCCCGGGTAGTAACCGGAGTCCACGGCGGCACGCGAGGCACCCACTGCGGCACCCAGCGAATCTGCCAGATCCTCGACGACGGTGAACTTGTCGGCGCTGCCGACGCCACGTCCACCGGAGACGACGACCGTCGCTTCGGTCAGTTCCGGACGGTCGCCGCCGACGATCGGGTCACGCGAGGTGACCTTGACGGTGCCCTCTTCCTGCGCCGGGACCTCGACGGTCTCGCGGGTTCCCGCTCCGGCCTTCGGCTCTGCCTCGACTGCGCCGGGGCGCAGCGAGAGGACGGGGACGTCGCCGTTGGCCTTGGCCTCGACGGTGAACGCACCACCGAAGATGGAGTAGACGGCACTGCCGTCGCCGTTGATCGCGACGACGTCGTTGTGGTAGCCCGAGCCCAGACGGGCGGCGAGGCGGCCGGCAACTTCCTTGCCCTCGATCGTCGCTGCGGTGATGATCGCCGCAGGCGAGACCGACTCGGCGAGGGACGACAGGACGTCGACCTTCGGCGTGACGAGAAAACCGTCGACGTCGTCGGACTCGGCGACGTAGATCTTCTCGGCACCGGCCTCGGTCAACGCGTCGGCGACCTTGTCGGCGGTACCGACCGGGCCGGTGACGACCGCGGACGGCTCACCCAGTGCACGGGCCGCGGTGATCAGCTCGGAGCTGACCTTCTTCAGTGTTCCTTCGACGTGCTCCACGAGCACGAGTACTTCTGCCATGACTTTGCTCCTCGTTGGTCTTCGATTGCTCGGTGGGGCGGGATCAGATGATCTTCTGGCCTACGAGGTAGGTGGCGATCTTGTCGCCGCCGTCGCCCTCGTCGGTGAGCCGCTCGCCGGCAGTCTTGGGAGGCTTGGGGGTGGACGAGGTGACCGTCGTTCCGGCGTTGTCGACGCCGACGATGCCGTCCTCGACACCGATGTCGGCCAGAGTGATGGTCTGCACCGTCTTCTTCTTGGCGGCCATGATTCCCTTGAACGACGGGAACCGCGGCTCGTTGATCTTCTCGGTGACGCTCACGATGGCGGGCAGCGTGGCTTCGAGTCCGAAGATGCCCTCGTCGGTCTCGCGCTCGCCGGTGACCTTGCCGTCTGCGACGGACAGCTTGCGCAGCTGCGTCAGGGCCGGGATCTGCAGGTATTCGGCGATGATCGCCGGAACTGCGCCGGTGCGGCCGTCGGTGGCCTCGTTACCCGCGATGATGAGATCGGCAGGCTCGTCGTTCTCGAACGCGACGTTGCCCAGTGCCGCAGCCAGGGCGTACCCGGTCTGGATGGCGTCGGAGCCGTGCAGGCTCGGGTCGTTGAGGTGTACCGCGCTGTCCGCGCCCATCGACAGAGCCTTGCGGATCGCGTCGGTGGCGCGATCGGGGCCTGCGGACAGAACCTTGACCTCACCGCCCTGAGCTTCCTTGATGAGCAGGGCTTCTTCGACGGCCCGCTCGTTGATCTCGTCGAGAACGGCGTCTGCAGCCTCGCGATCGAGGGTGTAGTCACCGTCGCTGAGCTTGCGCTCGGACCATGTGTCTGGAACCTGCTTGATCAAAACAACGATGTTCGTCATGGGTCTGCGTCGACCTCCTGGTCATGTTCTGCTGATCGTGAGTGTTCTAACGGTTGCTGCAAGTCGAACGGTTGGTGCAGTTCTACGTTCCGCTACGAGGTTACCCCACCGTAGTTACTGGTGGGTAACTTACCTCCCTGCCCGATCGACCATACATCCGCACCCCGACTGTTATGGAGACCACGTTGGCTTACCTCATCGCCGGAGGCACTAACCTTCCGTCGGTGAACGATTCATCGGCTCGGACACCGGCACCGGAACCACTCCCCCTCACCGGCGAGCGGACTGTGCCCGGCATCGCCGAGGAGAACTACTGGTTCCGCCGTCACGAGGTGGTCTACCGTGCCCTCGCAGAGCGGTGCCGCGACCGCACGGTGCTCGAAGCCGGATCCGGAGAAGGCTACGGAGCCAACATGATTGCCGAGGTTGCGGCCTGCGTCGTCGGCCTCGACTACGACGTCTCGGCCGCGACGCACGTCCACGCGCGCTACCCCGCGGTGACGATGGTGCGCGGCAATCTCGACCGCCTTCCGTTCGCGGATTCCTCGGTCGGTGTCGTCGTCAACTTCCAGGTCATCGAACACCTCTGGGATCAAGGAGCGTTCCTGGCCGAAGTGCACCGCGTCCTCGAGCCCGGCGGCACGCTGCTGATCAGCACACCGAACCGCATCACCTTCTCGCCCGGACGCGACACTCCCCTCAACCCCTTCCACACCCGCGAACTCGACGCGGCAGAACTGACCGAGTTGCTCGTCGCCGCCCGCCTCGAGGTCACCGAACTCACCGGAGTCCGGCACGGCAGCACGCTGGCCGCCCTCGACGCCAAACACGGCGGATCCTTCATCGACGCGCAGATCGAACGAGCACTCGCCGGTGAACCCTGGCCTGCCGAACTCGCCGAGGACGTCGCCGCGATCACCATCGCCGACTTCGACATCGCGGCCGATCGAATCGACGACAGCCTCGACCTGGTCGCCGTCGCCCGAAAGAGCTCGGCTGCGGTGATCGGGTGACATCCGGTGCCACCGTGCCGGGCATGTTCTCCCTCGTTCTGCACTCCCACCTGCCCTGGTTGGCCAATCACGGCAGGTGGCCCGTCGGCGAGGAATGGCTGTACCAGTCCTGGGCCGACTGCTACCTCCCACTGACCGCGGCACTGGAACGGCTGGCCGAGGACGGTTACAGCGACGTTCTCTCGCTCGGCGTCACCCCGGTGCTCGCGGCCCAGCTCGACGATCCGCACTGTCTGGCCGGTATGCACCATTGGCTCGGAAACTGGCAGCTACGCGCCCACGAAGCGACCGACCCTGCGCTCTCGGTACGCGAACACAGGGCATCCGCCGCTGCTCTGGACCGCTTCGAGACGCGATGGCGACACGGCGGCTCGGCGGTGCTGCGTCCGCTGATCGACGAGGGCATCGTCGAACTGCTGGGCGGGCCGCTCGCGCACCCGTTCCAACCGCTGCTCGACGAACGACTGCGGCGGTTCTCGCTGAGCGAGGGCCTACGCGACGCCGCCGCCCGATGGGGCACCACTCCCCGCGGCATCTGGGCACCGGAATGCGGATTCACCCCGGGCATGGAAACCGAATACGCGGCCGCAGGCGTCTCGCACTTCATGGTCGACGGCCCCGCCATGCGGGGCGACACCTCCCTCGGCCGGCCCGTGTGGGATTCGGACGTCGTCGCGTTCGGGCGCGATCTCCCGGTCAGCTACCGCGTCTGGTCACCGAAGTCCGGCTACCCGGGCCACGGTGCCTACCGGGATTTCCACACCTACGACCACGCGACCGGACTCAAACCGGCCCGGGTCACCGGCCGCACCGTCGACTCGAACGACAAGGCTCCCTACGAACCCGAGCGTGCCGCGGCAGCAGTGGACCGTCACGTCGCCGACTTCGTCGACGTGGTGCGTCGGCGATTGATCTCCGAATCCGAGCGGATCGGCCGCGATGCCGTGGTGGTGGCCGCCTTCGACACCGAACTGTTCGGACACTGGTGGCACGAGGGGCCACAGTGGCTCGAAAAGTTGATGCGCGCCCTGCCCGCCGCGGGAGTCACCGTTGGAACGTTGAACGATGCCCGGGAACGGGGATACGTCGGAGCCCCACTCGAACTGCAGGATTCTTCCTGGGGATCGGGCAAGGACTGGCGCGTGTGGGCAGGCGACGACGTCGCCGACCTGGTAAAACTCAACGCCGAGGTGTCCCGGACCGCGCTCGATGCCGTCGACGCCTCCCGTGCCGTCCGAAGCCGGGCGGGTGGCCCCGAACTGCGCAATCGAGTCGACGATCAGATTCTGCGTGAGACACTCATGGCCGTGGCCAGCGACTGGGCGTTCATGGTCAGCAAGGACTCCGCGGCCGGATACGCCCGAGAGCGAGCTCACGTCCACGCACATGCGCTACGTGAAATCGCTGCCGCGCAGCAGCACCCGGCCCGAGCCGAAGAATTGGCGCGGCAATGGAATCACGCAGACGGACTGTTCGCGGCGCTGGACGCACGCAGACTGCCCGATGCACGCCGAGAAGGCCCAGGGGGGCGTAGATGAGAGTTCTGATGGTGTCGTGGGAGTACCCACCCGTGGTGGTCGGCGGGCTGGGTCGCCACGTTCATCACCTGGCGACCGAGCTGGTGCGCTGCGGGCACGAGGTCGTCGTTCTCTCACGTCGACCCACCGGCACCGACGCGTCCACCCATCCCACGTCCCACCACATCGAGGACGGCGTACTGGTGGTCGCCGTCGCCGAGGATCCGGCGCACTTCGTGTTCGGAGAGGACATGCTCGCGTGGACTCTGGCGATGGGGCACGCCATGGTGCGGGCAGGGGTCGCCCTCGGTAAACCCGGCCTCGGCGACGGTTGGCAGCCCGATGTCGTCCACGCCCACGACTGGCTGGTCGCGCACCCGGCCATCGCTCTGGCCGAGTTCTACGACGTGCCGCTGGTCTCGACCATCCATGCCACCGAAGCCGGACGCCACAGCGGCTGGATCTCGGGCACCGTCAACCGCCAGGTCCATTCGATCGAATGGTGGCTCGCGAACGATTCCGACGCGATCATCGCGTGCTCGGCGTCGATGAAGGACGAGGTCACGGCCCTGTTCGACGTCGCCGAGTCGGCGGTCTCGGTCATTCACAACGGCATCGACGGATCCGCGTGGAGTTTCCGACGCCGACAGCCCCGCTCCGAGCCCGCGAAATTGCTCTTCGTCGGTCGTCTGGAATACGAGAAGGGCATCCAGGACGCCATAGCCGCTCTGCCACGCGTCAGACGAAGTCACCCCGGCACCACGCTGCACATCGCCGGCGAAGGCACTCAGTTCGGGTGGCTGGCAGGTCTGGCACGCACCCACCGCGTCGCCAGGTCGGTGTCGTTCCTCGGCAACCTGAACCACTCCGATCTGCTCGGATGGCTGCACGGCGCCGACGCCATCGTCCTTCCCAGCCGGTACGAACCCTTCGGCATCATCGCTCTGGAGGCCGCAGCCGCGGGCATTCCGTTGGTGGCATCGACGGCCGGCGGACTCGGTGAGGCGATCGTCGACGGCGTCACCGGGCTGTCCTTTCCGCCGGGTGATGTGGCCGCGCTGTCGGCGGCGGTGCGGCGGGTGTTGGACAACGCCGATGCGGCGCAGGAGAGAGCCGTCGCCGCTCGTGAACGTCTCACCGTCGACTTCGACTGGAAGCACGTCGCGGAGTCGACGGCTCGGGTGTACCTCGAAGCCAAGCGCAAGGTTCGCCATCCGCTGGGTCGCCCGCACATCGTCGAACGCGCCCTGCCCGATCGCAGCTGACCCCATGTGAGTGGAACCTCGTAGTGGACTACGAGGTTCCACTCACCTGGGTCTCAGCTCTCCCGCGCCGCCTCGGCCTGACCGAGAGCCTTCTTGCGCGCGATGTCTTCGAGTGCCGCGATGTACTTCGCTCGCTCGGCTGCGCCGGCCTCCCAGGCCGTCTTGCGATTGCGGACGACTTTGGCCGGGGCACCGACGGCGATGCTGTAGTCCGGAATCTCACCCTTGACGACGGCATGGGCACCGAGGACGCAGCCTCGCCCGATTCTGGTCTCCCGCAGGATCGTCACCTTGGCGGCGATCCAGGTGTCGGGTCCGATTCGTACCGGGCCCTTGACGATTCCCTGGTCCTTGATGGGCATGTTCACGTCGTCCATCCGGTGGTCGAAATCGCAGATGTAGCACCAGTCGGCCACGAGCGTCGACGCGCCGATCTCGATGTCGAGGTAAGTGTTGACGACGTTGTCCTTGCCGAACACCACTTTGTCTCCGATGCGGAGCGAACCCTCGTGGCACCGGATGGCATTGCCGTCGCCGATGTGGACCCACCGGCCGATCTCGAGGCGAGACAGTTCAGGGGTGGAGTGAATCTCGACGTTCTTGCCGAGGAAGACCATGCCCCGCAGGATCACGTGCGGGTTCGCGAGCTTGAACTTGGCCAGACGGTAGTACCGAACCAGGTACCAGGGGGTGTAGGCCTTGTTGGCGAGCACCCAGTCGAGGGACGCCCGCGTGAGAAACCGCGCCTGCTCGCTGTCGCGTCGCCTCGACCCGCGCCAGCGTGTTCGCAGCGGCGCGTTCCACATACTCGTCATGGACGTTCACCCTAGTTTCTCGCTCGCCCGCTCTCTGCCGGCACCCGTCAGCGGGCTAGTGTTGTCTCTCGACCGATGCCCGGGCATCGGCGCAGCAGGCCGAGCGACCGCCGATCGAAAGGGCACAACGGACATCATGGGGAGTGCTCGAATGCGTGTCGGGTTCGGTGCAGGTTCGACGTCCGGAGCAGGCAAGGGTCTGACTGCAGTGGCTGCGACGGTCCTGTTGACCCTTGCCGGGTGCAGCACGGAACCTGCTGCCATCGAACCGCTCTCGCCCGACTCCTGGCCCGCGGCGCACGCGAACCTCCGCAACAGTGGCTCGACGGACGTATCGGTCGGTGCTCCACTGACGCTGGACTGGACTCGACCCACCGGCGGCACCGTGACGTCACCGGTATCGATCGGCTCGAACGGTCAGCTGTTCGTCACTGCCGCAACCGAATCGGGTTGCAATCTGTTCTCGTTCGAGATCGAGTCGGCCCGCAAGCGCTGGTGCAACCGGATCGGCCCTTCCGTGGTGACTGCCACCCCCACCGTCGATTCTGCGATCAATGTCTACATCGGCGACGAAGGCGGGCTGAACTCGTACAACGATCACGGGCAATTACGTTGGCGTACACCGGTATACGGTGTTTCGAAATCCGCCCAGTTCTTGGGCGACGGCAGCGTGCTGTCGATCACCCAGATGGGTCAGGTCAGTGTCCTCGATTCCCAGAACGGCCAACTGCGAGTACCCATTCTCGATCTCGTTCCGGCCCCGGACTTCTTGACCGACCCCGATGCGGACTTCGAGCCGATGGACACCGGACTCGCCCAGTGCAGTTCGGGTGAATCCGAATGCGCTGTGCCTGCCGCGCCCGCGGTGGACCGCGACAGCGACGCCATCTACCTGACCCTGTGGCGACCGGGTTCGATTGCGCCGCAACTGGTCTCGCTGCAGTACTCCCGCGACGGCGCACCTGGACTCGTCGAACGGTGGTCCTCGGACCTCCTCCCTGCAGGCGTCGCATCGAGCCCGGTGCTCTCCGAGGACGGATCGACGGTCTACATCGCCGACGTCGACGGGCGACTGACCGCATTCGACACCTCGGACGGGAAACAGAAGTGGACCGAGGGCACGGGACTCGGAATCGGAGGCAGTCCATCGATCGCCTCCGACGGCACCATCGTCCCGGCCGGCGGCGACGGCACCCTGATGGGACTTCGAGACAACGGCGACTCGGCCGAGCGCGTGTGGGTTCGCGACGACGTCGAACAGGCCGGGGCAGCAGCACAATCCGCGGACGGGCGCGGCCACACCGTCGTTCGCGACGGCGACGGGCTGGCTCTGCTCACGTTCGACGCGGCGACGGGCGACAGCATCGATTCGCAGCCCCTACCCGATGTCGTCGGCACCACCGTGGGCACGTCCGTCGGTCCCGACGGGCAGGTCGTCACGGCGAGCTACCTGGGCGAGATCTTTACCTACACCGGCTGACGGACCGCGCCAGGCACGCAGACGAACGCCACGGCCGAGCGCTCGATGCGAGTGATGACGACCGACAGCGAGACCCGGCCCCGCAGCTTGAGTTTGGGCCTGAGCAACGCGGGATCCACGTCGACTCCGCGCACCAGGATCTCCACCGCGCCACACCCCAGTCGATTCAGTTGCTGCCGAAGCACTTTCTCCGAGAACTTCGACTGTTCGAGGATTCGGAAACCACGCACGCCGACGGGTACGGCGTCGCCCGTCAGGTACGCGATCCTCGGATCCAATTGCCAGAGGCCGAATTTGGCACCGTAGTGCCGCACCAGTCCGGCCCGCACGACCGCACCGTCCGGATCCACGATGTATTCACCGGGCGGCCGAACGGGAATCTCGTCCGACTCGGCGTCGGTGATCTCGAGCGCACTTCCGTCGGATCGCAGGACCGCGGCACGACGCCGAATTCCGCTGTCGCCGAGACCTTCCGACCATAGGCACGCCTCGCGTACTCCCCCGTCGAGGGAGACCACCTCGATCTCACCGGGCCAATCGAGGGCATCGAAATCCAGCCCGGGCGCACATTTGACGACCAGATCTCGCCCCCGATACGCGTGGAGGAGATCCGGCAACGGAGGTTCGAGCGCCGCGGGATCGTGCCGTCGGCGACCACCGACGCGTCGTCCGGGATCGGCCACGATCACTGTCCCCCGTGTCGTCGGGGTCAGTGCGTCGGCGCGCAGCACCGTCGCGGAGGGCACGTTGTGGGCAGCCATGCGCACCCGAATCGGGTCCAGGTCACTTCCCACCGCAAGTTCGGTCGTGTCGACCAACGCCGCCAGCTCGCTGCCGATGGAGCAGGTGACATCGTGCACCCGCCGTCCGGCCAGGCGGTCCGCGCGCCTGCGAGCGACGGTCGTCGGCGTCGCCTGCTGCACCGCGTCGTCGGTGACGAGCCAGCCGTCGGACCCCAGCAGCTTCGCCCGTGCTTTCCGCCGCACCGTCACCGTCTCGACGAGGGCCGCAACGTGCTCGGGGTAGCGGGCACGTACCGAGGCGATATCGCGCAGCGAAGTTCGCGCATCGAGCTCGAGTCGGTCGACTGCACCGAGTGCCTCGGCACCGGCCTCGCTTCGCAGAAAGTCGAGGTCGGTGCCGGTGAAGTCATAGCCCACGGTTGGGACCGATCGATGCAGCGTCGGCCGTACGGCCGACGGTGGTGGAACGAATCAAGCGCGGGGCGCGGGCTTGGTTCCGGTGATCATCACGTTGTAGAACATGCCTCGCGGTACCACGTGCTGCAAGACCTTCTCGTCGACCCAGCTCAGCGTCTTCCACCCGTTGAACGCGAACTTGGCCCAGTTCCAGCCGAGCTTGCCTGCCGGAACGGCAGCCTCGAACGTGCGCACCGGCCACCCGAGCAGAGCGGCAGCGAATTCTTCGGTGTTCGCCTGGACGGCCTCGGCACCTGCCGACAACGCGATGTTCTCGAGGTCGGTCGGATCGAACGTGTGCAGGTCCACGACGGCCTCGAGTGCTGCAGCTCGCGAGGACTCGTCGAGTTCTTCCTGTGGTTTGCGCCAGTCCGCCAGGAACGGCAGCTTGGTGGCACGAGTGGTCGCTTCCCAGGTGATACGGCCCAGCCAGCGAGCGTAAAAGTTGCCCACCGTGGTCGGCTCGCCTGCGAAGACGAAGCGTCCACCGGGCTTGAGAACGCGCAGAACTTCTCGAAGAGACTGCTCGACGTCCGGGATGTGGTGGAGCACGGCGTGACCGACCACCAGATCGAAGGTGTCGTCGTCGTACGGAATCGTTTCTGCGTCGGCCACCCGGCCGTCCACATCGAGTCCGAGGTGCTCGGCGTTGCGCAGCGCGACTTTGACCATTCCGGGTGAGAGGTCGGTGACCGAGCCCTTGTCGGCAATCCCGGCCTGCATCAGGTTGAGCAAGAAGAAACCTGTGCCACAACCCAATTCGAGCGCACGACCGTACGGCAGAGCCGCTCGAGCCGACGCGTCACCGGACACCGCCTGATCGAACCTGCCTCGGGCGTAATCGATGCAGCGCTCGTCGTAGGAGATCGACCACTTGTCGTCGTAGGTCTCGGCTTCCCAGTCGTGGTAGAGCACCTGCGCCAGTTTGGTGTCCGACCGCGCTGCCTCGACCTGCTCGGCCGTGGCGTGCGGATTCGGTGCCGGATCGACCTCGCGGTCTCGCGCCTCGGCCGAGACGAGAGGCGTCACAGAAGCAGTCGGTCGATTCGCACCGTCGTGGGGGCTTGCAGTCATGAGGCGAGCCTACTATCCGGTAGCCATGGAACAAGTTCGTCCACCGACCTCGATGCTCAACGCCCGGTGAAAGCGGCCTTACCCGGTCCGTTCGCGATGAAGGATTCCATCCCGACGGTGCGGTCCTCGGTGGCGAACAGGGCCGCGAACTGCTGTGCCTCGACGCGCAGTCCGTTGGTCAGGTCGACGTCCAACCCCTGATCTATGGACGCCTTGGCCGCAGCCAGAGCGCGTGACGCTCCGGTCGTGAACTGCCCCGCCCATGCGCGTGCCGCGTTGTACACCTCGTCCGGCGCGACCACCTCGTCCACCAAACCGATGCGCAGGGCCTCCTCGGCTCCGACGAAACGGCCGGTGAAGACCATGTCCTTGGCGCGACTGGGCCCGATCAGACGGGCCAGGCGCTGCGTGCCGCCGCCCCCGGGAATGACTCCGAGCAGCACCTCGGGAACGCCGAGCTTGGCATTGTCTCCGGCGATGCGTCGGTCCGCGCCGAGCGCGACCTCGAGTCCACCGCCCAGTGCATATCCGGTCACTGCGGCCACGACCGGTTTGGGAATCGTGCTGAGCGAGCCGAGGGCGGACTGCAGTTCCGCCGCGATATCGGTCATCTCGACGACGGACATTGCCGCCATTTCCTTGATGTCGGCACCGGCCGCGAACACCTTTTCGCCGCCGTAGACGATGACCGCTCTGACGTCGGAGTTCACGGTGGCTTCGCGTGCCGCAGCCCGGATCTCCTCCTGCACCTGACGATTGAGCGCGTTCATCGGTGGGCGATCCAAGCGAATGGTGCCGATACCGTCGGATACTTCGAGAGTCACGAACTCAGCCATGGCCGAAGGCTACCGCGCCCGAGTTCAGCGATCCGACCAGGGATGGACCGTGCCCGCGTAGTACGCGTCCTCGCCGTCGAACTCCACTCGGACGGTGCCGTTCTCCCGGGTCAGGACGGGCAGGACCGCCGCGATCGTCTGCTCGTGATCGAGAACGTCGGCCACCGTGTCGAATCGGCCGAGCGCATCGAGCTGGCTCCACGTCGGTGGCAGCAGGACGGTGGTCCCCGAACGCCAGTCCGTCAACGCGTCCTCGGCCGAACGCCAGCTCACCGACGCGGCCTCGCTGGTCTCACCGTCGGCGTTCTGCCCCTCGGGGAGCACGGCAACGAAGAACCTCGTGTCGTACCGTCGGGCTTCACCGATCGGGGTGATCCAGTGCGACCACGGCCGCAGCAGATCTGCTCGCAGAACCAGATCGTGGTCGGTGAGAAACTGGGCGAACGACAGCTCCCGGCGTTCCAGTCGACCGCGCTCCGCAGAGAACGGGGCGGTGTCGGCGACCACCGAATCCGCCGTCGGACCGGCCAACAACACGCCGCACTCCTCGAACGTCTCGCGCGCCGCTGCGCACACCAGCGCCTGCGCCGTCCCCTCGTCGGTACCGAACCGGTCGGCCCACCACGACGGCGGCGGACCTGCCCACTCGATGTCCGCGGCCGCATCCGACGGATCCACACCGCCACCGGGAAATACCGTCATGCCGCCCGCGAACGCCATCCCGCCGACGCGTTCGAGAAGGAACACCTCGATGCCGGGTTGTGATCGGCCGTCACGGATCAGGATGACGGTCGACGCATCACGTGCTGGAACAGGATCGGCGGCGGTGCTCGAGCTCATCTCCGCAACGTACCGCTGAGCCGGCGCGCCCGGGCACGGGGTCCGCTCTAGCGGCGGTGCGCCCCGGCAGCGCGCGTGCGCCGCGCGAAGTAGCGACCGTCGACGCGATCGAGGGTGATCGACTGGCTGAATGCCTCGGTCAGGTTCTCCGCCGTGATGACGTCGTCGACCAGGCCTTGCGCAACCACGCCGCCCTCCTTGAGGAGCAGTGCGTGGCTGAAGCCGGGCGGGATTTCTTCCACGTGGTGGGTGATCAGCACCGTCGCGGGAGCGTCGGGGTCGGCAGCCAGATCGGCCAACCGGGCTACCAGTTCCTCGCGGCCACCGAGATCGAGGCCGGCAGCGGGCTCGTCCAGCAACAGCAGTTCGGGGTCGGTCATCAGGGCACGGGCGATCAGTACACGCTTGCGCTCACCCTCCGACAGGGTGCCGTAGGTCCGCGTCGCCAGATGTTCGGCCCCGAGGCTCTCGAGCATCTCGACGGCCCGTTCGGTGTCGATCGCGTCGTACTTCTCCCGCCAGCGCCCCAGCACGGAGTAGCCGGCGGACACGACCAGATCGGAGACCAGTTCGTCGGCAGGGATTCGGTGCGCCAACGAGGACGACGACAAGCCGATTCGAGGACGCAGTTCCGAGACGTCGGTTCTGCCCATCACCTCGCCGAGGACGTGAGCGACACCGGACGTGGGATGGATCTCGGCGGCAGCGATACGGAGCAGCGACGTCTTACCTGCACCGTTGGGCCCGAGTACGACCCACCGTTCGTCCAGTTCCACCTTCCAGGTGACGGGACCCACCAACGTCACGCCACCTCGGCGGACTACGACATCGGTGAAATCTACGAGCAGGTCGGGATCCGGTTCAGACACGGCTCCTATCCTCCCGCACACTCCCCGCGCAGACACGGCAGGATGTGCACGCGTGTCGCCCACTGACGATGTACCTCGCACCTCCCGCCGACCCGTCGACGGGGTCACTCGCGTGAACCCGCCCGGGCAGCCGTTCCCCCTGGGTGCCACTGCGCATCCCACTGGTACGCAATTCGCAGTCCACGCTCCCGGTGCGGATGGCGTCGAGGTATGTCTGATCGACCCGGACGGCGGCGAGCGGCGCGTGGAGTTGACCAACCGGACCTTCGGCATCAGGCATGCCTTCGTCCCCGACGTCGGGCCAGGCGTGCGGTACGGCTTTCGCGCGCACGGCACCTGGGATCCCCACTCGGGCCGACGATTCAACGGGGCCAAGATCCTGCTCGACCCGTCCGCCCGCCAGGTGTCCGGTGACTTCGGGGATCCCGCGGCCCTGTTGGCCTACGAGGACGACCCGTTCGGAGCCCCCAGCAGTCGCGATTCCCTCGGCCACCTCCCGCTCGGCGTCGTCCGCGGACCGTCGGACAACGGCGACCGGCCGGTGAGGCCTGCCGTTCCCTGGGACAGAACCGTGCTCTACGAATTGCACGTCGGGTCGTTCACCGCGCGCCACAACGGCGTACCCGAACACCTTCGTGGCACCTACCTCGGGCTCGCGCAACCGGCCGTACTCGAACACCTGGCCCGAACGGGCATCACGTCGGTCGAATTGCTGCCGGTCCACACCACGTTCACCGAACCCGGGGTACGCGCTCGAGGGATGCGAAACCATTGGGGCTACTCCACGGGCGCGTATTTCGCTCCCGATCCGCGTTTCGCCGCCGTACGAGGCAACGAAGTGGACGAGTTCCGGACGATGGTCGACGCGTTGCACAGCGCAGGGATCGAAGTGATTCTCGACGTGGTCTACAACCACACGTGCGAATCCGCGGTCGACGGGCCGTCGATCAGTTGGCGGGGTCTCGACGCGCCGGGGTACTACCTGCTCGACGGTCGCGGATCCGACGTCGACCTGACCGGTTGCGGCAACACACTCGATTCGGCGTCTCCCGCCGTGGTTCGCATGGTGTGCGACAGCCTGCGGTACTGGGTGCAGGACATGGGCGTGGACGGATTCCGATTCGACCTGGCCAGTACGCTCGGCCGACCGGGCGGTTGGCGATTCGATTCTCGTGCACCGCTGTTGACGGCGATCGGTACCGATCCGGTGCTGTCGGGCGTCAAGTTGATCGCCGAACCCTGGGATGCGACCGGTGCCGGATATCAGGTGGGCAACTTCGGGGTCATGTGGTCCGAGTGGAACGACCGCTACCGAGATACCGTGCGAGGATTCTGGGCCGGCCATCACGGAGTGCGCGAATTGGCTTCCCGCCTGGCCGGTTCCGAGGACCTCTATGCCGGCAGCGGTCGACTGCCGTGGGCGTCGATCAATTTCGTCACCGCACACGACGGATTCACCGCACACGATCTGGTCTCGTACGAACGAAAGCACAACGAAGCCAACGGCGAAGAGAACAGAGACGGCACCGACAACAACTCCTCGGTCAACTACGGCGTCGAGGGTCCGACCGACGATCCCTCCGTCCTCGGAGACCGTGGACGACATGTCCGTGCTCTGCTTGCCACCCTGACGCTGTCGACCGGAACACCGATGCTGCTCGCAGGTGACGAACTCGGCCACAGCCAGGGCGGAAACAACAACGCCTACTGCGTATCTCACGATGCACCGGCATCCGACGCCTGGGCCGTCGACTGGGACAGCGCGGATCAGAACATGATTCGATTCGTGGCGCGCCTGCTGCGCGTACGTGCGAGCGCCCCGACACTGCGTCAGCAGGAGTTCTTCACCGGCCGGGCGACGCCGACCGGTCGACCGGACCTCGTCTGGTTCGATTCCGCCGGAATCGAATTCGATCACGACAGATGGAACGACGATTCGGTGCGCACGATCTCCGCCTGGGTCGACGGGTCCGACGTGCGTTCCTACGCCTCCGACGGCGGGCAGGTGGACGACGCGAGTTCGTTGCTGATCTTGCATTCCGGCGGTCCCGCCGAGATCACGCTGGCCTGCCCCAGTTGGTCGTCGTCTCGATTCGTGCCCGTCCTCGATTCCTCTCGCGTGGACGGCGTCCCACCCGATACCACTGCACTGGAGGCAGGTTCGAAGATTTCGGTGACCGGCTCGACCGTTCTCGTGTTCCGCAGCGCCGGTAGGTGAGTCATGAACAGCTGCACGAGCGGTCCTACCCCGAGCGCGTAGAGCACCGTACCCACACCGAGAGTTCCGCCGAGCAGCCAGCCGGTGAGTACCACTGTCAGTTCGATTCCCGTGCGAGTGAGGCGAATCGACGATCCGGTGCGCGCCACCAACCCGGTCATCAAACCGTCTCGGGGGCCCGGGCCCATTCCCGCACCGATGTAGAGCGCCGTGGCGAAGGCATTGACGACGATGCCCGACACCATTGCCAGTGTCCGAACGATCGGCCCGTCCAGATGGGGCAGGATCGCCGACGTCGTATCCACGGCGACAGCGATGACGATCACGTTGCTCACGGTCCCCAAACCCGGACGCTGCCGCAGCGGTATCCACATCAGGAGCACCGCCACGCCGGTGATGGCAGTGATGGTTCCGAAGCTGAGCGACAGGTGCCGCGACAGACCTTGGTGGAACACATCCCAGGGGTTGACGCCGAGCCCACCGGCGATCATCAGCGACATGGACGCGCCGTACAGCCACAGGCCGACGTAGAGCGCCGTCAGGCGAGACGGGAGACGACGGCCGGCGACGCGTAGCGGTGAGAAAGGCATGGTGTCAGTGTCCGGCCACTGGATACCTCGTTCGATAGCCAGTTGCGCGACAGTGGACCCCCCGGCCGATGCTGCGTTACGTCCGGACAGCGATCACGGTCGTCGAACCGGGAGCCACTTCGGTGAAACCAGCATCTCGGACTGCGACGGCGCGACCCTCGCGGACCTCGTCCAGCGCGTGCGTCCACTGCTCCGGATCCGCCGATCGAACCGAACAGGCGAAACCGGAATCGGCCCAGGCTCGACAGTCGTCGAGGCTCATCGCACCGGCCAGCAGCATCGACGCATGACCCACCTGCGCCGCGGCCTTGCCCACCGTCATCGACAGGGACGCGTCGATCCACAGCACCGGACCGGCGCTCGGCGGTGACTCTTCCTCGGCCGGCACGTCGGTGCCGCCGATCTGAAGACGCTTGATGCGCGGATCCAGATCGCCGACGCGGCCCGGCACGAAAGCACGGGCCGAAGCGTTCCCGACCTCGACCGTGACACCCGGAACTTCCTGCGCCGCAGTCCATTGCGCGCCGCGGGCACGGCGGGCCACCTTCCTGATCCGCGCCGAGGTCCATGCGACGAAAGGCTCGTGCCACGAGGCGTCGACACCGACCCGTGGGTCGAGGCACAGCGCCACGACGGCGCGGGCGGCGGCTTCGAGTAGGTCGTTGCGCACCGGCGGATCGGCCTTGGGTATGTGCAGCACCATGGGCATCGCCAGAACCTCCGACGGGTCCTCGGGATCGTCCGCGCCGCCATAGCCGCGGGCCAACTCGGCGTGACGCGAGGCGAACGTGTTGGCGTCCGAGAACTGCTCGGGTTCAGCCGTATCGGACGTCGACCCGGCACGGTCCCGATCGACGGAGTCGCCGACGGCGGGGGCGTCGGTCATGGGATCGGGACGCGGCGGACTCCCCCGTCGACGGCATCCGCGGCTTCGATCTCGTTTCGGGTGACCCCGAGAATGAACAGGACGGCGTCCAAGTACGGGTGCGAGATCGCAGTATCGGCGATCTCGCGAAGCGCGGGCTTGGCGTTGAACGCAACGCCGAGCCCGGCCGCGGTGAGCATGTCGATGTCGTTGGCGCCGTCGCCGACCGCGACCGTCTGCTCCATCGGCACTCCGGCTTGGGCAGCGAACTCCCGCAGTGCGGTCGCCTTCGCAGCGCGGTCGACGACGTCGCCGATGACGCGACCGGTCAACTTCCCGTCGACGATCTCGAGTGTGTTGGCCTTCACGTAGTCGAGTTCGAGTTCGTGAGCCAGTCCCTCGATCACCTGGCGGAATCCACCCGAGACGACACCGCAGGCGAAACCGAGACGCCGAAGCGTCCGGATGGTCGTTCGAGCCCCCGCCGTCAGCTCCAAGCTGTCGGCGACGTCGTCGATGACGGATGCGTCGAGGCCGGCCAGCGCTGCGACACGCTGTTCCAACGACTCGGCGAAGTCGATCTCCCCGCGCATCGCCGCCTCGGTGACGGCACGTACCTCGTCTTCGCGCCCGGCCCGGGCGGCAAGCATCTCGATGACCTCGCCCTGGACCAACGTCGAGTCCACGTCGAACACGATGAGTCGTTTCGACCTCCGTGCGATGCCGGCTCGCTCCACTGCGATGTCGACGCCGATTCCCGCTGCGATCGCGGCGAGGCCGGTGCGTAGCTGGAGGTCTGCCTCAGGCGAGGTGTCGGTGGCGGTGACCTGAAGTTCGAGGCCCGTCACCGGGTAGTCCGCGATCCCACGGATGGAATCGATATTCGTGCCCTGCCGGGCCAATTCCCTCGAGATGGTGCTGAACGCTCGCGCAGTCACCGGACGGCCGAGCACGACGACGACATGCGTGGCCAACGTGCGTCCACCGTTCTGAGCCGCGTCGATCTCGACATCGACATGGACACCCACGGTGGCCATGGCGTCTTCGAGTTCTTCCTGGAGCGCCTCGGGATCGCGTGGACAGTTCAGCAACACCCCGAGGGTCAGCCTGTTGCGGATGACCACCTGCTCCACGTCGAGCAGGCTGACGTCGTGCCGCGACAGGGCCGCGAACAGCACCGATGTGACACCTGGTTTGTCGGGTCCCGTCACCGTTACCAACACCGCAGTGTCGCTCGATCTCACCGAATCTCCCTTTCGCACTGTCCCCCCGTTACTGGTGTGCCCTGCTCGTGTCCCGCGACTACCGCCGAACGGGCCGGACACGCAGGAAAGATTGTCGCAAGCGAAGAGCCCCGCCCGGTAGCCGGGAGGGGCTCTCGCTGTGCTGTGGACTACCGGGGATCCGGGTCGCCCGAACCTTCGTGATCGCTGGTGGCGATCGGAGCCCGGCGGGCCTGTTCGAGTACCGCGGTGGTCTTGCCGCCGTGAGCACCAGGACCGACGTGCGCCTCGGACCGCATCCGCTCGACCATGTGCGGGTAGTGCAGCTCGAACGCCGGACGCTCGGAACGAATCCGGGGCAGCTCGGTGAAGTTGTGCCTCGGGGGCGGGCACGAGGTGGCCCACTCCAACGAGTTTCCGTAACCCCAGGGATCGTCGACGGTGACGACCTCACCGTATCGGTACGACTTGAACACGTTCCAGACGAACGGCAGCGTCGAGGCACCGAGAATGAACGCACCGATGGTCGAGATGATGTTCAGTTCGGTGAATCCGTCGGACGGCAAGTAGTCGGCGTAGCGACGTGGCATGCCTTCGTTACCGAGCCAGTGCTGAACCAGGAACGTGGCATGGAATCCGAAGAACGTCAGCCAGAAGTGCCACTTGCCCAGAGCCTCGTCCATCATCCGGCCCGTCATCTTCGGGAACCAGAAGTAGATGCCTGCGTAGGTCGCGAACACCACGGTGCCGAACACCACGTAGTGGAAGTGGGCGACCACGAAGTACGTGTCGGTGACCTGGAAGTCGATGGGAGGCGAAGCCAACAGCACACCGGTCAGTCCGCCGAACACGAACGTGATCAGGAAGCCGATCGAGAACAGCATGGGCGTCTCGAGCGTGACCTGTCCGCGCCACATCGTGCCGACCCAGTTGAAGATCTTCACACCGGTCGGAACAGCGATGAGGAATGTCATGAACGAGAAGAACGGCAGCAGTACCGCGCCGGTGGCGTACATGTGGTGGGCCCACACGGCGATCGACAATGCAGCGATGGCGATCGTCGCGTAGATCAGACCCGAGTAACCGAAGATCGGCTTGCGGGAGAACACCGGGAACACCTCGGACACGATTCCGAAGAACGGCAACGCGATGATGTAGACCTCGGGGTGCCCGAAGAACCAGAACAGGTGCTGCCACAGCAGCACTCCGCCCGTTGCCGGGTCGAAGAGATGCGCGCCCAGGTGGCGGTCGGCGGCAAGGCCGAGCAGTGCGGCGGTCAGCAGCGGGAACGCCAGCAGGATCAGGATCGACGTGACCAGGATGTTCCAGGTGAAGATGGGCATCCGGAACATCGTCATACCGGGGGCGCGGAGGCAGATCACCGTGGTGATCATGTTGACGCCACCGAGGATGGTTCCCAGACCGGCGACGGCGAGGCCCATGATCCACAGGTCGGCACCGACACCGGGCGAGTGCAGAGCAGAGGTGAGCGGCGTGTACGCCGTCCATCCGAAGTCGGCTGCGCCGCCCGGGGTGATGAAGCCGGCCGTGGTGATCAGCGCACCGAACAGGTACAGCCAGTAGGAGAACGCGTTGAGACGCGGGAACGCCACGTCCGGCGCGCCGATCTGCAGCGGAAGAATGTAGTTGGCGAAGCCGAACACGATCGGCGTTGCGTACAGCAGCAACATGATGGTGCCGTGCATCGTGAACAGCTGGTTGTACTGCTCGTTGGACAGGAACTGCATCCCCGGCACGGCCAACTCGGCGCGCATCAACAGCGCCATCAGTCCACCGACGAGGAAGAATGCGAACGACGTCGCGATGTACATGATCCCGAGAACCTTGGGATCGGTTGTGGTCACCGCCTTGTGGATGAACGAACCCTTCGGTCCCATCCGCGGCGGGAAAGGCCGAGCAGCATCCACCGCGGGAGCGGGCCTAGGCGCTAGGGCAGTCACAGATCCTCCTGATTGCGCGTCCGACCCCGAATCACGAGGCGACGTCACTAGTCGTGCGCTACTCGAATCGTAGACCGTCGGACCGACGCTTGCCGAACCGGTCCTACCGTGTGTCGTATTGGATTCGATCGAACCATGGTTCGGGGTGCGATCTGCCTGCGCCGTCGGCCTTTACGAGCCCTCCGACACACCCTGGAACACCTCCCGAACAGATGGCCGGGAAGGGTGCGCGGCAGTGCTCTGGGCGAGGCGCTTTCCGTTACTGTGTGAGACCACCCGACCCGCAGAAAGAAGTCCCGCATTGCCACTTCGACCACGACTCCCCCGCCGGTTCGCGCCACACACCACGGGCACGGCGGCCGCTGTCTGTCTGATGGCAGCCGTGGCGTTGACCGGATGCTCCGATTCCGCGACCGAGGACGACGCATCCACCATCGTTCGCAGTACGACGAACATTGCCGGAGCGGGGGTGGTCGGTAACAACCGGGACACCGTCGGACTGTGTCCCGCACTTGCCCCACTCGACCCGACGGGAGTCGAGGGCGATACGCGCCCCGTCGGGCACGCCGAGGGAATCAGTGCCATCCCGGCCGATCCACAGCGCATCGTCGTCCTCGACGCTGCAGGCCTCGACGCCAGCTGCGCGGTCGGGATCTGGGACCGCGTCGTAGGCGCGGCCACGCTCGACCCCGACTTTCGGGGAGACGGAGACCAACCGCTGTACCTGGGCACCGGCCTGGCGTCGGTTCCGTCGGTCGGCCCGGTCGGTGCCCCCGACCTCGATGCGATCGCCGCCCTCGACCCGGACCTGATCCTGGGGGCAGATTCTCTCGGATCCGATACCTACGATTCGCTGACTGCCATCGCGCCGACCGTGTTCACCGCGACCGGACAGGGATGGAAAGACACCTTTCTGCAGTCCGCAGCCGCCTTGGGGCGCGGCCAGGCAGGATTCGACCAGCTCGCGTCGTTCTCCGCGGATGCCGAACGCGTCGGGCGTGAGATCGATGCAACCCAGACGCAGGCGTCGGTCGTCCGATTCGGTGCCGACGCGGTCGAGGTCGACGGCCAGGATTCCTTCGCCGGCCAGGTGCTCGCCGAGGTCGGCGTTGCACGGCCACAGAATCAGCGTGACACCGGTTTCTCGGTCGAGCCCGGCAACCTGGAGCCCGTCGAGGGCGACATCGTCTACGTGCGATTCGCGGGTCCGGACGGCGAGACCTTCGGCCGTGAGGTGATGGACGGCGACGCGTGGCACGCTCTCGGCTCGGTCACCGACGGGCGGGTGTTCGTGGTGAACGACACGGTCTGGTCGGGCAGCGGGGTCGTTGCGGCGCGGGCCGTTCTGGCCGACCTGTCCGCTTCTCTGAACGCTTACGTGTCCTGACGCGATGCCCATACCGGACTTCGTTCAGGCGCTGCGCAGCGTCGTCGGCGCGTCCCCGCTGTGGCTGTCCGGCGTCAGCGCTGTCGTTCTCGACGACGATCGGCGCGTGCTGCTGACTCTGCGGGCAGACAACAACACCTGGGCGGTGGTGTCCGGAATCCTCGAGCCCGGCGAAGAACCTGCACCCGCCGCGCTGCGTGAGATCGGTGAGGAGACCGGTGTGGACGCCACGATCGTGCGCCTGACGAGCGTCGACGTGACGGAGCCCATCACCTACCCCAACGGCGACGTCGCGCAGTATCTGGACATCACGTTCCTCGCTCGCTACACCGGCGGCACTCCTCATGTCGCCGACGACGAGAACCTCGACGTGGCCTGGTTCGAGCTCGATGGACTACCCGAAAACCTCACGGCCACCTCACGATTGCGGATCGAGAAGGCCATCGCCGACGACCCGTCGGCGTGGTTCCGACGCTGACTCCCCCACCACCCCGAGACCGCAGCTCCATCGAACCGTCCCCCACTCGGTCGATAATGTGATATCACTTTAGTATCACTCACGAGAGGGAGGTTCCGATGTCCGTACCCACTACCGTCGCCGAGAAGCCGACGGGTACTCCGACCACCACCATTGCCGAGCGCACCGGCTGGGATCTACCCGGCTGGTCGATGCTCGGCGTCGGTCTCGTGTTGTTCCTCGGCGGAATCGCCGCGTTCGTTCTCGGACTCGTCTTCTCCGTTGTGGCGCTGATGGCCGTCGGAGTCGCGCTGTTCGTGCTGTCGTTGCCGGCACTCATGGGATTGACTCTGGTGCAACCGAATCAAGCTCGTGTTCTGCAGCTACTCGGCAGTTCGTACAGTGGAACGCTGCGCACACCGGGGCTACGCTGGACCAATCCGTTGACGTACCGCAGGGCCATCTCGACGCGCATCCGCAACCACGAGACCGGCCAGTCGAAGGTCAACGACGCCGACGGCAATCCGATCGAGATCTCCGCCATCGTCGTCTGGCAGGTTGCCGATACCGCCCTGGCGTCGTTCCAGGTCGACGACTACGAGGAGTTCGTGGCCGTTCAGACCGAATCTGCGGTTCGGCATATCGCCGGTAGCTACCCGTACGACGCCGAGGGACGAATGTCGTTGCGCGAGAACGCCGACGAGATCACCGCCGCCATGTCGGAGGAAGTACACGCGCGGGTGAGATCGGCAGGCGTCGAGGTGATCGAGACCCGCATCAACCGTCTTGCCTATGCTCCGGAGATCGCGCAGGCCATGCTGCGACGCCAGCAGGCCGGAGCTGTCATCGCGGCGCGTCAGCAGATCGTCGAAGGTGCGGTGGGAATGGTGGAGATGGCACTCTCGAAGCTCGAGGAGAAGCACGTCGTGGAACTCGACGAGGAGCGGAAAGCGGCGATGGTGTCGAACCTGCTCGTCGTGTTGTGCAGCGATCGCGATACCCAGCCCGTCGTCAACACCGGATCGCTGTACCAGTGAGCCATGGCCGTCGAGCGTAAGAAAATTCTGCTTCGGCTGGACCCAGCGGTGCACGACGCTCTTGCCCGCTGGGCCTCCGACGAGCTCCGAAGCACCAACGCTCAGATCGAGTTCCTACTGCGTCGAGCACTGAGCGAGCAGGGCCGAATGCCGAAGGAGGCCAGAGACATTCGCGCGCCGGGCCGCCCACCGAAGGAGTGAGCGGCACGGCGCGAGGATGGGTTTCTAGAAGTCCCAGTCCTCGTCTTCGGTGTTGACGGCCTTTCCGATGACGTACGAGGAGCCCGACCCGGAGAAGAAGTCGTGGTTCTCGTCGGCGTTGGGTGACAGAGCAGACAGAATTGCCGGGTTCACATCCGTCTCGTCCTTGGGGAACAGGCCCTCGTAGCCGAGGTTGTTCAGTGCTTTGTTGGCGTTGTAGCGCAGGAACTTCTTGACGTCCTCGGTCAGACCGATCTCGTCGTACAGATCCTGGGTGTACTCGACCTCGTTGTCGTACAGCTCGAACAGCAACTCGAAGGTGTAGTTCTTCAGTTCCTCGCGCCGCTCCTCGCTGACCTTCTCGAGACCCTTCTGGTACTTGTATCCGATGTAGTACCCGTGGACGGCCTCGTCGCGAATGATCAGCCTGATCAGGTCCGCCGTGTTGGTCAGCTTGGCCCGTGAGGACCAGTACATCGGCAGGTAGAAGCCGGAGTAGAAGAGGAACGACTCGAGCAGAGTCGACGCCACCTTGCGCTTGAGCGGGTCGTCACCGTGGTAGAAGTTCAGCACGATCTCGGCCTTGCGCTGAAGGTTGACGTTCTCCTCGGACCAGCGGAACGCATCGTCGATGTCGCGGGTGGAGCTGAGGGTGGAGAAGATGGAGCTGTAGCTCTTCGCGTGCACCGACTCCATGAACGCGATGTTGGTGTACACCGCCTCCTCGTGCGGAGTGATGGCGTCGGGAATGAGGCTGACGGCACCGACCGTCCCCTGAATCGTGTCCAGCAGGGTCAGTCCGGTGAACACGCGCATCGTCAGCTGCTTCTCGACGGCCGTGAGAGTTGCCCACGACGGGATGTCGTTGGACACCGGCACCTTCTCGGGCAGCCAGAAATTACTGGTGAGACGCTCCCAGACTTCGGAGTCCTTGTCGTCCTGGACCCGATTCCAGTTGATTGCGGAAACGCGATCGATCAGCTTCACCATGTGTCCTATCTACCGAGAGAATCTGCCGAATATTGGCTTGCTTGAACACTACCCGTTGTGTCCGACATCAATAGCTAACACAAGATCTGTGTCGTGCGCGTTTTGCGTACCTGGAGGGGCGCACAACGCGCACGACGTGAGTTCGCCCTCCCAGCCCTCACGTCGAAGAACCTGCGCCACGTCTCCTGCGACGCCGCACGGATCGCTGCTGACCTCCTCGTACCCGAAAACGAGTCGCGCACGCCCGGCGAGTTCCGAAGCATTGTCACGTCGCCGATCGCGGAATGCGACCTCTTGCATCGAATGGAACCGACGACCGTCCAGGCGCACGGTCAGCGTACGAGATCCAACTCGGTACACGACGTCCTCGTAGAGTGTCCGCCCGTCGACCTTTATCTCGCTCTGCCGTTCGGCAGCAGGGAGCCCGTGAGCCTCTTCGACGTTGGTCGCATATTCGAGTTCGAGAACAGACTGAACGCCGTTCGCGAGCAAGTCGACGGCTTCGGTCAGCGCTGTGAGATACCGGTACGGCCTGCGGACAGCGATCTGCTTCCGAACGTCCGTCAATCGAATTCGCCGCTGAGTCACCGACGACACCAAGCTGTGGAAAGCCTGCCTCGGCGTAGGTTCCGACACCGCCAGATCGAGTGCAGTGTCCACCAGCGTCGTTCGCGGCATATCCCCTGGTACGCCGATGTGCCGGTGCGCACGAGATCGGTGCACCACCACTCCGGGATGCAGCGATAGTCCGATGCCCGCCACCAGCCTCGTTCCGACCCTGGGGACCGAGCGCAGCGTCGGGCGCTGATTGCATGCAGACTTTCCGTACGGCACGGTGACGTGGACGGCCGAATCGGGATCGGGCCGTCGCAATCCCCATTCTTCGGCTGCGGAGCGGTGGCTCAGCATTGCGTGCCCACCTCCGTACAGAAGCGCTGCCATCAGGATCCGATCCCGAGTCAACGGCCCGGTGAAGATCGAGTAGACGCCGCGCAGAACAACGATCCACGCGCCACTCTCCACTAGCTTGCGGACTCGATTTCGGCTGTACCCCAACTTCGTGACCTGCGACTGCGTGAACAGCCCCCACTGCGTGTCGATCAGAACCTGAAGTTCTCGACCGTCCCCCCGACCATGTTCCATGGCCGGCCATCCTGCCCAGTGGGTACGACAGCTTCCGTCGTGCGCGTTTTGCGCCCCTCCAGGTACGCAAAACGCGCACGACGGCGAAGCCCTACAGCATGCAGGAAACGCAGCCCTCGACCTCGGTGCCCTCGAGGGCCATCTGACGCAGACGGATGTAGTACAGCGTCTTGATGCCCTTGCGCCATGCGTAGATCTGCGCGCGGTTGATGTCGCGGGTGGTGGCCGTGTCCTTGAAGAACAGCGTCAACGACAGGCCCTGATCGACGTGTTGCGTTGCGGCAGCGTAGGTGTCGATGATCTTCTCGTAGCCGATCTCGTACGCGTCCTGGTAGTAATCCAGGTTGTCGTTGTCGAGATACGGTGCCGGGTAGTAGACGCGGCCGATCTTGCCTTCCTTGCGGATCTCGATCTTCGACGCCACCGGGTGAATCGACGAGGTCGAGTTGTTGATGTACGAGATCGAGCCGGTCGGCGGAACGGCCTGCAGGTTCTGGTTGTAGATTCCGTACTCCTGCACCGACGCCTTCAGCGCGGCCCAGTCGGCCTGGCTCGGGATGGCGACGTCGGAGTCGGCGAACAACTTCGCGACCTTCGGTGTCGCAGGCTCCCACACCTGGTCGGTGTACTTGTCGAAGAACTCTCCCGACGCGTACTTGGAATCCGGGAAACCCTTGAAGTACTGGCCGCGAGCCTTGGCCAGCTGGTTCGAGGCCTGGATGGCGTGGAACAGCACCGTGTAGAAGTAGATGTTGGTGAAGTCGATTCCCTCGGTCGAGCCGTAGTGAATGCGCTCGCGGGCGAGGTAGCCGTGCAGGTTCATCTGACCCAGGCCGATCGCGTGAGAGTCGTTGTTGCCCTGCTCGATCGACGGTACCGAGAAGATGTGGGTCTGATCCGACACCGCAGTCAGACCACGGATCGCCACCGCGATGGTCTTACCGAAATCGGGCGAATCCATCGTCTTGGCAATGTTCAGCGAGCCCAGGTTGCACGAGATGTCCTTGCCCACATGGCTGTACGAGAGGTCGTCGTTGAACGTCGACGGCGTCGAGACCTGGAGAATCTCCGAGCACAGGTTGGAGTGAGTGATCTTGCCCTTCACCGGGTTCGCACGATTGACGGTGTCCTCGTACATGATGTACGGGTAGCCGGACTCGAACTGCAGCTCGGCGAGAGTCTGGAAGAATTCACGCGACTTGATCTTGGTCTTGCGAATCCTCTTGTCGTCGACCATCTCGTAGTACTTCTCCGAGACGTTGATGTCGGCGAACGGCACTCCGTAGATGCGCTCGACGTCGTACGGCGAGAACAGGTACATGTCCTCGTTCTTCTTCGCCAGCTCGAACGTGATGTCCGGGATGACGATTCCGAGGGACAGCGTCTTGATGCGGATCTTTTCGTCGGCGTTCTCTCGCTTGGTGTCGAGGAACTTGTACACGTCGGGGTGGTGCGCGTGCAGGTACACCGCGCCCGCGCCCTGGCGTGCCCCGAGCTGGTTGGCGTACGAGAACGAATCCTCGAGCAGCTTCATGATCGGGATGACACCGGACGACTGGTTCTCGATCCGCTTGATCGGCGCACCTGCTTCGCGAATGTTGCTCAGCAGCAATGCAACTCCGCCGCCGCGCTTGGACAGCTGCAACGCGGAGTTGATGGATCGTCCGATGGACTCCATGTTGTCTTCGATGCGGAGCAGGAAGCACGAGACGGGCTCGCCGCGCTGCTTCTTGCCCGAGTTGAGGAAGGTGGGCGTCGCGGGCTGGAATCGGCCGGCGATGATCTCGTCCACGAGATCGGTGGCCAGGGCTTCGTCACCGGCCGCCAGCGTCAATGCCACCATGCACACACGGTCCTCGAAGCGTTCGAGGTAGCGCTTACCGTCGAACGTCTTGAGCGTGTAGGAGGTGTAGTACTTGAACGCACCGAGGAAGGTCGGGAATCGAAACTTCTTGGAGTACGCGTGGTTGATCAGGAACTTCACGAACTCACGTGAGTACTGGTCCAGAACCTCGGGCTCGTAGTAGTTCTCCTCGACCAGGTAGTCCAGCTTCTCGTCCAGGTCGTGGAAGAACACGGTGTTCTGGTTGACGTGCTGCAGGAAGTACTGATTGGCAGCTTCGCGGTCCTTCTCGAACTGGATCTCACCGTTGGGCCCGTAGAGATTGAGCATCGCGTTGAGCGCGTGATAGTCCATGTCACCGTCGCTGCGAACGGTCGCGGGTGCGGGTGCTGCGTCGGTGATGGTCGGTGCCACGGCGGTGCTCCTACTGGTCTGTGGTGGTTGATGCTCAGTGCGTGTGGGCAGCGCGACGGACTTCCCGTTCCCAGAAGTCTTCGAGTCCCTCGCGGACTCGCACTACGTCCTCGGGGGTGCCCATCAATTCGAAGCGGTAGAGATACGGAACCGCGCATTTCTGCGAGATGACGTCTCCGGCAAAGCAGAAGGAGTCACCGAAATTGGTGTTTCCGGCAGCGATGACGGCTCTGATCAACGATCGATTGTGCTTGTCGTTGAGAAACTTGATCACACGCTTGGGGACGTAGTTGGTGTCGCGGCCGGCGTACGTCGTTCCTCCGCCGTACGTCGGCACGATCAGGACGTAGGGAGAGTCGACGCGAAACGTGCCGTCCGGATCTCGTAAGGGAATGCGCGTCGCGGGGATATCCAACTTCGATACGAAACGGTGCGTGTTCTCCGACGCGCTGGAGAAGTAGACGAGTGAGTTCGAGGACTGCTGTTGTGAACTCACCGCTCACTCACTTTCTCGATCTGTTCAAGCAGCGTTCGTCGCGAGGGTCTTGATGCGATCCGGGCGGAAACCGGACCAGTGGTCGTCACCGGCGACGACGACGGGGGCCTGCAGGTAACCGAGCGCCATGACGTAGTCACGTGCCTCGGGGTCCTGCGAGATGTCGATGACGGAGTACTCGATACCCGCTTTGTCGAGGGCGCGGTAGGTGGCATTGCACTGGACGCAGGCGGGCTTGGTGTAAACGGTGATGCTCATGGTGTCCCTCTTTCCGGTGTCGCCGTCGGGTGCACCGATGGCGACGATGTGCTCTGCGTGTGGCACCGAGAACATCTCCCGCTCAGGGCGACTGCGACCTGCTCGAACCCACGTCGTTCGGGCTCTTCGAGTTGTGGTCTCTCGGCGGGTCAAACACTACACCTAGTGTCCCCCATCTGCCTAGAACACGAGATGTTGCGAACAACATGCGTGGTATTCGCTGGTCACGGCCGTGCGACCGACGCTCGTCCACCCCACATCGGCGTGTCGGACGTCACAAAACGAGGTGTCTTTCATCACTACCGACCGTCGCCCCGACAGTGACGTTCCCCTACGACATCCGCGCACGACGACGGCCCCTCGGAATTGCTCCGAGGGGCCGTCACGTGGATCACGCGAGCGTCAGCGTTGACGCGCCTTGAACCGCGGCTCCTTCTTGTTGATCACGAACACGACCCCATGGCGGCGAACCACCTGGGCACCGGGCTTGTTCTTGAGCGATTTCAGAGAATTTCTCACCTTCATGAGACCATGCTACATGAAAACGATTCCCGATACCATCAAGCGGTCACGCGTTGACGAGTTCCTTCGACGCCTTGACCAACTCGGCCACGACGTGGCCGATCTCACCGGACACCTCGGCGTTCTCACGCGGGTGGGCGGCCCCGAACTTGTCGATGGTGCCGCCGATGGAGAGCTGGACGTCCTCGAGTACGGATCCGCCGGCGATGCGGACGGCCTTGCTCGTATCCTCGTGGGCCCACTTGGCACCGTTGCCGCTCGGCGATGCGCTGATGACCACGACCGGCTTGCCCACCATGGCACCGGCACCGTAGGGACGTGAGAGCCAGTCGATGGCGTTCTTCAACACGGCCGGAATGGTGCCGTTGTATTCGGGCGTGACCAACAGCAGCGCAGAAGCCTTCTCGGCAGCGGCGCGCAGAGCGAGGGCGGCCGCAGGCACGGAGCCGTCGACGTCGATGTCCTCGTTGTAGAAGGGAACGTCGCCCAGCCCGTCGTAGACCACGATCTCGGCATCGGCCGGTGCGACGGTGACTGCAGTCTCGGCAATCTGCTTGTTCACCGATTCGGCGCGCAGGCTTCCGACGAGAACGAGTACGTGTGCGTCTGACATGAAATCTTCCTTCGAAAGTTCGGATGACGTGATCGTCGTGTCAATTCATACCATCCAAACGGACCGCGGTCCACTTGTATTCCCCAGCGAGGTACCCTGAACAGGTGACCGGTCCGATGCTGCCCGTAGTAGGCGAAGACTCCGAACGCTGTGACGCTGCCCGCAACCGCCGACTGCTCCTCGACGCGGCGACGGAGCTGGTGGCGACCCTCGGTGCCGACGCCGTCACCATGGAGGCCGTGGCAACGAGGGCCGGCGTCGGCAAAGGCACCGTGTTCCGGCGCTTCGGCAACCGCGCCGGGTTGATGCGAGCCCTGTTGGATCACACCGAGAAGATGTTGCAGAGCTCGTTCATGTTCGGCGAACCGCCGCTCGGGCCCGGTGCCGATCCCATCGACCGCCTTGTCGCGTTCGGTCGGGCACGGCTGGAGTTCGTCAGGGTTCAAGGTGAGGTGCTGCGGGCCGCGGAAAGCTCGGCCGACGCTCGGTATTCGGCTCCGGCGCACATGGTCAATTTCACACACGTTCTGTCTTTGCTCCGTGCAGCCGGCGTGGAGGGAGACCTGGAACTTCTCACCTACTGGCTGCTCACACCCCTGGAAGCCACGTTGGTGCTGCACCAGTACCGAGACCTCGGAATGACGATGGATCGTCTGGCCGACGGGTGGGAAGATCTGGTGCGCAGAGCAACTCGCGTCCCATAGCGGTTGTCGGTCACGTCGCGAGGATCGACAGTGCCGCCGAATGCAAGGCAGTTCCGTACGAACGGCCGTGTCCGGCCGCATGTACGGCCAGAGGATGCAACTGGTGGAGGGCGGTCCGGTCGCGCCACCCCGTCCGCAGCGGGTGCACGGACTCGTAGCCGTCGACCATGGCGTCCAGATGAGGACAGCCGAACAGTGCCGCCATCGCCAGATCCGTTTCGCGATGGCCGCCGTGTGCCGCGGGATCGATCAGCACGACACCCGCATCGGTCCAGAAGACGTTGCCGTTCCACAGGTCTCCGTGGATTCGACTGGGCGGTTCACCGTCGTCGAACTCGCCGTCCGCCACCCGTCCGCACGCCGCCTCGACGGTCGCCGCCTCGGACTGCGTCACGTTTCCGGCGTCGACCGCGATCCGCAGAAACGGCAGCACTCGCTCGGCGGCGTAGAACGAACCCCAGGTGGCGTGGACAGTGTTGGTCATGGGCCGCGAGCCGATGAACAACTGCCCGGGAAACGGTGTGCCGTCCGAGCGATTCGGCGGAGCCCCGAATCCGGCCGCGCCGCCGTCGTGCATACGGGCCAGTGCGCGCCCGAATCGACGGGCCGCGATCTCGGTGGGACGCGCGGCCGTCAACCGCTCGAGTTCGATGAACGTCGGTCCGCGATCGAGAACACCGACGACCGGCACCCCTGTCTCACCGAGCCACGCGAGTCCCGTCGCCTCGGCCTCGAAGAAGTCCGGGTGCGCGCGGGTATCTCGCTTGACGAAGGTATCCGTGGATCCGCTCACGTCGAACGACACTACGCATCCTTCTCGACCCGAACGCGTACCCGCACTCGTCATTAGGATGATCGGATGGGACACATCAACTCGGAATTGCGCTCCGGAATCATGCGTGAGCTGGCGGTACAGTCGACCATCGATCCGGTGACGGAGGTCCGCAGGCGCGTGGACTTCCTCAAGGACTACCTCGCGTCGACCCCGGCCTCCGGTTTCGTACTCGGGATCAGCGGCGGACAGGACAGCACGCTCACCGGCAAGCTCGCACAGCGGGCGGTGACCGAACTACGAGCCGACGGGCACGAGGCCGAATTCGTCGCCGTACGGCTCCCCTACGGTGTGCAGGCCGACGAGGACGACGCGGCGATCGCACTGAAGTTCATCGATCCCGACCGCACGGTGACGGTGAACATCAAGGCGGCCTCCGATGCCGCAGCCGCTGCGACCGCCGAGGCTCTGGGAACCGGCGAGGTCCGAGATTTCGTGCGCGGCAACATCAAAGCTCGTCAACGCATGGTCGCCCAGTACGCGATCGCCGGCGAACTCGGCTATGTGGTGGTCGGCACCGACCACGCAGCCGAGGCGGTGACCGGCTTCTTCACCAAGTTCGGGGACGGCGGGGTGGATCTGACGCCACTGACCGGCCTGACCAAGCGACAAGGTGCTGCGCTGCTGCGCGAGCTCGGTGCGCCCGAAAGTACCTGGCGCAAAGTCCCCACCGCGGATCTCGAAGACGATCGACCGGCTCTGCCCGACGAGGAAGCACTCGGCGTCACATACGAGCAGATCGACGACTACCTCGAAGGCAAAGATGTCACCGAGGAAGTGGCCGACAAACTCGAGAAGATGTTCGCCGCGACGCGGCACAAGCGAACCGTTCCGGTGACACCGTTCGACGATTGGTGGAAGAACGGTCACTGACCGACCTTCGTCGGCGGCGATCGGTGACGATCAGCCGCCGGCGAACGGCGGCAGTACGTCGACTCTGCTGCCTACGGACCGACCCAGATCGCGGGTCAACTCGTCTCCGACCAGATACGCCGACACCCGCAGAATCGGTTCCATCGGGGCTCCGTACCGAGAACGGATGGTCTCGCGCAATTCTCCCAGCGTCGCACCGGCCGGCAGAGTGAGGTGTTCGGACTCGCAGCCGGACGCGTCGACGGCGGCTGCGAAGTACCGCACCTCCACTTGCATCGTTCGACTACCGGTCGTGCTGGGCTGTGTCTCAACCACCGATTGCTCCCATACTGCGGGTCGGTGGCACGAAGCCCTCGGCGTCGATGCCGTGCCCGGCCCATTTGTTCCACATGGCTCCGCGCCATACTGCTGCCAACTCGTAATCGGTGGCACCGCCCCGCAGCGCCGCGCGAAGATCCGTCTCGTCGTCGCTGAACAGGCAGGACCTGATGGTCCCCTCGGCAGTGAGCCTCGTTCGATCACAGTCGCCGCAGAACGAGCGCGTGACGGACGCGATGATTCCCACGGTCGCCTCCGTGCCGTCCACGCTCCATTCTTCGGCGGGAGCGGACGGATCGGCGCGACCCACTTCACGTAGATCGAAAGCAGTGGACAGCTCGTCGAGCAACGTCTGGGCGTCGATCATGTTGTTGCGGGCCCATTCGTGATCGGCGTCGAGTGGCATCTGCTCGATGAATCGAAGCGCGACCCCCTCGTCCAGACACCACCGGAGCAGATCCACGGACCCGGAGAGGGTATCTCGCATCAGTACGGCATTGACCTTCACCGGACCGATGCCCGCCTTCTTGGCCGCCCGGATGCCGGCCAGCACCGACGGCAGACGATCGCGTCGAGTCAAGCGCGCGAACTGTTCGCGATCGACCGAGTCCAACGACACGTTGACGCGCGTCAGACCGGCCTCGGCGAGGGCCTGCGCACGATGTTCGAGACCGACGGCATTGGTGGTCATGGACAACGGCACGCCGTCCGCCACAGCGGAGCACGAACGAAGGATCTCGTCCAGATCTCGACGCATCAGAGGCTCGCCGCCGGTGAAACGCACGTCGCGTATTCCCAACAGGCGCACGGCAACCGAGACGACCCGAGCGATCTCGCCAGCGGTCAGCAGGTCGGCTGTGGGAATTGCCGGCAGCCCCTCCTCCGGCATGCAGTACGTGCACCGCAGCGAGCACTTCTCGGTGATCGAGATGCGCAGATCGCGTGCCACCCGCCCGAATCGATCGATCAGATGCGGCACGTCGGGACGATCGTCCACCGGGCCGAACGACGACCCCGAGGAAGCTGCACCGATACGCGGGATCCCGAGGGACGTGACACTGTCCACCGTCACCTCACACCTCGAATCCGTCTGTTCCTGCATGTCTCACATCGGCTTGTCTACCCAGTATGCCGCAGCCCACACGCGCCCGTCGTGTCGGCGTGCCTAGGATTGGCAGCCATGACGGCTGAGCACACTCGAGCGATCACCGGACCCGCACTGTGAGCGCCGTATCCGTCGAGGAGCACGCAGCAGCGATCGAGTCGCTGCTCGCAGACTTGGGCACCCGAGCAGCCCAACGAGTGCCGCTGACCGACGCACTGGGGCGGGTGGCATTCCACGACGTGACCTCCCCCGTCGATCTACCTCTGTTCCGGAATTCGCAGATGGACGGTTATGCGGTCGATTCTCGCTCGGTGCAGTCTGCGCCCGTGACGCTTCCGGTATCGACGATCATCGCTGCCGGACCCACCCGACCCTCGACGCTCACGCCCGGTAGCGCAGCCAAGATCATGACCGGTGCACCGATACCCGACGGAGCGGACGCCATCGTCCCCGTGGAGGACACCACGGTGACCACCGCAGGTGCGGTGACCGTCGAACGAGCCCGCGTCGCAGGCGAATTCGTGCGCGAACAGGGTAGCGACGTACGCGCGGGAACGATCCTGATCGACGCGGGCAGAGTGCTCGAGCCCCGGCACATCTCGGTTCTCGCGGCCGTCGGACTGGCCACCGTCGACGTACGGTCGCGTCCTCGTGTGGCCGTGGTGACCACCGGAGCAGAGTTGGCCGACGCAGGCGAGACGCTCTCGCCCGGTCAGATCTTCGACTCGAACGGCATCACTCTTGCCGCGCACCTGCGCGCGAGCGGTGCCGACGTGGTCACCGTCGCACGCAGCACCGACGATCCGGAACGCTTCCGAAGCATCCTCACCTCCGCAGCCGCATCGGCGGAGCTCATCATCACCTCCGGTGGAGTGTCGATGGGCGACTTCGAGGTGGTCAAGGACGTTCTCGCGCCGCTGGGTGGACAGTTCGGATCGGTTCGGATGCAACCGGGTGGACCGCAGGGCATCACGATGTTCGACGGCACCCCGGTCCTGAGTTTCCCGGGCAACCCCGTCAGCACCGTGGTGTCGTACATCATGTTCGCGCGCAACATCGTTCGGCGATCGGCCGGCCTGCCACCGGTCCTGTCGGGCCCTGCGACTCTGTTCCAGTCGATCACCTCGCCGCCGGGCAGGCGTCAACTGCTCCGCGGGAAATTGCGTGACGACGGCCGGGTCGAACTGGTCGCCGGACCGGGGTCCCACCTGGTGGCCGCACTGGCGTGGGCCGACGTGCTCATCGACATCGCCGCCGAGACAACCGAACTCGCCGCAGGATCACCCGTGGAGGCATGGCCGCTGTGACCACCGAAGTCCCGCAGAACCCCCTGTCGCACCTGGACGACGAGGGCCGTGCCCGCATGGTCGATGTGGCGCACAAGAAAGAGACCTCCCGAACGGCTGTGGCGGCCGGCGAGTTCGTCACCACGCCCGAGGTCATCGGGTTGGTGCAGGCGGACGGCATGCCGAAGGCCGATGTCCTGGCGACCGCTCGGATCGCCGGTATCTCGGCTGCCAAGCGCACGTCCGACCTGATTCCGCTGTGCCATCAACTCGCGCTCTCGTCGGTGAAAATCTCCTTCGGATTCACCGACACCTCCATCACGGTCGAGGCCACCGCGCGCACGACCGGTAGGACCGGCGTCGAGATGGAAGCCCTCACCGCCGTCGCGGTTGCCGGGTTGACCCTGCACGACATGGTCAAGGCGGTCGACCCGGGTGCAACGATGAACGGCGTCCGGCTGATCACCAAAGACGGTGGTAAGCACGGGCATTGGCAGCGTGATGCAAAGGCGACCGCCCCCGACGACGACGCTCGGCCGTCGGAGGGGACGAAGTCGGCGGTCGTGCTCGTGGCCTCCACCGGCGGTGCTCGCGGAACCCGCCCGGACACCACCGGCCCGTCCATCGCATCCTGGCTGACCGATCGGGGCTTCGCGGTGCGCGGCCCGCTGGTGTACGCCGATGCCGACATCGAGGCCGGACTGCGCGACTCGCTACGCGGCGAGCCGTCGCTGATCATCTCGACCGGCGGAACCGGCGTCTCCCCTACCGATGCAACTCCGGAGGCCACGGCGGCACTGCTCGACATCGAGATGCCAGGAATAGCAGACCAGATCCGCACCAAGGGAACCTCCGCGACGCCGCACGCGGTGCTGAGTCGCGGAGTGTCCGGGTTGATCGGACGTACCCTCGTCGTCAATTTGCCCGGATCACCGGGAGGCGTGAAAGACGGCTTGGCCGTTCTCGATCCGCTCCTCGATCATGTACTCGCCCAGATCTCAGGAGGAGGACCCCACGATGACTGAACTCGTCGCCCGCATCTCGAACGAGCCGCTGACGACCGCCGAGGTAGAGGCCGCGGTACAGGATTCGCACCACGGTGCCGTGGTGCTGTTCAGCGGAATCGTTCGTGACCACGACGGTGGCCACGCCGTGGAAACTCTCGAATACCGCGCCCACCCCGATGCGGAACGCTTCTTGAGCCGATGCTGCTCGGAGGTCTCGTCCGAAACCGGTCTTGCGGTCGCTGCCGTGCATCGCGTCGGGGACTTGCGGGTCGGCGATCTCGCGCTCGTGGCCGCAGTCGGATCGGCTCATCGCGCCGAGGCGTTCGAGGCGTGCGCCCGACTGGTCGAACGCATCAAGGCCGAGGTACCCATCTGGAAACGGCAGGGCTTCGAAGGCGGGCGCACCGAATGGGTCGGACTGTAGAAGACCTACGCCGGCTCGAGGTATCGATGGACAGGCAACATGGCCGAGGCGTCGACTGCGTCGTCAGGGCCGCGCACGCAGGCCCGCAGTCGATGTTCGACCGCGTCCGCGTCGAGTTCGGTGCCGATCAGCACCAGTGATGTCTGCTGGGCTTCACCCCGTGACCACGCTGCACTCTCGAACCGGATGTGTCGCCCCACCGTCTGCACGATGAACTTCTGCTGGTGTCCCGGCAGGTCGAAATGCACGACACCCTTGATGCGGTAGAGGTTTCCGGTCGGGTTCTCGAGAAATTCGATCAGCCGACGCGGCTCCATCGCTGCTGTGCTGACGAACTCGGTATGCGAGTACTGCGCATGCAGGTGTCGGTGGTGTCCGTGCTCGTGGCAGCTGTCGTCGTCGAGGTGCTCGCGGAGCAGTTCGTCGAAAGACAATTGCACGGGTAGTGCGGATTCGACCGGCCCGTTCTGGGGCCGGTCGAACAACAACAGAGGATCGACGCGTCCGAACGACACAGCTGCGACAGGGACGTCGCCGACAATGGACCGAACCGTCGACACCACCGCAGAGCGCTCCGAATCCTCGACGGCGTCGGACTTGTTCAGTACCACCAGATCCGCCAATTGCAGATGCTGATCGATTTCGGGATGCAGGGTGCGGGTATCCGCGAATTCGACCGCGTCGACGACTCCCACCAATCCGCCGTACACGATGAACTCGTTCTCACTGCCGCGCACCATTCGAATGAGATTCCGTGGCTCCGCCAATCCGCTGGCCTCCACCACGATCACGTCTATGGCCGAACGGCGGTGAGCCAGCGTATCGAACATCGCGTCCATGTCAGCGATGTCCACCGCACAGCAGATGCATCCGTTGCCCAGTGACACCATCGAATCGACCTGTCCTGCAACGAGCATGGAATCGATGTTTATCGCACCGAAATCGTTGACCACGACGCCGATCCGAATTCCCGCATCGCTGCGCAACAGATGATTGAGCAGAGTGGTCTTGCCGGCACCCAGAAAGCCGGCAACGATCACCACCGGAATTCGTCGACGCGCCACGCCGGTCGAGACTACCGGGCGGCGAGAATTCGATTCAGGAGGCCTCGAGCGAAGGTGGAGACGCTGCTGACGTTCTCGTCGGTCACCAATCCCTTCAATCCGTCGACACCGAACGATTCGACATACGGCGAGACGCTTTCGAGCAGTCGAGACAAGGCACTACGACCCGCTACGGACGTCGACGTAGCTGCGGGAACAGTCGCGCTCGTCGGTGTCGGCGCAGAGGCGGTGGAAACTGCGACATCCGGCGACGAGGCAGCCTCGGCTCCGAGAAGATAGTCGATGATGCCGGTGGCGATGGCGATCGCATGCTTCACCTGACCGTCCGAGCCCTCGAGCACCGCCGCGTCGTCCGGGTTGGAACCATTGCCCATCTCGACGAACACCAACGGAACAGTCGTCAGTGCGGGCCCCGCGACGTCGGATCGTTCCTGGATCCCGTCGACGACGCCCGAGTAATTGGCGGGATCGAACCCGGCGCGAACGTAGGAATCTCTCATCAGCTTCGAGGCCGAGCGCCCGCCCTCCGACTGAGCCGCATCGGCCGCCGCATTCGGAATCGGCAGTGTCGGCACGATCAGATGGAATCCGTGCTTGTCGGTGTCGGTCGTCGTGCTCGTCGAGTCCGCATGAATGCTGACGGCCACATCGGCTCCGGACGCGCTGGCAGCGCGAGCCCGATCGTCGACGCACCCGCCCCATCCGGTGTCGTCGACGCGGCTGGTCTTCACCGTCGCACCGAGACTCTCCAGACTGGACCGAACCAGCTCCGAGACCTTCCAGTTGATGGTGTGCTCCGGCACCCCGTCCACCGTGGTCATGCCCGTGGTCTGGCAATCCTTGGTACCGCCGCGCCCGTCGTCGACCTGCCGTTGCAGATTCTCCGAGTGAGCTGTGCCCTGGTGACCCGGATCGAGAAAGACCGTCTTTCCCGTCAACTCTCGTCCGGCCGATTCCGTGCCGGGTGTCGCCGACGGCGCGGTGGCGGGCGTGGACGGGTCGGCCGATGCCGGTGCGCCGACGAGCGCCCCAGCACCCAGTAGACCTGCGCACATCAGCGTCACCGCAGCCGACCCGGCTGTTCGTGAAGATTTCATCGACTCGTGGGCGCTCCGGTGGAGCCGGTCGCGCCACTCCCCTCTCGGCACCTCGGACGCCGTCGAGCCACGCGGTTCCCATTGGCATCAGGAGCTACCGTGCGTCACAACAGACACTTGCTGCTCGAGTGAACCAGAGATCGAACCATTCGAGTCCCTGATCGAATTTCGTTAGCCAAAGGAGTGCATTTCGTGATCGATTCGTTGCGATCTGCCCAGCCTTCTCATGTTTCCCACGACGGCGACACCAGTGCCGCGAAACTCCGAAACCGGCCGCCGGCTCGAACCGACCCCGAGAACGAATTTCCTATGAATACCGGACAGTTTGTCTTTGTTCACCGCAACAGCGATCCCTCGCACTGCGCACACACTTAATGCCTGCGCCACGTCGGTTTCGACGAATACATCTGCAGATTCTGTGGCAATGCTGCGAAACCGGTAACAATCGATCGGCCAGCATGGATATACACATTGTTCGGCCGTATAGTCGACACAGTTCGATCTGGACATCCCCCCGCATCATTCCCTGCACCATTGGAGAGCTTCAGCATGGCCAGAAAAGTCTATGTGCAACTAGTCGATGACATCGACGAAAAACCGATCGAATCCGGTGGCGAACACATAACCTATTCGGTCAACGGAGTCAGCTACGAAATCGATCTGAGCGACAAGAACGCCAAAGAATTCCACCGCAAGCTCGACTATTACATCGAGCACTCGACGAAGGTGGGCGGAAAGCGACAGAAGAAGTCGACTTCCCCGGCCACCGGGGCGAAGAGCGACGCCAATCAGACCAAAGCCATCAGAGAATGGGCGAAGGCGAACGGCCACAACATTTCTGCGCGCGGAAGAATACCCGCCGAAGTGGAGCAGGCGTTCGACGCAGCTCACTGACTCCTGCCTTCCGAATCGGCGTCTCAGGACTCACGCTGCAGACGCCGATTCGGTGGCCGAAGCCATAGACACAACAAAAGCGCCGCCCGATGGGCGGCGCTTTTGCTTTCTCGGTGGAGCTAAGGGGACTCGAACCCCTGACCCCCACACTGCCAGTGTGGTGCGCTACCAGCTGCGCCATAGCCCCGAGTACTGCGTGCTCCCGCTCATGCGGTTGCTCGAACGAAGTTACACCATCGCTCGCGGCAGCAACAAATCAGCTGGTGCGGCCCGTACTCGATGCTCCGGTACGGGCCCCCGCGCTCGACCCCGATCAGCCGACCGTAGCCAGCCATTCCGAGTCGCCCAGCGCGTCGACCACCTGTCCGTCCACCAGAACACCCGGAGTTCCGCGTGCACCCGATGCGGCCAAGGCGTCCCGACCGGTCGTCGCGTCCGCCACCGCTGAGTCACGCTGAGCGCCCGTGGTGATGCACTCCACCGCAAGATCGCTCGCTCCGTTCGACGTTGCCAGCTCCGCCAGCTCGGCATCGGTTCGGTCGGAGTCGCTTCCTTCCTCCGGCTGGAATTCCGGGTCGAACAGCGCGGCGTGGAAAGCCGAGTAGACCCGCGCATTCTCGGTGGCGGCCACGCAGTGCGACGCCGCAACGGCCCGCGTCGAATAGTCACCCGAGGCCGAGCTCGCATCGAGGAAATTGATCAGGTGGTAGTTGACCGAGACAACGCCGTCGTCGATTTTCTGAGCCAATTCCTGGCCGTGCTTCACCTCGAGATCACTGCAGAATGGGCACATCGGGTCCTCGTAGATATCGATGACGCGCTGCGCGCCCGGACGAGCCAATACGACGACACCGTCTCCCGGCAACGACAATTCGACGTCGGGATTCTTGACCGACCCGTACCCGTCGTTCCGGGGCGCGTCACTGCCTCGCTGCCACAGGATCGCGACCACGACGACCGCGACCACCACGAGGATTGCAATACCGCCCAGAATGTACGTCACGGTATTCGACGAGGCCTGCGGAGTGTGTTTCGTGCTGGATGTCTTCTTCTCGCTCACAGAGCGAATACTACGGACGAATCCGTCAGCTGCGCTCGCGCTCGAGGGTGTCCGGAACGCGCGACCACCACAACCCCGCCAGTAGAAGCAGTGCGCCCGTCACGGCGAAAGCCGGACCGAACGAGACCCGTTCCACGATCATTCCGGCCACGATCGGGCCGATCACCGCGCCCACGTCGGACGCCATCTGGAAGGCAGCCAGCACGGGTCCTCCACGGGCCTTGGAGCCGATTACGTCGGCGACCGAGGCCTGCTGGGCAGGACTCATCAGGCCCGATCCGATTCCGGCGATCAACGACACCGCGAGGAACAACACCGGATCGTGGACATAGCCCATCACGACCGTTCCCAGGCCGCACACCGCCAAACCGCCCAGCATGAACGGTTTGCGTCCGCGTACGTCGGACAGGCGACCGGCAGTGGTGAGAACCAGTGCGTTACCCACTGCGAACACCGTGAGAGCAATCCCGACGAACACCTCGGACCGCTGCATTGCCTCGACGACGAACAACGGCACCAGCGCCACTCGGACACCGAACACGGCCCATCCGTTCGCGAAATTCGACGCCAGCGCGGCCCGATAGGACGGGATTCGCAGAGCAGCGAGCAACGACATCGTCGGCGGCGCAGTTCCCTTCTCCGGCTTGACCAGATCGGAATTGCCGAGGGTGAAGTACACGACGGCAGCGGCGATCACCAGAGCCACGGCATAGATGACGAACGGCACCCGCAGACCGAAACCGACGAGCGCGCCGCCGACGAGCGGACCACCGATGGTTCCCAGCAAGAAAGCGGTCGCGTACAGCCCGGAGATGCGGCCTCTACTGGTAGGTGGACTGATTCTGATCAGCAGTCCGAGAGCAGACACCGAGAACATCGTCGACCCGATTCCGCCCAGTCCGCGAAACACCAGCAGCTGCCAGTACGTCTGAGCCAGAGCGCACGCACCGGTGGAGACCGCCACGATCAACAGTCCGATCAGGTAGACGGGTCGTTCGCCGAGGCGCTGAACCAGAGCGCCGCTCGCCGGTGCGAATAGCAACCGCATGAGGGCGAAGGCACTGATCACTGCCGATGCGGCCGTGTATCCGACGCCGAATTCTCGCGCGAACTGCGGCAGGGCAGGCGCGACGATGCCGAATCCGAGGGCGATGACGAACGCTGCCGAGACCAGTACCCAGATCTCCGGAGGGAGTTTGCCTCCGGGTTGGAATGCCGGCTCGGGGGCCGAGCTGTCGTGGTCGGGTGTCGGTGAGTCGGTCACGAGCTCTCGAGAGCGGACGAGACCAATTCACGTGCGGCAGCCTGGACCTCGGCGAGGTGTTCCTTGCCCTGGAACGACTCCGCGTAGATCTTGTAGACGTCCTCGGTTCCCGACGGACGAGCTGCGAACCAGGCGCTCTCCGTTGTCACCTTCAGCCCACCCAGTGCGGCCCCGTTTCCGGGAGCCTCGGTCAGCGTCGCGGTGATCGGCTCCCCCGCCAATTCGGTGGCTGTGATCTGGTCGGGCGACAACTTCGCGAGCACAGCCTTCTGCTCCCTGGTTGCCGGAGCATCGACGCGGGCGTACGACGGGTCGCCGTACTCGGCTGTGAATTCTGCGTAGCGTTGCGACGGTGTCGATCCGGTGACCGCGGTGATCTCCGAGGCCAACAGCGCCAAAATGATTCCGTCCTTGTCCGTGGTCCACACTCGGCCGTCGTGCCGCAGGAACGAGGCACCGGCGCTCTCCTCGCCGCCGAAGCCGAGCTCGCCGTCGAGCAGCCCCGGCACGAACCACTTGAACCCGACCGGGACCTCGAGCAGCTTTCGTCCGAGACCGGCGACGACGCGATCGATCATGGAGGAACTCACCAGCGTCTTGCCGACTGCCGCGGTCGGTGACCACCCGGGTCGGTGGGTGAACAGATAGTCGATCGCGACCGCGAGGTAGTGATTGGGGTTCATCAGACCACTGTCGGGAGTGACGATGCCGTGTCGATCGGAGTCGGCGTCGTTGCCCGTGGCGATGTCGAATCGATCCCGCGCAGCGATGAGTGATGCCATCGCGTTCGGCGACGAGCAGTCCATTCTGATCTTGCCGTCCGTGTCCAACGTCATGAAGCGGAACGTGCCGTCGACCAACGGATTGACGACGGTCAGATCGAGGTTGTGTCGTTCGGCGATCGCATCCCAGTAGTCGACACTGGCACCGCCGAGCGGATCCGCACCGATGCGAACTCCGGCGGCGCGGATCGCATCGAGATCGAGCACGTTCGGGAGGTCGTCCACGTAGGTGCCGAGGAAGTCGTACCGCGAGACGCTTCCCGCGAACGCCTGCGCGAGAGTCACACGCTTGATTCCGGTAATGCCCTCGCGGAGAAGCTCGTTGGCGCGGGCAGCGATCACCGACGTCGCATCGCTGTCGGCCGGTCCACCGTGCGGAGGGTTGTACTTGAACCCGCCGTCACGCGGCGGATTGTGGGACGGTGTGACCACGATGCCGTCGGCTTTCGCGGTCGGCCCCGACTCGTTGTACCGGAGAATGGCATGACTGACGGCGGGCGTCGGGGTGTAGCGATCCCCCGAGTCGACCAGAACGTCGACGTCGTTGGCTGCCAACACCTCCAGAGCCGTCGTCCACGCGGGCTCGGACAATGCATGGGTGTCTCGACCGATGAACAGTGGCCCGGTGATGCCTTGCGCGGAACGATATTCCACGATGGCCTGCGTGGTCGCGACGATGTGCGCCTCGTTGAACGCCGAATCCAGGCTCGAACCTCGATGACCCGAGGTCCCGAACACGACCTGCTGACTCGGCTCCGACACGTCCGGAATGCGCGAGTAGTACGCCGTGACGAGTTGCGAGAGATCGACCAGATCCTCCGGCAGTGCAGTGGTTCCAGCTCTCTCGTGCGCCACGATGCGCCTCCTCAATCCTCGAACGAACCGAATCCGGTCGACGAACCGAATTTCTCGTTCAACCCTAACGCCGCTGCCCCACCCGCGAGCTACTTGCTCTGCCGTTTCGGTGGCCGTGGCAGAAAATAGCTGGTTCGCTGCTGATATTCGCGATACCCCGGACGCTTCTCCATGGTCCGTTCCAACAGCCGAGCCCCGGTGGCGAACACCAAGAAGTACGTCATCGCGACGGGCGACAGAATCGTGAACACCCCAGGCCACGCCGAGGCCGAGACGAGGAACAGTCCCCACCACACTGCCGAGTCGCCGAAGTAATTGGGATGCCGCGTCCAGGCCCACAGACCTCGGTCCATGATCTTGCCCTTGTTCGACGCGTCGGCCTTGAACTCCTTCAATTGCGCGTCGCCCACTGCCTCGAACGTCCATCCGAGCATCCAGACCAGCACGCCGAGGACGACGACGGCCACTACCGAACCATGTGCGACAGCGGACACCTGCAACGGCAGGGACACGAACCACAGTGCGACTGCCTGCGTCAGATAGATCTTGCGCAGGGCATACAAGGTTGTGTTTCCGGTCGCCTTGGAGAGCAGTTCGGTGTATCGCGGATCTTCACCGTGTCCACGTGAACGCCGACAGACGTGCACTGCGAGACGAAGCCCCCACACTCCGACCAGGACGAGCAGCAGGACTCGACGCCACGCATCACCTGTTCCGGTCGCAGCCGCGATCAGCGCGATGAGCACGAAGCCGCCGCCCCACGTCACATCCACGACGTTGTGCCTTCCGATACGCGCACCGATGAGCGCGGTGACGATCATCAGGAGAGCGGTACCGCCGAGGCTCGCGAGCGATACGGTCAACAAGTCCGACCAGTTCATCCGACCGTCGTCCAGGTAGGCCGCACCGGTTCCATGTCGGACGGACCGTTACCGGACCGAACCGAGAGAATCTGATCGACGCCCATTCTGTTGTCCCGGAACGCCATTCCACCGCCTATCAGGTACAGCCGCCATACGCGGGCGACCTCTTCCCCGACCATCGCCACCACGTCGTCGTACCGCGCCTCGAAGCGCTCCGTCCAGACATCGACGGTCCGCACGTAATGCTCGCGCAGAGCATGGACGTCGCGAACCTCGAGTCCGGCCTCCTCGATCATGGCCACGGTCCGCCCGACCGGACGCATGAACATGTCGGGCGCGATGAACGATTCGATGAACGCGCCGCCGCCGGGGTTGTCGCCCTCCCTCCGCGACATCTGCTGAATCAGTACGCGTCCGCCGGGTTTCACGTTGGCATGCAGTGCGGCGGTGTAGGTCGGGTAATTGGCTTCTCCCACATGCTCGCCCATCTCGATCGACGCCACTGCGTCGAACGGACCGTCCGGAATCTCCCGGTAGTCCTGGATTCGGATCTCGACGTTGTCCTGCAGTCCCCGGTCGGCGATTCGCTTGTCTATGAAGGCTTTCTGTTCGCGCGAGATGGTCACTCCGACGACCTGCGCGCCGTACTCCTGAGCCGCATGCAGACTCAGGGAACCCCAGCCGCAGCCGACGTCGAGAAACCGCTGACCTGGCTTCTTGTCCAAACCGACCTTGCGACAGACGAGATCGAGCTTGTCTCGTTGGGCATCGTCGAGCGTGTAGTCGGCCGAGTCGGACGTCCAGTATCCGGAGGAATACGCCATGTGGGAATCGAGGACGAGTTCGTAGAAGTCGTTCGACAGGTCGTAGTGGTGGCTGATCGCAGCGCGGTCACGGAGCACCGAATGCAGCCGTCCTTTCACCGAGGCCTGCGACACCGGCGGCGGCAATGGGCGGCCGAACACTCCGAGATCCTTGGCCAGTTTCGCCAACCGCAGTAGCGACGCCGGCCCCGGGCGAACGGCCGCGAGTCGACGCTCACGCACCACACCCCAGACGTGATCGAGAGCTGCAGCAAGGTCGCCGTCGACGTCCAACTCTCCGGTGACGTACGCCTGCGCAGCACCGAGTTCACCCGGGCTCCAGAGCAATCGACGAAGGGCATTCGGACTTCGCAACAGCACTCTCGGTGCCGAGGCATCCCCTGCGACGGATCCGTCCCACGCGTGCAGCCGAACGGGAAGCGGACCACCCACCAGGGGTTCTATCAACTCGGCGATCCGATGCGCGACTCCGACGCCGCGCTCGGTCCGGTCTGCGGTAAGTGTCGAGGCAATCATCGCTTGTCCCTTCGGTCGAGCACGATCTGCTGAACATCGAGGTACCCGGATCGAAACCCGGCCTCCGAATAACACAGGTAGAAGTGCCACATACGCGCGAACACCTCGTCGAATCCGAGAGCTTCTGCCTCACAGCGATATTCACGGAATCGACTGTCCCACAGCGCGAGGGTGCGCGCGTAGTGGTCACCCATGGACAGGCGCTCCCGAACCCGGAGCGAGGTGCGCTGCTCGGTCACCTCCTCGATTGCCCGCACCGACGGCAGGAAACCTCCGGGAAAGATGTACTTGTGTACCCAGGTGTAGGTGTTTCGGGTGGCCAGCATCCGGTCGTGTGGCATCGTGATCGCCTGCAGCGCAACCCGACCGCCCGGCGCGAGCAACGAGTCGATCGTCTCGAAGTACGTTCTCCAATACTGATGCCCGACGGCCTCGATCATCTCGACCGACACGATGGCGTCGTACTCCCCGTCGACCAGACGATAGTCGAGAAGATCGATCTGCACTCGATCCGCGTAACCCGCAGCGGCACAACGCTTACGCGCGAGCTCTTGCTGCTCGACAGACAGTGTCACCGACCGGACCGTCGCACCACGAGCGGCTGCGCGGATGGCCAGCTCGCCCCATCCGGTGCCGATCTCGAGGACCCTGGTTCCTTCGCCGACGCCTGCGCGATCGAGTAGCCGGTCGATCTTTCGGCGCTGGGCGTCGGCGAGCTCCATGCTGTCGTCGGGTCCCGATCCGGCGAACAACGCACTCGAGTAGGTCATGGTCTCGTCGAGGAAGAGCTCGAACAGCTCGTTCGACAGATCGTAGTGACGCGAAATGTTGGATCGAGTGTTCTTCGTCGTATTGCGTTCACTCCGTGGAGGTTTCGGGACGTAGAGCCCACGGAGTCGCTGCAAGGAATTGGGAATCAGCGACGCCATTCGACGAGCGAAGACCTCGAGCACAGCGGTGAGATCCTCGGCATCCCAGTCTCCGGCCATGTATGCCTCACCGAATCCGATGAGGCCGCTGTCGCCGACGCGCGCGGCGAAGTCGTGTGGCCGATAGACCGTCATCAACGGTGCGTCGGACGATCCGGCCCCGATCATTGTGCCGTCCGGCATCGCGACTCGGACCTGCAATCCCGCGACCGCACGACGGAAGAGAAAGTCGGCAACGGGCGCGGCGACCGCAACTTTCACGCCACCGGGAACGTGGGCGATCTGGGGCCAGACCCGAGGATCGACGAGCGGGCGCGGCCCGGCACCGGACGGGTGCGACACGGAATCGGTTCGAGACACCGTTGTCATCTGTGAGCTCCTTCCTTCTGAACTCTCCGCGCCCCCGGAGGGGCAGGTTTCTGCACGATCTTCAGACCCCGCGCCCAGAGCCGAATGCCCTGCCAGCGAATCTGTATCACCACTCGCAGCGGTGCCATCGGGATCTCGAGTGCGGTACGAAGAATCGATCGCGTCGTCACCTGGCGGCGACGGCCGACGACGGTCGCCACGAACGGAGGGTGGCCGAGACGTTCGAGGACGATCGACAGCCGGAGTGTGGCGTCCGGCTCGGGCAGCTGCATGGAGTACTCGCCGTCGACGTCGTTGAACGGTGAGACGTAGAACTCTTTGGCAGTCCGTGCCTCGCCGTGACGACCGGTGTCCAACAGATACCGGTATCGCTCGCCGTAGGTGTTGTGCACCTCGGCCACCACGCAGCCGAGGTCTCCGTCGCGGTCGTGACACCAGTACACAGTCAATGGGTTGAACGTGTGCCCGAACACCCGCGCGCTGGCCAACATCGTGATGCGACCGCCGCCGAGATCGATTCCGCTCTCTGCCACGAAGGCATCGACGTTCTGGCGAATGGTGGCACCAGGGTCACCCATGTGGTCGCGGGAATCGAATGAAGCGAGTGGCCGCAGGATCCGCGGCAGTTCGGGAAGTGCGTCGAGGTCGACGAACCAGCTGTAGCTCTTGTACGAGAACGTATTTCGTATCGGTGCTCGTCGGACGTGATCGATCCGAGTGAGATACAGCGCCGCCCCGTGCGCCCGGGTGTTCGGCAGAACCGACGTCAGAGCCACGAGGCCCCCACCCGTTGCGCGGCGCGCGCTCCGGACAACGCACCGTCCTCGTGGAATCCCCACCCGTGGTACGCCCCGGCGAACGACACCGTATCGGTGTCCAATTCGGGCAGCCGACGCTGCGCTGCGACGGATTCGGGGGTGTACTGCGGGTGCTCGTAGGTCATCTCGTCGAGCACCGTGTTCGGGTCGATGCGATCTGCTCCCCCGAGGGTGACCAGCATCCTTCGATCGCTGTCACCCAATCGCTGCAACCTCGTCAGGTCGTAGCTGACCAGAACTCGATCGGGTTTGGCGCTACAGGACGGCAGGTGGTAGTTCCACGACGCTCTCGCTCTGATGTTTCGTGGCAGCACCGACGAGTCGGTGTGCAGTGCAGTGTGATTGACCGAATACGGCATAGCTCCGAGAACGCTGTGTTCGAGCGCAGTCGGCTCCGCGAGCATCTTCAGCGCGGCACCGGGATGGACTGCGATCACGGCGGCGTCGAACGTGCGCAGGTCGTCGTGGCCGTCCCGGATCTGCACCGAATCCACGGACCGGTAGACAGCATGTACCGGATTGTCGAGCAACACCTCGTCGATGTGCTCCGCAACCCGACGAACGTATTCGATCGACCCGCCGGTGACGGTACGCCAGGTGGGAGATCCTGTGACGGTGAGCATTCCGTGGTGGCGGAGAAAAGTGAACAGGTAGCGAGCCGGGTAGGCGAGAGCAGTGTCCGGATCGCACGACCACACCGCGGACACCAACGGTGTCATGAAGTGGGATTCGAAGTATGCGGAGAACGAGTGCTGCTCCAAGAATTGAGCGAGCGTCGTCTCGGTGTCCGCGGCGTCCTCGCGCTCGAGTAGCTCGGTCGCCAGACGATGAAATCGCTTGACGTCGAGCAGCATCGAGACGAAGCGAGGCCGCAGGACCGCGGTCCGCTGCGCGAGAATGCCCCGCATTCCCTGTCCGCCCGAGTATTCGAGCCCGCAGCCGTCGCACCGAACGGACATGCTCATGTCCGAATCCTGCGTCGGCACGTCGAGCTCGTCGAACAGACGGAGCAGCGTCGGATACGTGCGGTCGTTGTGCACGATGAACCCGGTGTCGACGCCCACCGGACCACCGGGGCCGTCCACGAAGTGGGTGTCGGCATGGCCGCCGAGCCGAGGGTCGGCCTCGTACAACGTCACCGACGAGTTCTTGGACAGCGCGTATGCCGCCGTGAGGCCGGCCACCCCGCTGCCCACGACGGCAACACGGCGGGTCACGACGATTCTCCCCTGCAGCCCGTCGACGCACCGGATTCGCTCGAATCGGTTCGCACTCTTGACTCGTCGGCGATACGGAGAACGAAGTCACGAGTGACGCGCGACCACACGCGCGGATCACGCAGCATGAAATGGCCTCCAGGCACCGAGAAATATTCGGCGTCGGCACCGTTCGCCATCGCGCGTTCGGTCGCGCGACGGGAGGTTCGCGGGTCGGTCCACCGGTCGGCAGTTCCGTGCACCACGAGCAGCGTGCGCTTCTCGTCGAATCCGTCGGCCTCCGTACCCTGCGGCCACCACGGAGCAAGCGCAACGACACCCGCGATCGACGGGTCGTCGATCAGCGCGGCAGCTGTGCGCCCACCCATCGAGTGACCCACCACGACCACAGGAACTTCGGGATTGCGGTCACGAATGCGGCGCAGCGCCCACCGCGCGTCCTCTACCGGCGTCCGTTCGGGGGCGTTCCAGCCGCGGAACCGATATCGCAGTTGTTGGACCGAAATATCGCGGCTACGTCCGGCCCGCCGAAGCGTCCAGGTGAAGGGCCACATTCTCAACCCCGCCAGGTGCCACGGCCTGCTGCGCGCGCGACTCACGTCCTTGCCACCGCTCAGAACCAATACCACCATCGACGGCGACGACAGCCGCTTCCCCGTGTAGAGAACTGGGGTCCGCTGGTTGCTCATGCCCTCTATTCGGCACCGAGCCCCCTCCGGGTGGGACCGGGTCGACAGCAGTGTTTGTGAGGTGTCCGACACAAAAAAGACCGGGCCGAGAGAAAGTCTCTCGGCCCGGCCTTCACAGTGGAGCTGCCGGGAATCGAACCCGGGTCCTCTGCTGCATTGCCAGGGCTTCTCCGTGTGCAGTCCGCTATGCCTCTACTTGGATCTCCCGATCTCGCGAACAAGTCAGGATGACGATCCCAGCCACTGTTTGATGTTCCTCATCATCCCGCGGCCGGATGAATCGGTGAGCCCTCTAGCTGATGCCAGTACCCGGGCCGAGGGCAAGCCCGGACTGACAGACACGCAGTCGCTACTTAGGCAGCGAGTGCGTAGTCGCGCTGATTGGAATCGGCGCTTATAAGGTTGCGATGACGCTTACGGTGGTCTCTCGCCTGCACCGACACGCTTCCCCTGACTCAACATACAAAGTCGAAACCGTTCAGCCCCGTATGTTCCCGGACACCGTGCCCGGGCTGTTCAGTGTAACGCGTCGATCGGCCATATTCATCCCGTTAACGGCCGGCAGGTCCCTGCGCCGCGGCTGCACCGGCGTCGGACTCGACTCGTTCCACTACTGTCCGCAGCATTCGACGAGCAACGGCCCTGCGTACGGGCAACGACGCGTACCACACGGCTCGCCCGGCCAATCCGCGAGGAAAGAACACGAGTCGCTGTTCGATCGTCGGCTGCTTGGCGGTGCCACCGACCGTGAGATCCAACCACGCCTCTCCCGGCAGCCGTCGTGACGACTTCAGCCGGGTGGTGTGTTCGGTTCCCGAGGCGGACGCATCCGGCCCCGTGGCGTCGCGGTGCCAACCGGTGAGCACCTCGGCGTCGGCCAATCGTTCGAGCGCGGGCCGAATGGTGCTCGAACGCGCGCTGCTTCGGGCCACCCGGGTATCGGTGTAGACGACCTCTCCAGCCCAATCGGGGTCGGAGGGAAGCGGATCCGACGGGGCCGCAGTTCCGGTGGCGTCGGTCCACCGTGTCTCGACTTCGCCGTCGTCGATCTTGCGTAGAGCCAGCCGTACCGAATCTCGGTAGCCCGTCAAGCCTTCGGCCGGACGTGGAACGACGGCGTCGATATCCATCTCGTGACCGACGGCGTCGTACTGCAACGATTCGATCAGGGGCATCGCCAATCCGCGCGGAATCGGCGTCACCAACCCGATCCAGTGACCGGCCAGACGAGGCGTCAACACCGGCAGCACGATGATGCGACGCTGGCGCAGACCGGCCACGTCGGCGTAGATGTTCATCATCTCGCCGTACTGCATGACGTCCGGCCCGCCGATGTCGTACGTGCGGGATTCGGTGACCGGAGCGCTCGCGGCCCCGATGAGGTAGTGCAGCACGTCGCGTACGGCAATCGGCTGAATACGGTTGTGCACCCACCGTGGGGTGGTCATCACCGGCAACCGATTGGTCAGGTGGCGAATCATCTCGAACGAGGCCGAACCGGACCCGATGACGACGCCCGCCTGCAGCACGATCGTCGGGACACCCGACTCGATCAGAATACGACCGACCTCGGCGCGTGACTTCAGGTGTGGCGACAGCTCACCCGTCGGCGGATGCAGGCCCCCGAGGTACACGATGCGACCGACGCCGCAATCCGCTGCGACGGTGGCTACGTTCTCGGCGCTGTCGCGTTCGGTGTCGGCAAAATCGGAATGGCCCGCGGTGCCCATCGAGTGCACCAGGTAGTACATGACGTCGACGTCGCTGAGCGCCTCCTTCAGTGACTCCCGATCACTCAGGTCACCCTGGACGATCTCGACGTCCGCCGCCCACGGAACGTTGTCGAGCTTGCTCGGGGTCCGAGCCAACACGCGAACTCGGTAACCCTCGTCGAGCAGGCGCGGTGCCAGACGACCGCCCAGGTATCCCGTGGCACCGGTGACCAGCACACGCGGCCGAGACGACGCGTTCTCGGATGTGGGGACATCGGAGGTAGAACCGGAAGCAGTCATAAACGGGTTCATTACCCGTGCGCGGGCAAGTTCAACCCGCGAGCGCGATCATCGCGATTGCCCCGAGCGCCAACGCCATTCCCACCTTCTGTAGTGCGCCGACCCGTTCGCCGAGCATCACCATCGCCAGCAACACCGTCGCAGCCGGATACAGCGAAGCGATGACGCTCACCAACGACAGCAGACCGCCCTCGTACGCGTAGATCATCGCGGCGTTGGCGACCACGTCGAGCACGCTGACGAACGCGGCAAGTTTGAGCACGCTGCCGTGGGGCGGTGCGAAATGCCCCGACGCCAACGCCACGGCCCAGACCACCGCGGTGGCCGATGCGCGGGACGCCGCGAGGGGCCACAGCCCACTGCCGTCACCGATCTGATGCAGGAAGATGAAGGCGAAGGCGAACGTCACACCCGACCCGACCGTAAGCCAGGCCACGGTGCGGGTGAACTTCATGTCGCGGCCGCCCGCGACCTCGCCGGTCACCTCGTCCGGTGACTCTTTGCTGACCAGCACGACGGCCACCAGGGCAACGGCGATGCCCACGAAGGCGATGACGCCGGGACGCTCACCCATCGACAACCCGACCAGAACCGGGATCCCGGCGACCAACACAGCCGTCACCGGGGACACCACTGCCATCGGCCCGGCCGCGAGCGCGAGATAGAACCACCACACGGCGACGCCGCCCGCCACACCCGACGCCAGGCCCCACAGCATCGCAGGGAGTTCGATGGTCCCGCCGACGAACGGAGCGACGAGCAACACGATGACGAGCGACAGCGGGTAGGACACGATGACCACCCGCAGGGCGGCGACTCGACGGGACGCGACACCGCCGACGAAATCGCTCACCCCGTAGCCCACGGCAGCTACCAGAGCGAGCAGAACAGCGGTCAGCGCATGCCCTTCACTCGACGCCCGAGCTCACGAGTGACTTCGCGTTCGGCGGTGCGCTTGGCCAACGACTGTCTCTTGTCGTAGTCCTGCTTGCCCTTGGCCAACGCCAGTTCGACCTTGACCTTGCCGTCCGAGAAGTACATCGACAGCGGCACCAACGTCAGGTTTCCCTCTTTGACCTTGCCGGCCAGGCGGTCGATCTCGCGACGATGGAGAAGAAGTTTGCGGTTTCGACGCGGCGCATGGTTGGTCCAACTTCCGAGCGTGTATTCCGCGATGTGCAGCCCGCGCAGCCAGATCTCGCCGTCGTCGACGGTCGCGAAGGCGTCGACGAGGGAGGCCTTGCCGTCGCGCAGGCTCTTGACCTCGGTGCCGACGAGCGCGACTCCGGCCTCGACGACGTCGAGTATGGAGTAGTTGTGCCGTGCCTTGCGATTGGTCGCAATGGCCTTGCGGCCCTTCTCTCTCACTGCAGGGCCCTTTCTCGAGCGTTCGATGCCTGACGCCGCCTCATCGGCAACCGCTCCAGCATAGAACCGATCGGCAACCGAATTTATTCGCGCACGTAGAGGCGCAATGTGATGTAGGCGGTGACCGCCGCCATTCCCACTCCGACGAGTGCCAGGAACGGCGAGACCAACAGCACGTCACTGTTCGATATCCGAGCCAGAATGTTGGCTTGATAGACGTCGGAGAGGACGTCGTCGATGAACATGTTCTTCGCGGTGAACAGCCCGGCAATCGCCAGCGCCGAACCGACCAGAGCTGCGACCACGGCTTCGAGGAGGAACGGCAGCTGGGTGTACCACCGGGTGGCACCGACCAGCCGCATGATTCCGACCTCGGTTCGTCTGGTGAACGCAGCGATCTGGACCATGTTGGCGATCAGGAGGATCGCAGCGATCGCCTGCACGGTGGCAATCGCGAACGCTGCGTTGCGTACTCCGTTCAGGACGCTGAACAACCGCTCCACCAGGTCTCGCTGGTTGAGCACGCTCTGCACACCCGGACGGTTCTCGAAGTTGTCGTTGATCACTCCGAATCGCTCCGGGTCGCTCAGACGCACCTTGAACGAGGCCGGGAAACTGTCGGCACTGACCAACTCTGCCAGTTCTGGTTGGTCCTTGAACACTCGCTCGGTCGCATCCTTCACCGCGTCCTCGCGGTTGAGGTACTGCACCGAGACCACGGAGGGTGTGTTCTCGAGATCCGAGCGCAACGTAGCGCACGTCTCCTGGGCACAGTCTGCGTCGGTGGCAGAGATGTCGTCGGTGAGGAAGATCTGCACCTCCACCCGGTCGAGGAAGATCTGCTGGGTCTTTCCTGCCATCTGCACCACGAGCAATCCGCCGCCGAACAGACCGAGGGAAATAGCGGTCGTCAAAATCATGGCGATCGTCATGGTGATGTTGCGGCGAAGCCCGGTGAAGACCTCACTGAAGATGAAACTTGCGCGCATCGCGGAATCCGAGCCCTTCGATTCGTTCGGTCGAGAAGTCTGAGCGGTCGAGTTCGGTGGTCGGCGTCAGCGGCCGACGCCGTAGACCCCTCGGGCCTCGTCACGAACGACTCGTCCGTTGTCCAGTTCCACGACGCGTCGACGCATGGAATCGACGATGTGGTTGTCGTGGGTCGCCATCAGCACGGTGGTTCCGGTGCGATTGATGCGCTCGAGCAGCAGCATGATGTCCTGACTGGTGTCCGGATCGAGGTTTCCGGTCGGCTCGTCGGCGAGCAGCACCAGCGGCCGATTGACGAACGCCCTGGCGATCGCCACACGCTGCTGCTCACCACCGGACAACTCGTTGGGCAGACGGTCGGACTTGCCGCCGAGTCCCACCAGATCCAGCACCTCGGGAACAGTGCGCTTGATCATCGATCGAGGCTTGCCGATCACCTCGAGCGCGAACGCGACGTTTTCCACCACGGTCTTCTGCTGCAGCAGTCGGAAGTCCTGGAACACGCACCCCATGCTCTGTCGTAGCCGCGGGACGCGACGAGCAGCGAGCCGGTTGACGTGAAAATCCGCTACGTGGATATCGCCGGACGTCGGCGTCTCTTCCTTGAGCAACAAACGCATGAATGTCGACTTGCCCGAACCCGAGGGCCCGATCAGAAACACGAACTCGCCTTTGTCGATGGAGACCGTCACCTTGTCCAGAGCGGGCCTGGTCGAGGTCTTGTAGGACTTGGACACATTCGAGGTGCTGATCACGGGTCGCCAGTGTAGTCCTTACCCGTCGGTAACCGCCGGAAGCGAGCGGGTGCCGCGGCGAGTCCCGAGGGTCGGTAAAGAGTGCCTCAGCGCGACGACGTCGGTGCAGGCCGGGACGGGATGAGCGACTGAATCGCCGGCGGGATGGGCACGCCGAACGGGGCAGTCGTCGTGGTCGGCGGGGCGGTAGTCGTCGTCGACTGGGTACCGGTGTCGTCGGCGCTCGTCGACGACTCCGGGTCGGTGGTCGTGCTGGGTGTGGTGGTGGTCGACAGACGTGAGGGGGTCGGTACGTACGTCTGCGATTCGCTCGGTTGATTGAGCTCGTCCGGGCTCACCGCAACCGGCCCCTGAACCGCTTCCCCGTTCCTCTCGGCGATATCTGCGCTGACCTGCCCGTACAGCAGAGCGGTGAGCACGAAGCAGATTCCGAACGCCACGGTGGAGGTTCGGACGCGGCCGTAGATCTTGGCCGGAATGCGCCACTGCCGCCAATTTCGTTGCGAGCGTTCGGTTCCGGTATCGGGTGTACTCACTGGTCTTCCGTTCGATCTCGTCCCGATGATTCCGGTGCAACTCCGGCCGTGCTGACGTCGGGGGCAACGTTGATGCCCTCGGGCTGCAGCGCAGCGGCAACTCTCACACGCAGCTCTCGTCCCACCTGGAATTGCTTGCCCGGCAGCGTCCGCGCGACCAAGCGCACGTTGACCTGCCCCACCTCGATGCTCTCCACGCCCATCACGGTCGGTTCGTCGAGTAGGAGCGGACGCAAGTGTGAATCTGCGAACGCATCGCGGCCTACCGCACGCAGCAGCGCATTCACCTGAGTCAGATCGGCGGTACTGGGGACCGGAACGTCGACGACGGCGCGAGCCCAATCCTTGGACAGGTTGATCGCCTTGACGATCTGCCCGTTCGGCACGGTGATGACCTCGCCGTCGACGCTACGGACCCGCGTCACTCGGAGCGTGACGTCCTCGACCGTGCCCTCGGCATCCTCGGCGGAGCCGTTGACGGCGATCTGCACCACGTCACCGAAGCCGTACTGCCGTTCGGTGATGATGAAGAAGCCGGCCAGGATGTCTTGAACCACGCGCTGAGCACCGAAGCCGAGGGCTGCACCGATGACAGTCGCGGGTGCCACGAGTCCACCGACCCCGAAGCCGAAGCGGCGCAACACCTCGATGGTGACCAGGATGTAGATGAGCGTGACCAGCACCCAGGTGATGACCTGAGCCAGGGCATGACGGTGTTTGGCGGCCTCCGACCGGACGAGCGCATCGCTGTGCTGATAGTTCTGGTCGATACGGGCCGTGATCCGGGAGCCGGTCCACGTGACGAACCGCGCGGCCAGCAGTCCACCGAGGATGTAGAGCACGATTCCGAGTGCGTTGAGCTTGAAGTCGAGCGTCGGGTCGAGCCAGGACGTCATCGGTTACTGCTCCCCTCGCATTCGCCAGCGAATTCCCGATTCCAGGAAGCCGTCGATGTCTCCATCGAGAACAGTAGACGGATTGTTGACCTCGTACTCGGTACGCAAATCTTTGACCATCTGGTACGGGTGCAGGACGTACGAGCGCATCTGATTGCCCCAGGAGCTGCCGCCGTCACCCTTGAGCGCGTCCATTTCGGCCCGCTCTTCCTTGCGCTTGACCTCGAGCAGCTTGGCCTGCAGCACGCGCATGGCCGACACCTTGTTCTGCAGCTGCGACTTCTCGTTCTGGCAGGTCACGACGATTCCGGTCGGAATATGCGTCAACCGGACAGCGGAGTCGGTGGTGTTGACCGACTGCCCACCTGGCCCGGACGAGCGATAGACGTCGACCCGAATGTCGTTCTCGGGGATTTCGATGTGGTCGGTGGTCTCGACGACCGGAAGCACCTCGACCTCCGCGAACGACGTCTGGCGTCGACCTTGGTTGTCGAACGGGCTGATCCGGACGAGCCGGTGCGTACCTTGCTCGACCGACAGCGTTCCGTAGGTGTACGGCGCCTTGACGGCGAACGTCGCGCTCTTGATTCCGGCCTCTTCGGCGTAGGACGTGTCGTAGACCTCGACGCCGTACCCGTGCTTCTCGGCCCAGCGGATGTACATGCGCATGAGCATTTCCGCCCAGTCGGCGGCGTCGATTCCGCCGGCACCGGAGCGAATGTTCACGAGGGCGTCGCGGGCGTCGTACTCACCGGACAGCAGCGTTCGAACTTCCATGGCAGCGATGTCCTCTCGGAGCGAGGCGCGTTCGGCGTCGGCGTCAGCGGTGGCGGATGCGGCGGCCTCGCCCTCTTCGCCCTCGGCCAACTCGTACAGAACCGGCATGTCCTCGAGCCGCTGCCGGAGCTCCTCGACGCGGCGCAGTTCGGCCTGCGCATGGGAGAGCTGACTGGTCACCTGCTGAGCGTGTTCCTGGTCGTTCCACAGGTCGGGTGAGGCGGCCTGATGTTCCAGCTCGTCGATGCGTCGCCGCAGCTCCTCGACGTCGAGAACGGACTCGACTGTGGACAGAGTGGTGTCGAGCTCGGCGAGGTCTGCAGAAACGTCGGGATGCACGAGAGTCAAGGTTACCGGCACACGAACCCGTCCCCGACCGCCCCCGAAGACGCATGGTCATCCAGGGGTTCGAACCGTGCTGATTCGAACCCTGTTCGGGCACCTCGTCCGCTGTTAGCTTTCGACCAGTCGGCATATGCGCACGTCGACATCCCTGCCGCCGCACGGTGCCAGCGACATTCGATGGACAGAGGAGTCTCGTATGACCGTCACCGACCAGTACCTCGAGAACAACAAGGCATACGCCGCCCAATTCGGCGGTCCCCTACCGCTGCCGCCGTCGAAGCACATCGCGGTGGTCGCGTGCATGGACGCCCGGCTCGACGTCTACCGGATTCTCGGCCTGGCCGACGGGGAAGCACACGTGATCCGCAATGCGGGTGGGGTGATCACCGACGACGAGATTCGTTCTCTGGCCATCAGCCAGCGTCTACTCGGCACCAAGGAGATCATCCTGATCCACCACACCGATTGCGGCATGCTCACGTTCACCGACGACGAGTTCAAGAACGACCTCCAGGAAGAAACGGGTCTGAAGCCCAACTGGGCTGCCGAATCGTTCCCCGATCTGAACCGCGACGTTCGGCAGTCCTTGGCGCGCATCGAGCTCAGCCCGTTCGTCACGAAGCACGAGTCGCTTCGCGGGTTCGTCTTCGATGTTGCCACCGGAAAGTTGAACGAAGTCACCGGATAGGCCCGGCCACCCATATTGCCGCGTACGAGCAGGCCCGTGCGCGGCGATAGTCTTCTGCGGTGACCGACTACTCTGCCGATCTGCATCTCGCCCTCCGGCTCGCCGACGAAGCCGACGTCATCACCCGTGGACGATTCCTCGCCATGGACCTGACGGTGGACTCGAAGCCGGATCTCACACCGGTCAGCGACGCAGACCTGGCCGTGGAAACGATGATTCGGGCGGAGCTCGGTTCGGAGCGTCCCGACGATGCTCTGCTCGGCGAGGAGTTCGGTGGCACGGCTACGTTCAGCGGCCGCCAATGGGTCGTCGATCCGATCGACGGCACCAAGAACTTCGTGCGCGGCGTACCCGTGTGGGCAACGCTGATCGCGCTGCTCGAGGACGGCGTCCCCGCAGTCGGAGTGGTCAGCGCCCCGGCGCTGCATCGCCGATGGTGGGCCGCCGAGCAGCTGGGATCGTGGACGAGCGTCGGCGACGAAGCCGCCCGTCGAATCAACGTGTCGAAAGTCGATTCACTGGCCGCGTCCAGTCTGAGTTTCTCCAGCCTGTCCGGCTGGGCCGACCTCGGAACCAGAGACCGCTTTGTCGGACTGACCGATGACGTGTGGCGAGTCCGCGCCTACGGCGACTTCTTCTCCTACTGCCTGCTCGCCGAAGGAGCCCTCGACATCGCCGCCGAGCCGGAGGTCTCCCTGTGGGATCTGGCGGCACTCGATGTTCTGGTGCGCGAGGCGGGCGGGACGTTCACCTCGCTCGACGGACGCGTCGGGCCGCACGGCGGGAGCGCGGTAGCCACGAACGGGCTGCTGCACCAGGACGTCCTCGGCCGCCTCTCCCCTGTTGCGTGAATCGGTCGGCACTCACCGGAGACGGACGGTAAGAACAGCGAGGCGTCAGAGGACTGCGGCCAGGACCAGGGCCAGGAGCGGAGTGATTCCCTGCACGAACGCGGGCCGGAAGTACTTCGCTCCGCCGGTGGCGAGTACCAGAGCCGCGCCGACGATGCTGGCGCATGCGAAGTAGACGATCGCGTCGCCGGCCGAACCGCCCACGATGAGGCCGACCACGATGCCGATGCCGAGAAACAGGTTGTAGAACCCCTGATTGAAGGCCATCGGTTTGGTGATGTCTGCGTCGTTCTGACTGGCGACACCGAACTTCGCCCACACGGCCGGCTTGGACCAGAGCACGCTTTCCATGACGAAGATGGCGACATGGAGTACCGCGGCGAGGGCGGCGAAGACCTGAGCTATCGGATGCACAGGAAACAGCCTGTCACATCGGTACGACGCAGGATACGAAAGACCCGCCACGGTGTCGTGCGCCACCAGTACTTACTCGACAGTAGACAGGTAACTTACTCGGGAGTAAGATCTGTGAAGTCCGTGCCCGACGCCGAGGAACTGGTGATCATGAGCAAGCAAGACAGTGTGGTCGACGCGAAGGCCCCCAAGGTGCCCCGCGATACTTCTGCGGTTGGCCTCAACCCGTTCAAGAGAGATGCGATCGGAACCGCCATGCGCGTTCTGACGGCCATCACCGGGTCCGAACTGGCGGAGAAGTACAACCTTCGACAGACGATCGACCGCGTTACGTACGAGAGCACCAAGACCGGGTTCAAGACCCTCGGCGCTGCCAACCGTACGTTCGCCAAGGTCACCGGAGGCGGCAAGCCCAAGCGTCTCGACGACGGTGCCGCGAAGAACCTGAGCTACTTCGACCTGACCCCCGACGACGAGCAGCGCATGATCATCGAAACGGTCAAGGAGTTCGCCGAGGAAATCCTCCGGCCGGCCGCCTTCGAGGCCGATCACAACGCCTCCTCGCCCGAGGACCTGGTCCGCCGATCCGCCGAACTCGGCATCACGCTCATCAACGTCCCCGAGGAGCTCGACGGTGCCGCCAGCGAGCGCGGTGCGGTCACCAATTCCCTCGTCGCCGAGGCGCTCGCCCACGGCGATATGGGCCTGGCCCTGCCGATCCTCGCGCCCAGCGGTGTCGCTGTCGCCCTCACTCAGTGGGGAACGGATGCGCAGCAGAAGACGTACCTTCCGGCATTCGTCGGCGAGAAGGTGCCGAACGCAGCAGTGGTCGTCAACGAGCCCCGCGCACTGTTCGATCCGTACGCGCTGCAGACCAAGGCGGTGCGCTCGCCCAGCGGATACAAGCTCAACGGAGTCAAGAGCCTCGTACCCGCGGCCGGCAGCTCCGAGCTGTTCGTCATCGCGGCGGAACTCGAAGGTCGCCCGACTTTCTTCATCGTCGAGTCCGACTCCAAGGGCCTCGTCGTCGAAGCGGATCCGAGCATGGGTCTGCGCGCCGCGGGCCTGGGTCGCCTGATCCTCACCGACGTGGCAGTGCCCGAGTCGGCTCTGCTCGGTGATGGTGACGCCGACCAGCGCGCCGCCGAGTACAGCGCCGCCATCGGTTTGGCCCGTCTGGGCTGGGCCTCCTTGGCCGTCGGTACGAGCCAGGCCGTACTCGACTACGTCGTTCCGTACGTCAACGAGCGCGTTGCGTTCGGCGAGCCGATCAGTAACCGCCAGGCCGTGGCCTTCATGGTCGCCAACATCGCCATCGAGCTCGACGGCATGCGGTTGGTCACGCTGCGTGGCGCGTCTCGCGCCGAGCAGGGACTGTCGTTCACTCGTGAATCGGCCCTCGCACGCCGCCTGGCGTCCGAGAAGGGAATGCAGATCGGCTCCGACGGTGTGCAGTTGCTCGGTGGACACGGCTTCACCAAGGAACATCCGGTCGAGCGCTGGTACCGCGATCTACGGTCCGTCGGCGTCGCCGAAGGCATCGTTCTCATCTAGCTCGCCGACCCGAATTCCATGGCACTCACCCAAGGACACACACGATGATCAATCTTGAACTTCCCAAGAAGCTTCGGGCGCAGGCGAATCAGGCTCACCAGGTCGCTGCCGAGATCTTCCGCCCCATCTCCCGCAAGTACGACCTCGCCGAGCACGAGTACCCGGTGGAGCTCGACACCATGGCGTCCATGGTCGAAGGCATGTCCGACGCCGGTGGCGAAATCGGCGGAGCCGCCGGTGGCCGCGAGAAGGACAGCGAGTCGGCCAAGCCCAGCAAGACAGCCAACTCCAACGGCGGCAACATGTCCGCTCTGGTGAACGTCATCGAAACCTGCTGGGGCGACGTCGGCCTCACGCTGTCGATCCCGTACCAGGGACTCGGCAACTCCGCTATCGCCGCGGTCTCCACCGACGAGCAGCTCGAGCGCTTCGGCAAGGTGTGGGCTTCGATGGCCATCACCGAGCCCAGCTTCGGCTCGGACTCCGCGGCAGTCACCACCACCGCTGTCCTCGACGGCGACGAGTGGGTGCTCAACGGCGAGAAGATCTACGTCACCGCCGGTGAGCGTTCCACCCACATCGTGGTGTGGGCAACGGTCGACAAGTCTCTCGGCCGCGCGGCCATCAAGTCGTTCGTCGTCCCGCGTGACGCTCCGGGCCTGTCGGTTGCCCGCCTCGAGCACAAGCTGGGCATCAAGGCGTCCGACACCGCAGCCCTGCTGCTCGAGGATTGCCGCATCCCGAAGGACAACCTGCTCGGCACCGCCGAGGTCAACGTCGAAAAGGGCTTCGCGGGCGTCATGCAGACGTTCGACAACACTCGCCCTCTGGTTGCTGGAATGGCGATCGGCGTCGCCCGTGCCGCACTCGAGGAGTTGCGGTCCATCCTGGTCGATGCCGGAGTCGACATCTCGTACGAGACTCCCGCCTACAACCAGCACGCGGCGGCCGCAGAGTTCCTGCGACTCGAAGCAGACTGGGAAGCCGCGCACCTGCTCGCACTGCGCGCGGCATGGATGGCAGACAACAAGGAGCCCAACTCGCTGCAGGCGTCGATGTCGAAGGCGAAGGCCGGACGCTCCGCAGTCGACATCACCCTCAAAGCAGTCGAGTTGGCCGGTACCTACGGCTACTCCGAGCGCCCGCTGCTCGAGAAGTGGAGCCGTGACTCCAAGATTCTCGACATCTTCGAGGGCACGCAGCAGATCCAGCAGCTGATCGTTGCCCGTCGCGTACTCGGAAAGTCCTCGGCCGAGCTGAAGTAAGCAGTGGCTCGTCATCGAGTCGGCACGTGATCGACAAGCGGCACCGGACTGTGCGTCCGGTGCCGCTTTCGTGCGCTTGGAAGAAATGTCGAGGGTCGGTGTCGATATCGTGATGTCTCGATCGTCGTCTTCGTGTACGGCGAATCGCGCCGCGACACCGAGGTACCGAGCCAAGGAGCGCACCATGAAGTACATCCTGTTGATCAACGCCGACACCTCCCCCGGTGCTGCACCCGGCTGCAGCAGTGTGGAGGACTGGATGACGTACGAGAGGGAACTGAAGGAGGCCGGCGTCTACGTTGCCGGGCACGCGCTGGCCGACTTGACCACTGCTACCGCGGTACGCGTCGATCCGAGCACGGGCGAACGGACCGTCACGGACGGCCCGTATGCCGAGTCGCACGAGGTACTCGGGGGTTACGACGTCATCGACGTTCCCGACCTCGATGCCGCGCTCGAGTGGGCGGCCCGCTGCCCCGGCTCCAAGGACGGCGGCACCGTCGTCGTGCGCCCGCTCGCAGAATTCTGACGCGCGGGATCGTTCGGTGAGCAAGGTCGACGTCAGTCGAACGATCGGATCGGTATTCCGTGCCGAGCGCTCGATGCTGCTCGCGTCGTTGGTGCAGCGCTACCGTGACCTCGACCTCGCGGAGGAGGTGACGTCGGATGCCATCGAGGCGGCTCTGAAGCATTGGCCGATCGATGGCATACCGGCCAAGCCAGGGGCCTGGTTGCTCACCACAGCCCGGCGCAAGGCAGTCGACCGCCTCCGACGCGATGAGACACTGGCTGCGAAAATGGCCGTACTACAGATCGACTCGGACCGCGACAACCCGTCCGGCTCGAATGCGCTCGACGATCGTGTGCCCGACGATCGCCTCCAGCTGTTCTTCACGTGCTCCCACCCGGCTCTTGCTGCCCAGGACCGACTCGCCCTGACGCTGAGGTGTCTCGCGGGTCTGTCCACAGCAGAGGTGGCGCGCGCACTGCTCATCCCTCCTGCCACGGCGGCACAGCGAATAGTGCGGGCCAAGAACAAGATTCGCACGGCTCGCATTCCGTTTCGCGTTCCAGGACCGGACGAGCTCGCGGAAAGAGTGCCGATGGTGCTCGAGGTCGTCTACTCCATCTTCACCGAGGGGTACTCGGCGACATCCGGCGATGGAGTCGGACGCGTCGATCTCTCAGACGAAGCGATCGGTATGGGCAGAGTTCTGCACGCGGCTCTGCCGGGCACGTCCGAGGTGACGGGCTTGCTGGCGCTGATGTTGCTGACCGACGCCAGACGCCGCGCCCGGATCGACGAACACGGCGAGATCGTGCTGTTGGCCGATCAGGACCGGCGCGTATGGAATGCCGCGTTCATGGCCGAGGGATCGGAACTCGTGAGCGAGGCCCTGACCCGCGGGCCGGCCGGCCCGTACTCCGTTCAGGCCGCCATCGCGGCATTACACGACGAGGCTGCTGACGCCGCGGGCACGGACTGGCCTCAGATCGTGGCCCTGTACGACGTGTTGATGGCACTCACACCATCACCGGTCGTCGCGCTCAACCGGGCCGTCGGCGTCGCAATGACCGAAGGGCCCGAGGCCGGGCTCGAGTTGTTGGACGCCATCGCCGCTGAGCCGGTCCTGCGCCGGTACCACCCGTTCGCGATGGCGAAGGCCGATCTGCTGCACCGACTGGGCCGGATGGACGAGGCCGCCGTGCACTACCGGAAAGCACTGGATCTCGCGCGAACGGCACCCGAGAAGCGTTTGCTGGGAAGACGACTGGCCGAGGTTGCCGACGCACGGGATCAGGCGGACAGCACAGCATCCACCTGATCGGCCGTCAGCGGTCGGTCTGCGTACACCAATCGGATGGCCTCGGGATCGGGGTTGCCGATATCGGGTCCACGGGATACCAGCTTCAGGCCGGCGCGCTCTGCCACGCGAGCGGATGAGAGGTTGTGTTCGAGAAGATATGCCACGACCGGCATTTCGGGCCGAGTTCGGTACGCGCACTCGACTGCGGTTCGACACATTTCTGCGGCGTACCCCTTGCCCTGCGCGTCGGGATGGAGACGGTAGCCGAGATTCCAGAAGGCATTCTGTCGGATGGAACACCCGCCGTAGCCGCTGATCATGTCGCTGCCGTGCTCACGAACGATCCACGTACTCAATCCATCTCGGCGCCATTGCGCAGTCCAGTTCTGCACCATACGTTCGGTCGTACCGATATCGGTGTGCCGCAAGCTCGGAAAGTGTGTCCACGACTGCGGATCGCTGCAGATCTCGTACAACGCGTCGAGATCCGCATCTGCAGGCTCGTCGAGAACCAGTCGTGGGGTCTGCATTCGCACACCGGTGATCCTAGAGGGCTCGGGTCTGGTAGACCGGTGGTAGACGATCGAGCGAAGGGTGACAGTCATGGCCGAGTGGATCAAGAAGGTCGAAGAGAACGCCAAGGGCCTCATCGCAGAGGCAGAACAGGAACTGACGGCTCTCGAGGGCGCGGACACCGTCGACCTCACCGCAGACGAGCCGGAGGATGCTGCGACCACCGACGACAATGACATCGTCACCAGTGACGATGCACGGGAGCAGGTCTCGGACTGAAGCAAGCGCCGGCGTTCTCTGCGCCCAGTCGGCGCAACCGGTCGTCGACGGCGATCGAGATCGACACCCAGTCCTTCACGGTCACGGTTCTGTAGATCTACTCGAACACGTACCAGCAGATGCTGTTTCTCCTGTGCTGGTCCTCCAACACCAGAGCCCGCACGCTGTCCGGCAGCTGTTCCCTCTGCCACTCATTTTCCGCATACGCCGCGGCGGCTGCGCTCGACGACGGTGCCGCAGCTCGAACTGCCTTGATGGCGTATGCCGCTGCTCCGAGGTCGTGTTCGGCCACGTGCGCCACGCATGCGGCCTGGCCTGCGGCGTAGGCGGCGAATCGAGCCGCTCCGCGAAGGGGACGCGCTGCGCCCATCGCGTGTCCGCCGAGGGCGCGGGTCTCCATCATCGGCAGCTCACCGCGTACCCACGCGCCGATCCCGTCGATGGCTTCCCGCGGTCTGGCGTCCGACGGAACCGAGCTCTCGAACAGGGGCAGCACGTGTTCGGCACAGGCAGCAGCCCAGAGCGCCAGGGCCCGATGATCGTCGTCGGACAGCAGTCCCCCGCGCCGGGCCGTGACGAGCCGGGGATCTCGAACAGCGGGCAGGATCATCCTCGGTCGCCCTCTTCGCACTGGCATCGGGCAGTCCAATGTGATTGCACGATGGCTATCAGAGCACAAAAAAGCCCGAGACCGTATGGCCTCGGGCTTTTCGAGTGGTAGCGGGGACAGGATTTGAACCTGCGACCTCTGGGTTATGAGCCCAGCGAGCTACCGAGCTGCTCCACCCCGCGTTGCGTCTACGAAGTTACCCCTGCGTGTACGACGAATGCAAATCACGTGACCACGGGGTGCTCGGTCCAGCCGATCAGGCTCGACGCACGGCCGAGCCGACCCGAACAGCACGTTCGCAGCCCCTCGAAATAGTGCTCCGGGTCTCTTTTCTTGCGTGTTTCGGGTCACATAACGGTCGGGTCACGAAGGTGAAACATTCCCGCCACAATGCGGCTCGAGCTGCACGAACAGGGGGCCCAATCCCACTATGTGGACGGGTGGCATCCCATATCCGCTCAGTGACGGTAAGTGAATCCTCGACTACCTTCACGGACGGCCCTAAACCGCTGGGCTTGCACCACCCCGCCGCTTCTTTCGCTCTGCCCCGCGGGTGTGGTCCCCAATACGTACGGGGGCAGAGCCGCGACGATACGAAGTGCCTGGTCGTCATCGCCATCATCACCGGCGTAACGATTCGCAGGCCAGTCGCGCCAGTCGAGCGCGGAGAGGATTCACCCCGCATGACCACTCAGAACAACTTCGGTAAGCGCGCACTCGGATTGGCCGCCATCGCCGGCGCAGCCGTCGCCATTCCGCTCGGCGTTTCTGCCGGAACCGCCAACGCAGCCACCCACAACTGGGACGGCGTCGCACAGTGCGAGAGCGGTGGCAATTGGAGCATCAACACCGGAAACGGCTACTACGGCGGCCTGCAGTTCTCGCAGAGCACCTGGACGGCCAACGGCGGAACCGGATCCCCGGCCAACGCCTCCAAGGCCGAGCAGATCCGCGTCGCGGAGAACACCCTGCAGAGCCAGGGACCGGGCGCATGGCCCGTCTGCGGTCAGCAGCTGACCACCGGTACATCGGCAGCCGAGCCCGAAGCGGCACCGGCACCGGCTCCCCAGGCAGCTCCGGCTCCGGCACCTGCCCCCGCGCCTGCCGTCGCACCCGAGGCCGCAGCAGCCGCACAGGCCGCTCAGGGCGCATTCGATGCAGCATCCAAGCTCGCCGACCAGTACGGCCTGAGCACCCAGTTCCAGCACTTCGTTGCTGCGAACGCTCCTGTGCTCGCGCCCATCGGACGCTGATTCACCGGCAGTTCGCTAGAACTGCCTCGTTCCGCTCGCCGCGATGCCCAGCGCATCCGGTGTAGCGAACAACGACAGAGCCGCCTCACCGATTCGGTGAGGCGGCTCTGTCGTTTCTGTCAGCCCGGTGAAACCGTGCCGATCAGCTACCGGCCCGGTTGTACGCGTCGACAGCCGTCTGCAGGTTCTCCAGCGCGGTGCCGAGCTGCGCCAGGTTGCCGCTCTGCTGTGCAGTGCGCACGGCGGAGAGTGCGTCGTTCAACCCGGTGACAGCGGCGTCCCTGGTGGTCGACCCACCGGTGGACGGAGCCGGATTCGCCGGCGTCGAACCGCCCTCGGACGGGGTCGTCTCGGGTACGGCACCCGGCTGGGTACTGCCGTCGGTCTCCCCCGGCGCCGTGACGGTCCGTCCGGCACCGGCCCCGAATACCTGCTCGATGGCCTCGGGCAGCGTGGCGGCGTAACCGACACGACCCTCGTACGAGACCAACACCCGGATCAACTGCGGGTACGCCGACGCCTCGTTGGTGCGCGAGGCGTAGACCGGCTCCACATAGATCAGACCGCCGTTGCCCACGGGCAGGGTCAGAAGATTGCCGAACTCGACAGTGTTCTCCCGGCGCACGATGCCGAGGCTTTCGGAGACGTCCGTCGTGGTCGTCATCTGGTTCTGTACCTGATTCGGGCCCTGAGTGGACGTATCGGTCGGCAGCCTCAGCACGGTGATCTTGCCGTAGTTCTCCGGATCCGAATCCGCGCTGACATACGCGCCCAGCACTTCTCGGCGATACCCCACCAGCGCACTGGTCAGCTGGAACGAGGCCTGGTTCTCCTCGTTGGAGATATCGGACGCGACGACGTAGTACGGAGGCTGCTTGGCGGCAGTGTTCTCCGCGGTCGGGTCGGTCGGAACCTCCCAGAACGCGTTGTTGGTGAAGAACTCTCGCGGATCGTTGACGTGGTATTTCGTCAGCAGTTCACGCTGAACCTTGAACAGGTCCTCCGGGTACCGGAAGTGATCCCGCAATTCCGGAGACACCTCGCTCTTGGGGATGACCGTTCCGGGGAACACGCCTTCCCATGCCTTGAGCACCGGGTCGTTCTCGTCCTGCTCGTACAGCTTGACAGTGCCGTCGTAGGCGTCGACGGTGGCCTTGACCGAGTTCCGGATGTACGAGACTTCCCGGCTCGGCAGTGCGCGCGTCGTCGTCGACTCGATGCTGTCGGCAGTGGCATCCTCGAGCGACATCCGCTGGGCATACGGGAAGTTGTCCAGCGTTGTGTAGCCGTCGATGATCCAGACGAGCTTGCCGTCGACGATCGCCGGGTACGTCGAACCGTCGGTGGTGAGCCAGGGCGCGACCTTCTGCACGCGGTCTCGGGGATCACGGTTGAACAGAATCTTCGATTCGTCACCGATCACGCTCGAGAACAGGATGTTGCGCTCGGCGTACTTGCTCGCGAACACGAGTCGGTTGAAGAAATTGCCGACGTCGACACCCGCTGCACCGGTGTAGGAGTAGCTCTTGCTGTCCGTGTCGTACTCACGGGGTTCGCCGGCCGAGCCGACGATGGAGTAGTCGGCGTCGGAATTCGCGATGACCGGGCCGAAGTAAATGCGCGGCTGATCGAGGTCACCTGGGCCGTCCTTACGCACGGTTCCCTCGGCGTTGTTCTCGATCCAGTTCACCTGGTAGTTGGGATAACCACCACGCCCGCCGCTGGACTCGTCGGCGACAGCCTCGTCGACGGAGTTGGCAGGAGCAGCAACGAAGCCGTTTCCGTGCGTGAACACGGTGTGGCGGTTGATCCAGTCACGCTGGTTCGCGTCGAGAGTCTGCGGTGAGATCTCACGCGCGGCGACGACGTAGTCGCGGAGGTTGCCGTCCGCGTCCGGGTAGCGGTCGACGGCCAGTGTGTCGGGGAATCCGTAGAAGTTACGGATCTGACGCTGCTGAGTGAACGTCGGCGCGAGGATGTTCGGATCGAGCAACCGGATGTTCGACATCGTGGCCGACTCCGATGCCACTTCGCTCGGGCTCAACGACGCTTCACCCGAATAGTCGCGGTACGAGACCACGTCATCGGTCAAGCCGTACGCAGACCTCGTTGCCGCGATGTTGCGCTCGATGTACGTGCTCTCCTTGTCGGCCGCGTTCGGACGAACCGAGAACTGCTCCATCACCAACGGCCAGACGGCACCGATCAGAATCGACGACAACACCAACAGCGCTGTGGCCAAGGCGGGGATTCTGAGGTCACGAAGGAAGATGGCCGCAAAGAAGGCAATCGCGCAGATGACTGCGATGGCCAACAGAATCAGCTTGGCCGGCAGCACCGCGTTGATGTCGGTGAAGCTGGCACCGGTGAACGTCGGCTCCTTACGACTGCTCGACAACAGCGTGTATCGGTCGAACCAGTAGGCGATGGCCTTGAGCAGGACGAAGGTGCCGGCCAGCACAGCGAGCTGAATCCGCGCCGCACGGGTGAGCGCTCCTTCTCGGCCGGCGAGACGAATGCCGCCGAAGACGTACTGCGTCACCAGATTTGCGAAGAATGCAACCAGGATGGCAACGAACAGCCAGTTCAGGATGAAGCGGTAGAACGGCAGATCGAACGAGTAGAACCCGACGTCCAGGCCGAACTGCGGGTCGGTCTGGCCGAAGTCGCCGCCATGCAGGAACAGCTGCACGGTGACCCAGTTCGTCTGCGCGATCATGCCGGACAGGAAACCGAACACGACCGGGATTCCGATGCCGAACAACCGCAATCGGCTCATCACCGTGGTGCGATATCGAGCGATCGGATCGTTGGGTCCGGCCACTGGAACGAACACCGGGCGATTGCGGTACGCGACGACCAGCGCGCCGAAGACGATGAGCCCGACGACGACCGAGACGACGAGGAAGATCACCAACCGGGTCAACAGAGTGGTGGTGTAGACGCCGCGGAAGTCGACTTCTCCGAACCACAACCAGTTCGTGTAGATATCGATCAACCGCGGACCGATGAGCAGCAAAGCTGCTACTACCAAGGCCAATACGAGCAAGATCCGGCTTCGCCGCGACAACGACGGCATACCGGTGGGGGGCCTCATGCCCACGTGCCACACTCCAACTTCGGGCGACGCCGATGGCGCCGCAGATGACTGTCACGGCGCACCTCGCGTGCGCCGCATGTCCGTTTCGCCCTACTGTACGTACGTTGATCCTACGGCTGTGACGCCCGTACTGCGGCCCCGCCGGATCGCAGGTCAGGAGCATCGACATTCGTGGAACCATTCGGATGCGAGGATAGTGCGGTGAGCAACGACAGTGACGGACTGCCCGGCCAGGAACATTTCGGAGACGACTTCGACCCCGAGTCGGGCGGACCCGGCGTCGCCGAGGCATTGGCTCGGTGCGCGCGTGAGGTGGCGGACTTCGTCGACGCGGGCGGGTGGGGCCAGTCGCCCCAGATGTTCGCGCTGGTGCCCACCGCTGCCCTCGCCGCGGCAGAACCCGGCCTGCTCGACGATCTGGCCGACGGTGCTGCACTCACACCGATCCAGCAGCATTCGTTGCCCGAGGACATCACCGGCGGCTCCCCCGCCCTCGACGAATTCCTCGCCACGTCGACGTGGCCCGAGGGCGTCGTGGGATGCGCACTCGTCCAGGAGATCGTCGTACTCCCCCCGGCGGCGGAGTCGGCACTCGACGATGCGCTGATGCCGCTTCTCGCAGATCCCGACGCGGCCGACAACGCGGCGCGATCGGCCGCCGAGAACCATCCCGAGAAGCGTGACGCGCGGCTGATCGTGGCAGTGCTCAAGGACGGACCGTCGTTGACGTTGTTGCAACTGCATCCGGACGAAGACGCCGATCCGTTCGCTCCCATCGACCTTCGCATCGCCGAGGACCTGGCACCCAACGTCGTCCACGGTCTGTACGCGACGTTCGATGTGGTCGACGACGACTGAATACGACCGAGCGGGTCAGCTACACGTCGGAGCGTCTTCGCCCGACCCGATCGCTCGGAGCGAGTCGATCGCGTTGTCCAGCGATTCGACTCGCACCAAGCGCAGACCGTCTGGCACATTCTGTTGCGCCTCACCACAATTGGCGTCGGGCACCAGGAACGTGGTGGCCCCTGCCTCACGAGCTGCTATCAGCTTGTACGGAATACCGCCGATGGGGCCGACCGTTCCCGCTGCGTCGATCGTGCCGGTTCCCGCCACGAATTCGCCGTTGCTCAGCTCGCCGGGACTCAGTTTGTCCACCACCGCGAGGCTGAACATCAAGCCGGCGGACGGACCACCGACGTCGGCGAGATTGAACTTCACGTCGAACGGAACGTCCGGCTGCTCCTCGGGCGTCACACCGAGATATCCCTTGGAGGGATCGTCCGGCCTGGCCCCGAGCACAACGGAACCCGTACGAGGGGCACCATCACGCACGTAGTCGATGTCGAGCGAATCGCCGGGTGCCTTGGCGCTGACGGCCTCGCGAACCGCGCCTGCCGTCGAGACGGGGGTGCCGCCCACCGCAACCAGAGTGTCTCCGATGTTCAGCACGCCTGCGGCGGGGCCGTCCTGGGCCACGCTCGTCACCGACAGCGACACCGGGAGGTCGAGGTGATGCAGAGCGGCGAGTTCGGCACTGGATTCCGATTGCTCGAAATCGGCCTGATTACCTTCCTGCACTTCCTCTTTCGACTTGTCCGGTGGGTACACCTCCTCACGAGGTACCAGTCCCTGACGCCCACTGGCCCAGAACCCGAGGGCCTCGAAAAGATTGAGCTGATCCCGCACGGCCACCGTCGTCATGTTCAGATGGCCTGCGGTGGGGTCGACGTCGGTGCCGTCGATCTGGACTACGGGCACGCCGTCGACGTCGCCGAGAGTGTTGTACGTCGGCCCGGGGCCGAGTGCCGCGAACGGAACGGTGACGACCGAGCCGGTGACGCCCAGCACCACGACCGGTACCAGCGCTGCGACGAGTGTGGCGATCCTTCGGTTCACTCGGTAGACACTAGATCCGAACGTGCGGCGGCGTGGATACCGCCCCTGCCGGAGCCCGACGCACGATGCGACGAAGCCGTTCTGTTCGCCGTCAGCGTGACGATCTTTCGCGCTCCGAGTGCTCATGGCTTGTACCGTTGAGCCATGAGCAATTTTGGTTTCGGTGCTTCCGACGACGACCCGGACAAGAAGAAGGATCCGGACGGGTCGGGTAACCCCGCCGGTTTCGGGTTCGGGGCGGAGGGCTTCGACCCTGCACAACTGGGCCAGATGCTCACCCAGTTCGGCCAGATGCTCAGCGGCATGGGTGCCGCGGGGTCGGGCGGATCGTCGGCCGGACCGGTCAATTACGACCTCGCCAAGCAATTGGCCCGACAGCAGATGGGCGATTTCAGCCCGGTGTCGGCCGGGGAGCGTGAGGCCATCACCGAGGCCGCGCACCTCGCCGAGCTCTGGCTGGACGGTGCCACCACATTGCCTGCCGGTGCCACCAAGACTGCAGCGTGGACGCCGGTCGACTGGCTGGACAACACCATCGACACCTGGAAGCGGCTGTGCGATCCGGTCGCCGAGCAGATTTCGGGCATGTGGACCTCGGGGTTGCCGCCGGAGGCTCAGCAGATGGCCGGACCGATGATGGGCATGCTGACCCAGATGGGCGGAATGGCGTTCGGCTCGCAACTCGGTCAGGCACTGGGCCAACTGTCGAAGGAAGTTCTCACCTCCACCGACATCGGTCTCCCGCTCGGCCCGTCGGGCACCGCCGCGTTGCTACCGTCGGCGATCGCGTCGTTCAGCGAAGGTCTCGAACAGCCCGAGCGCGAGGTGCTGGTGTTCCTGGCCGCCCGCGAGGCTGCACACCAGCGGCTGTACAGCCATGTCCCGTGGCTGCGCCAGCGGGTTCTCGCCACTGTCGAGGAATATGCTCGCGGCATCCGCATGGATTTCTCGGCAATCGAGGAAGCCGCTGCAGGGCTCGACCCGTCGGCGCTGACGGATCCGTCGAAGATCGAAGCGCTGCTGCAGCAGGGTTCGTTCGAGCCGCAGACCACACCCGAGCAGAAGCACGCTCTCGAACGTCTCGAAACGTTGCTGGCGCTGGTGGAGGGCTGGGTGGAGACCGTGGTCACGGCCGCACTCGGCGACCGTCTCCCCGGCGCGGTTGCCCTCGCCGAGACCATTCGCCGTCGCCGCGCCTCCGGCGGCCCGGCAGAGCAGACGTTCGCGACGTTGGTCGGTCTCGAGTTGCGTCCCCGCAAGGTGCGCGAGGCCGCGGATCTGTGGCGCCAACTACTGGCCGCCGCGGACGTGGAGGGCCGCGACGGGGTGTGGGCACACCCGGATCTCCTGCCCGACGCATCCGACCTGGACAATCCGGCGGCGTTCATCGACCGAGTCGTGGGCGGCGGCACCTCCAGCTTCGACGACCCCATCGCGCAACTCGAGGCGATGGAGGCAAAAGAGGCCGCCGAACGAGCGGAACACGGCACGGACGACGCCTCGGAGGACGGCGACGACCATCCGGACAAAGGCTCTTCCACACCCTGAACCCGGACGGCGCACACCAATGCCGTCGGCCCCGTCGAACGCCTGCTCGAAGCCCATTTTCCCCTGTGGATAACGTGCTTCGAGCGGGCGTTTGCCGTCGGACCGAGTGTCACAGTGTGGTTCATGATCACATCGACCGTTCGACTCGATCCCGCGGTGGCCATCCTGCCGCGACGGGACGGAACCGTTCAACTGGGGTGGAGCCCCGAGACCAGCGTCGTCGTTACTCCCCCTCCCGGTGCGGAACCGGGCTCGATACTCGAGATCCTGCGGCTTCTCGCGGCAGGACGTTCCCGGCCTCACATCGTCTGTCACGCAATGACGTTGGGTTTGTCCGCGAACCGAGTGTCGTCGATGCTCGCCGAATTGGACGATTCCGGCCTGCTCGTGCACGGCACGAGTGGCCCGGCGTCGAGCAACGCGGACGCTTCGTCGAGTGAACTGCGCGACATTCGTTCCGTGCATCTCGTGGGCCGTGGGCCGCTCTCGGATGCGCTGACCGCCGGGTTGCGGCGCACCGGTGTCGCGGTGACCAGAACGAGCCTGACCCCGACACGCTATCCGCACCTCGCCGTGAACTCGTGGCAGTACGACGTGGTCGTGCTCACCGACGACCTCGTCGCCGAGCCCCGCCTGGTGACCGATCTGGTGCGGAAAAGGATCCCGCACCTGCAGGTGCGACTGCGGGACGGGAAAGGAATCGTCGGCCCGTTCGTGGTGCCCGGACAGACGAGTTGCCTGCGCTGCGCCGATCTCACCCGCTGTGATCTCGATCCGGAGTGGCCGCACCTGTCCGCACATCTGCTCGGCACGGTGGGCCAGGCGAGTACCGCCACGGTGTTGGCCACGGCGGCGTTCGCGTTCGCGCAACTCGAGACCCTCATCGATCGCACGGACGGAACGATGCCCGAAACCACCGACTGCACGATGGAGCTGAGTTTCGCGGCAACCGGTACGTCCGTGCACAAACGGCAGTGGACGCGACATCCGCATTGCGATTGCTGGTACTGACGACACGGTCACTCGACCACCCGCCCAACTCGGCAGTCGAGGCCACGGTTTCACCGGTCCGAGCATTTGTCGGAAGGTTCAGCCATGATGGAGCTGTGTCAGACATACCGCGCCGTGGATCCACTCGTACCGCGAAACTAGCCAGCATTCCCCTGGGAATGGCCGGACGTGCCGCGATGGGCTTCGGAAAGAAGCTCGCCGGCGGAAACCGCGACGAGATCGACGCGGACATGGCCGCCAAAGCAGCCGAGCAACTCTTCTCCGTCCTCGGAGAGCTCAAAGGCGGGGCCATGAAGCTCGGTCAGATGCTGTCGGTGATGGAAGCCGCCGTTCCCGAGGAGTATTCGGAGCCCTACCGTGAGGCACTGACGAAGCTGCAGGCTCAGGGCCCGCCTATGCCGGCCAAGACGGTGCATCGCGTACTCGATCAACAACTGGGTACGGCGTGGCGATCACGGTTCGAGAGTTTCGACGACACCGCCATTGCCTCGGCCAGCATCGGCCAGGTCCACCGAGCCACATGGGCGGACGGGCGGGACGTCGCGGTCAAGATCCAGTACCCGGGTGCGGACGACGCCCTGCGGTCGGACCTCAAGACTCTGTCTCGTTTCGCGAATCTGTTCAGCACGGTGCTCGCCGGTACGGACGTCAAGCCCGTGCTCGAAGAGCTGACGGCTCGCACCGAGGACGAGCTCGACTACCGTATCGAGGCAGCCAATCAGCGCGCCTTCAGCAAGGAATTTGCGGGCGATCCTCGGTTCGCGGTACCCAAGATCGTTGCCAGCGCCCCGAAAGTGGTTGTGAGCGAATGGATGACGGGTAGGCCCCTGGCCGATGTGATCGCGCACGGAACTGCGGACGAGCGTAATCGAGCCGGCGAACTACTCGCGCGGTTCGCGTTCGAGTCTCCCGCGCGTGCGAAGTTGTTGCACGCGGACCCACATCCGGGAAACTTCATGATGCTCGACGACGGCCGAATGGGCGTCATCGATTTCGGGGCATGTGCTCCGATGCCCGACGGCCTGCCTCCGGTCCTCGGCCGGATGGTCGCACTCGCTCGTGACGACAAGTTCGACGAGCTGGTCGAACTGTGCACCGAGAGTGGCTTCGTGGTGCCGGGTCGCACGGTGACGGAGAAGGAAATTGCCGATTACCTTCGCCCGTTCACAGACCCGATTCACACCGAGTCGTTTCATTTCACTCGGGCGTGGCTGCAGAAAGCGGCAGGCACCGCAGCCGATTTCAACAGCGCACAGTTCCGCACCGTTCGCTCGCTGAACATGCCGCCGGAGTACGTGATGATCTTCCGGGTACTGGGCGGCCTGGTGGGAATCTGCGCGCAGCTCGACGCCTATGCGCCGTACATGGCAATTCTGACGGAATGGTTGCCCGGCTTCACCGAGTGAATCACTCGGTGAAGCCGGACTTCCAGATCGAGCGTCATGCCGCGTTCTTACGTGGTCGTCCGCGAGGACGCTTGCGTGCGATGACAACACCCTGTTCCAGGATCTCGCCACCCCATACGCCCCATGGCTCGGCGCGATCCAATGCGGCGCTGAGACAGGTTCGGCGGATGGGGCATTCGGCGCACAGCGCCTTGGCCTGCTCCAATTCGGCAGGGGTGTCGGCGAACCACATGTCGGGGTTCGCCGCTCGGCAAGGCACCGACAGCTCGAGCTCCGCCGATTCGGCGAAACTTGTTGCTGCGTAGGCGGTTTCGGACTCTGGTCGGCATGTCGTCCGGATCGTGGCGGTTGACACGTCGGTCTCCTCTACTTTTCGTGCGGCGTCGTTATCGGTTCGAGGGGTAATGCGAACCATGTCGGCCTCACGCTCGGGTAGAGGATCTACCTGAACGACAAAGGCCACGGTCCGCGAGTGCGGGTCCGTGGCCTGGTGGGCAAATCGAAGCGTCTACCTACAGTGAAGTCGGTATCTGCTGTCGAACACGGACGCGCGTGGTGCGCGGTGACGTCGATGGGTGTACACAGCGGGTGCTGCCAACGCCAGGACGCCGGGGGCGGAATTCGACCCGAGGGCTTCCGATGCGGACTGGTGCATCGGGCCGAAAGCGGTGGGACGAATCCACGTCTGCGCAACCGAGCCGGCGGCTACGGCCGCAGCAGCGGGCGTACCGACCAGCGCATCGCCGAAGGGCGTTGCACCGCAGACAGGGCTGAGCACGACGGTTGCTCTTGCACCGGCGATGTCGAATGTGTCGATCATGTTCTTCAGCTCCTGTTCTGGTCTCGTGGGCGGACTGGGCAGTGTGCGGTCTCCCGCGACACGAGAAACAGACTAAGCCCCCCGCCGAGATCTGCACAAGTTATTTTTGACCAGCAGTTTTACGGCAACTGTTCGACGGACGGTTACCGGTCGGAGGACCGCACCACCGTGAGCACGTCCTCGCCGAAGCGCTCGAGCTTCTTGGCCCCGATTCCCGGTATCGCAACAAGCCCACGCTCGTCCTGCGGTTGCTGTTCGGCGATAGCAGTCAACGTGTTGTCACTGAACACGACGTATGCGGGCACCTTGAGTTCACGAGACTTGTCCAAGCGCCACGACTTCAACGCGTCGAGCAGGGCGATGTCCACGTTGGACGGGCAGCTATCGCATCGTCCGAGCATCGTGGCCGACGTGCCGATCAACGGCTTACCGCAGATTCTGCACTTGGGCCCCGACCTCTTGGCCGCGGGTGCCGCGATGCGCGACGCGGGCGAATCCTCGGGCACCAATCCGACGAGGAATCGGGAGCGGCGACGCGACTTGCGCCCACCCTCGTTACGGGCCAGGGCCCACGACAGGTGCAGGTGGACCCGCGCCCGGGTGACACCCACGTAGAGAAGGCGACGCTCTTCCTCGACGGCGGCCTCGTTGTTCGCACTGGGATCGTTGCCGATCGCGTGAGATATCGGCAGCGTTCCGTCGGCAAGCCCGACGATGAACACTGCATCCCACTCGAGCCCCTTCGCCGCATGCAGCGAGGCCAGCGTCACGCCCTGCACCGTCGGTGGATGTCGCGCCTCGGCGCGAGCCGCGAGTTCACCGAGAAGTGAGTCGAGGGTCAGTTCGGGGTCGTGCAGCAACAATTCCTCGGTGAGTTGCACGAGACCTCCCAGGGAGGCCCACTTCTCCCGCGCCTGCGCACCGGTCGGCTCGGTAGCGGTCAACCCCAGTGGAGCCAGCACGGCCCGAACCAGACCGGTCAGGCCGTCCCCGGAACGAGAACCGTCGGGTAGATCGTCTCGGCCAGCAGCCTGGCGCAGTGCATTGACTCCCTGCCGCACTTCGGGTCGAGTGAAGAAACCCTCGCCGCCGCGAACCTGATAGGGAATCTTCAGCTCGGTCAGGGCCTGCTCGTGCGCCTCGGACTGCGCATTGATGCGGTACAGAATTGCGATCTCGGCAGGCTCGACGCCTTTCGAGATCAACCTCTTCACCGCGCGTGCCACTCCGTCCGCTTCGGCGGGCTCGTCGTCGTATTCGAAGAACTCCGGCTCCGGACCGGAATCACGCTGACCGATCAGCTGCAGCCGAGTGCCCGCAATGCGACCCCGCGCGGCACCGATCACGCGATTGGCCAACGACACGACCTCCGGTGTCGATCGGTAGTCACGTTCGAGACGGACAACGGTGGCCTCGGGATACTTGCGAGAGAAGTCGAGCAGGTAGCGAGGGGACGCTCCGGTGAACGAGTAGATCGTCTGATTCGCATCCCCGACGACGGTGAGGTCGTCACGATCGCCCACCCAGGCGTCGAGAACCCGCTGTTGGAGCGGCGTCACGTCCTGATACTCGTCGACGACGAAGCAGCGATACCGTTCGCGGAATTCGTCGGCCACCGAAGAGTGCTCTTCGAGCGCCGCGGCGGTGTGCAGCAGCAGATCGTCGAAGTCGAGCAACATGCCGTCGCCGCCGCGAGATTTGAGTTCTTCGTATCCCGCGTACACCGCAGCGACCTTGGCTGCGTCCATGGGCACGTCGCGTCGGTTGCTCGCCGCTATGCGCGGGTAGTCCTCGGGGGCGATCAACGAGCCTTTCGCCCACTCGATCTCGCCCGCGAGGTCGCGGATGGCGTCGGTGGAGGTGGAGACGCCGGCCCGGTTCGCCGCCTGCGAGACCACGGTGAACTTACGGTCGAGCAACTGCCACCCGGTGTCGCCGACGACCTGTGGCCAGAAATATTTGAGCTGGCGCATCGCGGCAGCGTGGAAGGTACGAGCCTGCACCGGAGGTCCCTCTCCCCCGACGCCGAGTTCTCGAAGACGGCCGCGCATCTCACCGGCCGCCCGCGCGGTGAAGGTGACCGCCAATACCTGGCCGGAGGACACGTGCCCCGCGGACACGAGATGCGCGATGCGTCGAGTGATCGTGCGGGTCTTACCCGTTCCCGCCCCGGCGAGCACACAGACCGGACCGCGAGGGGCCAGCACTGCCGCGGATTGCTCCGGATCGAGACCGGCAGTCATCGCGTCGTCAGCCATGGGTCCATTGTGTCAGTGCCTACCGACAGCGATGTCCGGGCCCGACGCCGCCGAGACTCGCCGAGGCGGCCGTCACGGAACAATCACCTGCGCCCTGCTGTTGACTGTCTCCGTGACCACTACCGAGAACACCCCACAAACCCCGGCCGCGCTGACCGTCTACTCCACCACCTGGTGCGGGTACTGCCGCCGGCTCAAGACTCAGCTCGACGAGGCGGGAATCGCCTACTCCGAGATCGACATCGAGCAGAACCCCGAGTCCGCCGAGTTCGTCGGCAGCGTCAACAACGGAAACCACATCGTGCCCACCGTGCAGTTCGCGGACGGATCGACGGCAACCAATCCCAGCCTCGCCGAGGTCAAGCGCGCTCTCTCGCTCTGATCGGGCGTCAGGTCGTCGCTGCCCACGCCTCCAGCATCCCGCGAGCGATCGAGATGGATCCGGGAAGCAGCAATCGAGACGTCGACTCCGATCCCCAGTCGCCCAGTTCGAGGGCGGCGACGACCTCGGTCCGCTCGAACCAGTGCGCCTCGGCGATCTCGCCGTCCTGGAACGCGAGCGGCTGATCCGGGTCGGCGACGGCCGAGAAGCCGATCATCACCGAACGCGGAAACGGCCACGGCTGACTGCCGAGATATTCGATGCCGGATACGTCCAGCCCCACTTCTTCCTTGATCTCCCGCGCGACACAGGTCTCCAGCGATTCGCCGGCCTCGACGAATCCGGCCAACACCGAGAACCGACGTTCGGGCCACATCGGTGCGCGCGCCAACAGCACTCGATTCGCGCCGTCGTGAACCAGGCAGATCACCGCAGGATCGGTGCGCGGAAACTCTTCGTGACCCGAGGACGTGCTGGTCCGCGACCAGCCTGCAGCCGACGGAACGGACGGAGCGCCGTCGAGCGAGCTGAACCGCGCACTGGCGTGCCAATTGAGGATGGCCAGAGCCCCGGTGACCATCGACAGCGACACACTGTCGAGGCGCTCGCCGTCGGTTCGCAGGTCTCCCAGCGTGCCCTGAAGTAGTTCGACGCGTCGGGTCCACAGGTGCCGGTCGCCATGAATTCCGAGGAAGACCGCGTCCTCGGTCGGTTCCGTGGCCACGTCTGCGGCGTCGACGAAGACCAGACCACCGTCGTCCACTGCGAATCTGCCGCGACCGTCCACGTCGAGTATGCGAGCCGTGGACCAACCGGCGGCCAGTGCCGCTGTGTCGCGGCGCAATTCCTCGGCCCGGTCGAGCGGTGATCGAGACAGTCGAGGTGGATGGACGAGCTGAAAATTCGGCACGCTCACGACCCTACTGGGCCTGCTCAGTCGGCCACGCGACGGATGTACAGCAGTCGGTCGGTTGCCTCGATCGCGTCGACCTCGGGTGATCCCACACGGAACAGCTTGCCGCCCCGAACCACTCCCAACACGATGTCGGCCAGGTGACGCGGTGAACCGCCCACCTCGTCCCGCTCCACCTCTCGCTCTGCGACGGCGAAGCCTGCCTCCGGGGTGAGAAGATCCTCGATCATCTCCACGACGGACGGTGTGGACGTGGCAATTCCGAGCAGCCGACCCGCCGTCTCGGACGAGACGACCACCGAGTCCGCGCCGGATTGGCGCACCAGGTGCGTGTTCTCGGCCTCTCGGATCGCGGCGACGATCTTGGCCTTCGGAGCGATTTCCCTGGCCGTCAGCGTCACCAGGACCGCCGTGTCGTCGCGATTGGTCGCCACGATGATGGCCGCGGCATGTTGAGCGCCCGTGAGCCGAAGCACATCGGACTTGGTAGCCGAGCCGTGGACGGTGACCAGACCCATCGCCGAGGCCGCGTCGAGCACGGTCTGGTCGGTGTCGACCACGACGATGTCCGAGGCCGACACTCCGTCGCCGAGCATCGCGTCGACTGCGGTTCGGCCCTTGGTACCGAAACCGATGACCACGGTGTGATTGCGCACGCTGCGTCTCCATCGCTGAATTTTGAATGCCTGTCGAGACCGCTCGGTGAGAACCGACAGCGTGGTGCCGACCAACAGAATGAGGAACAGGACTCGTAAGGGGGTGATGACCAGAATGTTGACCAGCCGCGCAGACGGACTCATCGGCGCGATGTCACCGTATCCGGTGGTCGACAACGACACCGTCGCGTAATAGAACGCGTCGAGGAACGACAGCTCGCCGTTCTGATTGTCGCTGTAGCCGTCGCGATCGAGGTAGACGACGAACGCCGCGAGAAAGAGAATTCCCAACGCCATCAGAACCCGCTTGTAGATCGCGCTCCACGGGCTGGATTCGATTTCCGGAACCCGCAGCACACCTACCAGCGCGAAATCGGGCTTGTCGGTCAACGCGCCGCTGTCCCCCAGGCGCGTGCGCAACCTACCTCCCACGTCGCCCACCGAGGTGCTCACCGAAGTCGAGATCATTCACGGCACGCAGCGTAACCCCATGCCGCGCTTCTGCGTCGACAACCGACCGCTTCGAGCGGACCGGATGGGCGGATGCAGCACCGTGTGGCACGGTGTGTGCATGACACAGAGACCGAGTCAGGCCGCAGCGCTGCGTCTCGCGGGATTGCTCGCCGGCGCCGGAGTACTCCATTTCGTCACTCCCCAATTCTTCGATGCGCAGGTACCGACCGCCCTGCCAGGTTCGGCGCGGACGTACACCCAGGTATCGGGAGTAGCCGAGCTCGCTGTCGCTGCCACGTTGGCCGCACCCCGCACCCGTCGAGTGGGCGGTGCGTTGGCAGCGGGCCTGTTCGTCACGGTATTCCCCGCCAACATCAACCTCGCATGGAAGTACGTACGCAGCTCCAAGACGTCACCGGCCTTGAAGGCCGCCATGATCGCTCGTCTCCCCCTGCAGATCCCACTGGTCACCGAGGCTCTGAAAGCTCGTCGACTGGCACCGTAGTGCCGACGTCGTCCACGACGGATCGACCTTCGAGCAACGCCGCCAAAGCTGTTGCGTCAGGCAGCTTGTCGGGCGAGATGGTACGACCGCTGCGGACGTAGTGGAACGCCGCACGGACGCGATCGAGCGGTACCGGCTCGGCACGACCGACGGACATCAACTCCGCCCACGCCAGCCGGTACGCCGCCAGCTGCATCGCCACCGCCTGCTGCTCGGACGCCGACGGTTCGGCTCCGGTCTTCCAGTCGACGACGGTCCAGCCGCCGTCCGGGTCGGCGAACACCGCGTCGATCCGACCGCGCAGCACTGTTCCAGCCACCGACGTCTCGAACGGCACCTCTACCTCCACCGGACTGCGCAGAGCCCAATCGGAGGCCTCGAACGCCCGCTGAAGAGTGTCCAGGTCCACATCGGCAGAAGCACCGGTATCGGCGGAGCCCGGCAGTTCGTCGAGATCGAGCAGTCGGGTCGCGCCGAACCGGCGCTCGATCCACGCGTGAAACGCTGTTCCCCGGCGCGCCAACGGATTCGGGGGAAACGGAAGTGGCCGGCGCAGTCGCGAGGCGAGCGCATCCGGATCTGCCGCCAAGTCGACCAGCTGCGTCACCGACAGGTTCTCGGGTAGTGCGACATCGACCCCGGCAACGGCCCGCGCCGAGCGCTCGGCCAGCAAGGTCCGGACGTCGAAGCCCCACTCCTCCGGGTCGTCCTCGTCCTCGTCTTCGTCCGAATCATGGTGGGAGCCGGCCCTGTCGGCCAGGGCCCGCAGAACGTCGGCCGCACCACTCTCGATCGCGCCTCGCCGCGGCCCGAGCGGATCTCGCGGCCAGGATGCCGTATGCGGCTCGGCCCCCAACGGGTTGACGGCTCCGGCTTCGGGGGCCGGTGCCCACTGCTCGACCACCGCGACGGCGTCCTCGGCCGTCGAGGTGTACCGGTGGAGCTCGTCGAGAAACTCGGACGGGCCACGAGGCTTCGTGGACGTCTCGTCCCACTGATGCGCCGAGACCAGCAGCACCCGTTCGGTTCTGGTGAGTGCAACGTAGAACAGTCGACGATCCTCCGCGAGCCGACGCCGAGCGAGTGCATCCTTGTGCCGCTTGACGGCGTCCTCGAGGTCCTTTCGGTTGTAGAGGTCCTCGAGCTCGAGTACCGGTACCCCCTCGGAACCTTCACCGTCGAGAGCGCGGTCGCCGCGCAGGGACGGCGGCAGTTCGGCCATCGCCCCGAGCCAGGTCGACGAGGCGTTCGAGGACGGGAACACTCCGGTCGCCACGTGCGGTACGGCCACGACCTCCCATTCGAGGCCCTTCGCCGAATGCACCGTCAGCACCTGTACTCGATGCGGGGCGACCTCGACCTCGCCCGGAGCCAACCCGTCCTCGACAGTCTCTGCCGCCGCGAGGAACGACAGGAATCCGGTGACCGTGGCCGTTGGATTGTCGGCGTAATCGGCCACCACATGGGCGAATTCGTCGAGATGCTCGCGCCCGACTGCACCATCGACACCGAACGGTGTCCGCGCCTGCGCTTCGACGCCGATGCCCATGATGCGTTCGATGTCGGCGACCAGTTCCGTCAGCGGCTGCCCGATTCGGTCGCGCAACAGATGTAGTTCTCCGGCGAGCGCAGTGATGCGTCGGTGCCCGGCCTCCGAATATCGTTCGGCCGAACCTGGATCGGCGATGGCGTCGGCCAGACCGGCCTGCTCCGACTGTTCCCCCGGCAGGGCACTTCCGAGCGCGGCGTCGAGCGCCTGTGGGTCGTCGACACGGCCCGCGGTGCCGTAGCCGCCCCGAATCTCGAGCTCCTTGGCGCGCTGAGCGAGCGCCCGCAGATCGGCGGCCCCGATCTGCCATCGGGAGCCCGTGAGGATGCGCATGGCCGAGCTGCCCGCAGTCGGATCGGCCACCAGACGCAGCATCGCGGTGATGTCGGCGACCTCCGGCACATGCAGCAATCCGCCGAGCCCGACCACCTCGACGGGTAGGCCACGGCTACGCAGCACCTCGGCGATCGGCTCGGCATCGGCGTTGCGCCGCACGAGTACCGCGGCACTGGGCGGAGGCCGGTCCAGTTCGAGGGCGTCGCGGTAGTGCTCGGCTATTCGGTCGGCGATCCATTCCCGTTCGTCGAGGACGGTGTCGGTGACGGCCAGCCGTACATCGCCGGGCACCGCGCCCGGCCGGGCCCGCAGGGTCGGCACCGGTACACCGACGCGGCGCAGGGGGTCGGTGATCAGATTGGCGAGAGCGAGTGCCTCGGGCGGGTTGCGCCAGCTGGTGAGGAGTTCGAGCCGCGGTGCCGGACTGCCGTCCGCCTGCGGGAAATCGGTGGCGAACCGCGGCAGGTTCGCCGCCGACGCCCCTCGCCACCCGTAGATCGACTGCATCGGATCGCCCACGGCTGTCAGCGCCAGGGTGGCATCGCTACCGGATCCGAACAGTGAGGACAGCAGCACCCGCTGGGCATGACCGGTGTCCTGGTATTCGTCGAGCAGAACGAGCCGAAAGCGTTGCCGCTCTGCGATTCCCACTTCGCGATGTTCGGCCGCGACCCGCGCCGCCATCGACATCTGCGAACCGAAATCCAGTGCCCCTTCGTGCCGAAGCGTCTGCGCGAGTCGTTCCACCAACGGCAGCAACGTGATTCGTTGATGTTGGGCATCGAGGATGTTGAGCAGCTCCTTGGTCGGCCCACCACGTTGACGCGGACCGGGGCCGAGTGTGTGCACCAATTTCTCGAGTTCCACGTGCGCCTCGCGCAGCTGGTCGGGGTCCACCAGATGCTCGGCCAGCTGACCGGAGAGGGCGAGTACCGCCTCGGTCACCGACGTGGGATTTCGGTCGGTGTCGAGATCGCCGTCCCACGTGCTGACCACACGATGCGCGAGCTGCCACAGTTCGGTCTCCGACAGCAGCGTCGCGGAGGGCTCGATGGGCAGCAACAGGCCGTGCTCGGTGAGCAGTCGCCCGGCATACGAGTGGTAGGTGCTCACCTCCGGCTCGGCGGCGAGAATCCGTTCGCGCAGTGCCAGACTCGGATCCAGCGCGCGCACCAGATCCGACCCGGCGAGCCGCGCCAGCCGAGCGCGGATTCGGGACGTCAGTTGCTGCGCAGCCTTGCGGGTGAAGGTCAGTCCGAGTACCTGATCCGGATCGACGAACCCGTTGGCCACCATCCACACCACTCGCGCGGCCATCGTCTCGGTCTTCCCAGCCCCTGCGCCTGCCACGACGAGCGTCGGACCGGGTGGGGCGGCGATCACCGCCGCCTGCTCGTCGGTGGGTGGGTGCTTCTGCCCGAGGGCGCGGGACAGTTCGACGGGTGAGACCCGCACGGTTGCGCTGCGCGTCGCCGAGGCGGTCACTGCTCGGTCACCTGCCGTCCTGTCTCGTGGGCCGGGCAACTGGATTTGACGGGGCAATGTCTGCACCCGTCGTTGACTCTGGCTTCGAAGACGGGACCCTGCGTCGCCGAGGCCGCCCGGTGGACGGTGTCTCGCCATTCCTCGAGTTTCTCCGGTGTCGGCACCTCCTGGATCCGCTGCGTTGCGCCGTCCTTGTTGTGCGGTTTGGCCACGAACACCAACCGGGCACCCCCGGGTTCGCCCGCGGGCTCTCCCTCGATTGCGCCCGCGGCAGCGGCGACCTGATACGTAGCCAATTGATGGTGATTGCGCGCGTCTTCCTTGGACATCACCGTTTTGGCCGTCTTGACGTCGATGACGACCGGGCGGCCGTCCGGATCGTGTTCGAGCCGATCGATCCGGCCGCGCAGGGCGACCGCAGGCTCGTCCTCGGATCGGGCGGCCAGAATGCCGTCGACCTGTACCTCGACGCCCGCCTCGGTGAGCTCGCCTCGGGTGCCCTGCAGCCAATTCTCGAACGTGTCGAGCATCGCCCCGGTTCGATCGAGCTCGTGACGCGAGAACCACTGTGATCCGAGATCGACTGCATCCCACGCCGTCTCGAGTGCCCGCCTGAGCTGGTCCGGTGGAATCCGGCCTGCCACCGCCTGCACCAGAGTGTGCACGAGGGTTCCGGTGACGGCGTGAGTGTTGGTGCCGTCGTTTCCTCCGTGACGTTCGAGCATCCAGCGCAGCGGGCACGTGGTGAGCTGTTCCACCGTCGATGGCGAGAGCGGGACCGGCCCATCGCCGAGGTGCCACAGGGGCTCGCTGGTGCTGAGGCCCGCAATTCCGAACCACTCGTCGGGATGTGCGCCTCGGACGCCGGCCTCGGCGAGTGTGGCCAGGTGCCGCGCGGCGCGCGCTCGCTTGTCCGGATCGTGTTCGGCGACAACGGGATCACAGACGACCCCGCGAAGCTCGGCGACCAACATCGGTAATGCCAACACCCGGTGCGGGGTCGGCGGCTCGGAACCTTCGGGCAGCGGGACGGGATCTGCGTCGCCGTCGACTCCCCGGAGTTCGTCGACGAATCGGGAGCGGACCAGATCGGTATCGCCCGTGCTCGAGTCCACGGCGGTGACGAGCAGAGTGGAGCGCGCGCGACTGCACGCCACGAGGAAGAGCTTGCGTTCCTCGGCGAGTAGCGGTGCAGCTTTCGACAGTCGTCCGTCGAGGGCCGCAGCCGCGTCGACCTTGCCGGACACCAGATCGACGAGCGTGTCGGTTCCGAGGAGGCTGCCGCGCGCTCGCAGACCCGGCCACAGCCCCTCCTGAACCCCGGCGACCGCCACCAGTTCCCATTCGCGACCGGCTGCCGAGTGCGCGCTGAGCAGCGTCACCGCATCGGCCGGCGCAGTCGAACGATTCGAGCTCGAGGTAGGAATCTGTTGCTGCGCAATGTAATCGAGGAATCCGCCCAGCTGCGCGCGCGGCAGCCTGTCGACGTAGGCCGCCGCGGCGTCGAAGAGTGCGACCACCGCGTCGAGGTCTCGATCGGCCTGAGCACCCGCGGACCCACCCCACGCGGACGCGGCGGCCCAACGCCGCTCGAGTCCGGACGCCTGCCACGCAGCCCACAGCACGTCCTCGACTCCGCGGCCCTCCCGAGCCACCGCTCGCGCCTTACGAACGACGCTCAGTGCTCGTCGCAGCGGTGCCGCTTCCACGTCCGACAGACCAGTGATCCACCCGAACTTCTCTCGCGTCTCGCCGGTGAGAACGACTCTGAGCAGTTCGGCCGAATCGCGCTCGCCGCCCGAGGCCAGTTCGAGTCTGCGGACACCTCGGCGCAGCCGCCGCAGACCTACCGGATCGGCACCCCCGATCGGGCCGGACAGCAGAGCCAGCGCATCTTCTCCGTCGAACGACGGGTCGGAGATCGCCCGCAGCACCAGCAGCAAGCCCACCGCTCCGTGCTGGCGATGCAACGGCAACTCCGAAGCCGGGGTGATCATGGGGACACCGGCCGCGTGCAGAGCGCGACGCAGCGGCGCGACGGTACGCGGGACCGACCGCACGACGATCGCCATCTCGGACCAGGGCATTCCGTCGATCAGGTGCGCGCGTCGCATGGCGTCGGAGATGATCGCGGCTTCCTTGGCAGGCGAAGACACGACGTGTACCCGGGCCTCCGGCTCGCCGAACCGAGCCGTGGCCACCGGCTCGGGACTGCGGTGCCGACCGAGCCCGGGCAGTCGCCCCGCCACGATGTCGGTCAGTTCCGCCACTGCAGGCACCGATCGAAAGTTCCGCGTCAGGACCACCCGTCGAGGCGAGTCCGCATCGAGCAGATCGGCCACGAACGTGGGATCCGCTCCACGGAACGTGAAGACGGATTGATCGGGGTCCCCGGCGATCACGGTCGATTCGGTATCGGTGCCGATCAACCGAATCAACTGCGCAGCTTGCGGATCGAGGTGCTGTGCATCGTCGACGACGAGGTGCCGGATGCGGGCGCGCTCACTGCGCAGCAGATCCGGGTCGGTGGCGAACGCCATCAGTGCGCTGCCGATGAGCTCGGCCGCGTCGAGGCCCGGTGCCGTGGCCCCTGCGGCTTCGACGCCGACTGCGCCGCGCAGCAACATGGCTTGTTCGTATCGAGCCGCGAATTTGCCGACGGCGATCCATTCGGGTCGGCCGTGCGTGCGGCCCAGCTTGACCAGATCCTCGGGTCCGATTCCGCGTTCTGCGGATCGGAGCATCATGTCTCGCACCGCGGTGACGAATCCTGCGGTACCGAGAGCCGGGCGCAATCGATCCGGCCAGTCGGTTGCGCCGTCCTCGATGTCGCCCCGCAGCATCTCGCGGACCACCGCGTCCTGCTCGGCACCGGTCAGCAGTCGAGGAGGCGGATTGCCGTAGAGGGAGGCCTGCAACCTGAGTACCGCGAACGCATAGGAGTGCACCGTACGTACCAGCGGTTCGCGCGTGGCGCGCAGCGCGTGATCGCCGCTGAACAGACCGGCGGTGATCTGCTCGCGGAGCGTGATGGACGCGCGCTTCGACTGAGTGAGCACCAGGACCGATTCCGGATCGCCGGACACGATTCGGGAGACTGCGTAGTCGGCCACGAGCGCTGTCTTTCCCGAGCCGGGCCCGCCGAGCACCTGCCAGGGGTTCCATCGAGGAGCGCCCTGAGCCGCCTCCGCCGCCGAATCGGGAGTCCACGCCAGCAACCGGGCAGCGGAATCGGTCCACCGGCGGGGCGGCTGCGCCACCCTGGGTGCACGGACGAGGGTGACCGTCGCGCCGTGTCTGCCGTCCGTGCTCATGCGGGACATGCAATCACGAACCACCGACACACCCAATTGCGCCATGACAAGAATGCGTTCTAAATCAGTCGAGCAACCCGCCGCTCAGCGCACGCAGAACCGCGCTGGTGCGATCTCTGGCCCCGAGTTTGAGAATCGCCGACGACACGTGGTTCTTCACGGTCCCCTCGGCCAGATGCAACGCGTCGGCTATTGCTCTATTGGTGTATCCACTTGCCACCAGGCGCAGTACGTCGATCTCGCGGGCCGTGAGTGTTTCGGCGATCACGACGTCGCTCGGGCCGTGCTTGCCGGTCCGAAAAGCGTCCAGCAGTCTCTCTGTGATGGCAGGTTGCGCCAAGGTTCGCCCGGCCGCGAGTTCGCGTACGGCACCACCGAGCCGCTCGAAGGTCACGTCCTTGAGCAGATAGCCCTTCGCACCCGCACGCAGCGCCCCGAGTACCAACTCGTCGTCGTCGAACGTCGTCAGAACCAAGACCGGGACCCGTATTTCCCTGTCCTGCAATACCCGAAGCGTCCACAGGCCGTCGAAGCGCGGCATGCGCAGATCGAGCAACACCACATCTGGAGCATCGAGTTCGATCGACGCGACCGCAGCGGCACCGTTGTCCGCCTCACCGGTCACCTCGATGTCGGGATCCAGTTCGAGCAGGCTGCGGATACCCTGCCGAACCAGAGTGTGGTCGTCGACGATCAAGACCGTGATCACGGGGCAGGCACCGTCGCGTGGACCGTGAATCCGCGATCGACCGAAAAGGTGACCGTACCGCCCAGTCCTTCGATGCGCTCTCGGATTCCCTGCAGCCCGTGCCCCGGCTCGAAGTCGGCCGACGCCCGGCCGTCGTCGCGCACCGAGACCGATAGCGCACCGGTCGAATCCGCGCGTAACTCGATCCACATCTCATCGGCATTCGCATGGCGAATGGTGTTGGTGATCATCTCCTGCACGCAGCGGACCACCGCCACCGCCCGAGCTTCGTCGACCCTGATCTCGGGGTCGACCGTAAGATGCACGACCGGTTCGGGCAGCTGCGCAACCAGACGATCGAGCGACTCCCCCAGCACCGGAGTCCTGCTGCGCACTTCGCCGACGGTCGACCGAACGTCGCCGAGCAGGTCACGTGCGATGGATCGGGCCCGAACGACATGCTCGCGCCCAGGCTCGGAGACCTGATGGGACGCCACCTCGAGCTCGAGGCTCAGTGCGGTGAGCTGGTGACCGAGCACATCGTGCAGCTCGCGCGCGATGCGCAATCGCTCGTCGGCACGGGAGGAATCGTTCAACAACGCACTGGCGGTGCGCAGTTCGGCGTGCGCGACCACAAGTTCCCGGCGCAACCGAGCCTGTCGCAGCTGTGCAGTCACCGACAACGCGCTGGCCACCTGCAGCGCTCCGTAGATCGACATTATCAGCGCGATTTCCGAGATCCGTCCACCCCGAATCGCAACCGACACCCCCACACAGCAGGTGTAGACCGCAACAATGACCGCCACCGACGAGCCGGACACCCGATACACGGCGAACGTCGAGGTGAACACCAACAGAATGGGCAACCAACCTGCAGTCGGGGCGGTCAGCACGAGAACCGGTGCCAGCATCACCTGGGTGGCGAAGCTCGCGCGGACGAGACGATCCGGCAGCCGGTCTTCCCACCACATGCCCGCGGTCTGCACGAGCAGGAAGGCTGCGAACAGCGCAGCCCAGGCCCAACGCGGAACCGAGAGACCGTCGGCGATCGACCGATCGAAGACGACGAGAGCGCCCATCGCGACCGCGAGCGCGGACACGAACGCACCGGCCAGAACGTCGGGTCCGAGGCGTCTCATTCTGTCGACCCTATCGCCCGCTCCACCCGCACGCCCCTGCCGAAAGTCACGATCCCCTTCGGTGACGATCGGCACCTGTGCGCAGGCCATGGCGGATCTAGCGTCGAGATCGACACGATCGAGAAGGGAACATCGGATGGCAGCGATAGACGTTCGAGGTATCACCCAGCGTTATCGAGAGCGCACCGCCGTGGCAGGCGTCAGCCTCTCGGTCCGCGAAGGCGAGACGCACGGCCTGCTCGGGCGCAACGGCGCCGGTAAGACGACCCTGGTCGAAACCATTGCGGGCCTTCGTAAGCCGAGCTCCGGTGCCGTGCGAGTTCTGGGACTCGACCCCTTCACCGACCGCAATCGAGTACGCGCGGTTCTGGGAGTACAGCTGCAGTCCAACGACCTTCACACCGCGCTCACCGTTGAGGAACTGGTCGATCTGTTCGCCTCCTTCTACCGTCGACCCGCCGATCGAGACGCTCTCGTCCGCGCGGTGGGCCTGCACGAGCACCGCCGGGTGCGGTACGAGCGGTTGTCCGGAGGCCAGCAACAGCGGTTGTCGGTGGTCCTCGCACTGATCGGCTCCCCTCGGGTTGTCATGCTCGACGAGCTCACCACCGGACTCGACCCGGATGCACGACGCACCGTGTGGCGACTGATCGAGGACCTCCGCGCAGACGGTGTCACCATCCTGCTGGTCAGCCATCACATGGACGAAGTACACCGCCTGTGCGATCGCATCACCGTCCTCGATCGAGGGGCCGTCGCGGCCACCGGCACACCGGAGTCTCTGATCGCCGATGCCGGCCTCGGAGGCGACCACCGGGCCACCCTCGAGGACGCATTCCTGACGCTGACCGAACGGAGGACGGCATGACCGCATGCGACATCCACGCTGCGCCTCGTCCAGGCCTGCGCGCCACCGGCGCACTCGTCGGGGCCGAAATGCGCATGGTCACCCGGGACACGGCCGGCCTGATCGTCCCCATCGCCCTCCCGGTTCTCGTACTGGTAATGAACGGATCCGGTACGTCGGCCGAAATCGTCGGGCCGGGCGCAATCACAGCATTCGATCGGTTCGTCCTGCCGCTTGCCCTGACCATGATCGTCGCCGTCATCGGAATCGTGAACATGCCGAGCTTTCTTGCGCTCTATCGGAAGTCCGGCGTGCTGAAGAGGCTGTCGACGACACCGATCGGGCCGACGCAGGTGCTGGCTGCGCAGGTGATCACCAGCGCAGTGCAAGCGACACTCGGAATCGGTATCGCTTTGTCCACTGCGGCCCTGCTGTTCGGAATCACTCCCCCGCACAACCCGATCCTGGTTGCGGCAATTCTGGTGCTGGGTGCAGCGGCGATGTACTCGCTGGGGATCGTGGTGGCGGCCGTCGCACCCACAGCGAACTCTGCCGTCGCGATCGGCCTCACCCTGTTCTTGATACTCGGTGCCGGCGGCGGACTGTTCGGCCCCGTCGCAGACCTGCCCGGTCCGCTGATCGCCGTCGGAGAGCTTCTTCCCTTCGGTGCCACCGTTACTGCGCTGGGGTCTGCCTGGGCCGGAACCCCGATCGACATAGCCGGACCGATCGGGCTGGGGGCCACCGTGGTCGTCGGAACCGCGTGTGCAATCCGGTTGTTTCGTTGGTCCTGAGCAGATGCGGCATAGTGGTTCACGTGCCCGAGTTGAATCTGCATACGTTCGGACCCGCAGACGGTCCCGAAATCCTCGCCGTTCACGGTGTGACCGGTCACGGTGCCCGTTGGTGGGACCTCGCCGAGAATCACCTGCCCGAGGCCCGCGTTCTGGCTCCCGATCTGATCGGCCACGGCCGTTCTCCGTCCGTTCCACCGTGGGACATCGACGCTCAGGTCACCGCACTGAAGGCCGTGCTCGACGCCCATGCGCGCGGTCCGGTCGTGGTGCTCGGACATTCGTACGGCGGCGCGTTGGCCGTGCATCTCGCACAGCAGTTCCCGGAGGTGGTGCGCGCGCTGGTGCTGCTCGATCCTGCGACTGCCTTGCCGCCGGAGGAGCTGCTCGAGGTCGCCGAGGCCACTGCGAAGTCCCCCGATTACACCGACGCCGACGAGGCGCGTTCGGAGAAGATTCACGGGGCTTGGGCGGACGTGCCCACCGAGTTGCTCGACCGCGAGGTCGCCGATCACCTGGTCCCCGCCGACGGCGGGAAGGTCGCGTGGCGAATGTCGATTCCGGCCATCGTTGCGACGTGGGGCGAGCTCGCTCGTCCGATCGTGGTGCCCGCCGAGAGCGTCCCGACCATCGTGGTGCGGGCCATGCGCGTCGAACCTCCTTACGTGACCGAAGAATTCGTGTCCGCGCTCCGAGACAAGCTCGGCGAGAACCTGCGCACCGTCGAACTCGACTGCGATCACATGGTCGGCCAGGCCAAGCCGGCCGACGTGGCCGAGCTGGTGCGATCCCTGCTGTAGATGGCTCCGATCACCGAGGCGCAGGTGGAGCGGGTACGCGCGTTGGTCGCGTCGATTCCCGTCGGTTCCGTTGCCACCTACGGGGACATCGCGGCGGCGGCCGACCTGTCCAGCCCCCGCATCGTCGGGTGGATCATGCGGACCGACTCCGCCGATCTGCCGTGGCACCGTGTCCTGGGTGCAAGCGGAAAGCCTGCGGCGCATCTGGCGACGAGACAACTCGAGACGCTGCGCGGTGAAGGTGTCGAGATCCGCGACGGGCGAGTGTCGCTGAAGTCCGTTCGCTTCGACTTCGGGGCGCTCCCCCAGCCTCCGACGTCGACCACTAATCTCGAAGGATGAACATCGGAGATCGGCTCGGGCAGTTCGATCCACGCCCTACGGCGAAGTTCGCCCTGTCCAAGGCGAGCACTTTCGTCGCCGCGGCCGGCCTGGTGATCGACGAGGTCTCGGGCACGCGGGTAGCGGGGCACATCGAGTTGACCGAGGAACATTTCACGCCCTGGGGCGTCGTGCACGGTGGGGTCTACACCAGCGCTGTGGAGAGCGCCGCGAGCATCGGTGCGAGTGAGGCGGTCAAGGATCGCGGCGAGTTCGCGGTCGGAGTGCACAACGGAACCGATTTCCTACGCGCCAGCAAAGGCGGACGGGTGGACGTTCTCGCGGAACCGTTGCAGCAGGGCCGCGTTCAGCAACTCTGGCTGGTCACGATCACCGCGACCGACAGCGGTAAGACCATCGCGCGCGGCCAGGTTCGACTGCAGAACGTGCCGCTGCCGACGTGATGGGATCGCACCGGTGAGCGGCTCGTCGACCGAGCCGATATGCGACGCCATCGTGCTCGCGGGTGGTCGCGGATCGCGAATGGCAGGCCTTGCCGGCACCGCATCGGCAGAAGTCGACAAGCCCGCGCTCACCGTCGGCGGACGACGACTGGTCGACATTGCAGTGGCGGCCGTCTCGGACTGTCGCCGAACGGTACTGGTGGGCCCCACACGCGACGCAGTACCGGGTTCGGTTGTGCAGACCCGAGAGTTCCCCGCCGGCGGCGGCCCGGTGGCAGCTCTGGCCGCCGGACTCGAAACACTCGACGGGACAGCCGATCTGGTCGCAGTCGTAGCGTCGGACATACCACTGCTGAATGCTTCTGCGGTGCAGTCACTGATCGATCAGTTCCACCGAGTCGAGACCGACGCAGTGTTCGCGGCCGACGCCACCGGTCGCACCCAGTTCCTGCTCGGAGTCTGGCGCTACAGCGCGCTGCGCTCGGCGATGGCGGCGCTCGATACCGTCGAGGGTGCCCCGATGCGCGCACTCGTACCGAACGAGCACCGCGTCGTCACGGTTGCCGATATCGAGGACTGCGACACCCCTGCCGATCTGGTCGCCGCGCGCGCCGCAGCCTCGTCGAAATCGGAGGACGTACTCGACATCGACGCCGCGCACGAACGAATTCGACAGCGAGTAGCCGCCCTCCCGGTTCATCGAATTCCGTTGCAGGACACGGCTGGGACCGTGCTCGCGCAACCGTTGGTGGCAGCAACAGCACTGCCTGCGGTCGACATCTCCGCGATGGACGGATTTGCCGTGAGCGGACCCTCTCCGTGGACGCTGAGGCCCGATATCGCCTACGCCGGGACGTCCGGCATCGCGCGACTCGCCGACGGCAGCGCGGTACGCATTGCGACCGGCGCAGCGCTTCCTCCCGGTGCCACTGCGGTCGTTCGCGACGAACACGCGGTCACGACACCGGCCGGCGTCGTAGAACGCGCACCGACGGCGACGTCGACCGACGACACGCGTCGCCGCGGCGAGGACTGGCTTCCCGGAACGGAGTTGGTTGCCTCGGGTACCGCGATCGACACTGCTGTTCGGTCACTCGCCGCGAGCGCGGAGGTGACCGAACTCGATGTGCGGGGACCGGTTCGCGCACGAATTGTCATCAGCGGAAACGAGATTCGGGTATCGGGTCCGCTGGCACCCGGGGAGACCAGGGATGTACTCGGATCGGCGCTGCCGGAGTATCTGGCGCACTGTGGAATCGCCGTCGTGGACGCACTGCTGCTCGACGACACGGCGACCGCGTTCGCCGACCTCTTGGGAAGTACCGAAAACATCGACCTCGTGGTCGTGGTCGGAGCCACCGGAGGAGGCGCCGCCGATCAGCTACGCTCCACGCTCGCCGCCCTCGGTGCCGAAACCGTGGTCGGGCGAGTGCGCGTGCGTCCCGGCGGATCCCAGATCACCGCGACCCTGCCCGACGGTACGGTTGTACTCGGCCTCCCCGGCAATCCGCTCGCGGCAGTGAGCACGGCGCTGCTGACGGCACCGGCGATCGTCGACGCGCTCACCGCTCGCGGTCCGCGTTCACCGCGAACGGGGTTGTTGTCCAACGCATCCGAGGTTCGAGCCCCGATCCCTCGAATCGTTCCCGTGGTGGCCGACGGTACCCGCTGGCGAGCCGACACCAAGGTCAGGACAGCTCATCTGGCGCACCTCGTCGGCCGTGATGCGCTCGCCGTGATACCCGCCGACGTCAGCGACGACGAGCCGGTGACAATTCTTCCGTTACCGTACTGAATTCCGAACCGGCCAGCAGTCGAACACCCTCGTGGTACCGCTCGACGACGAGATCGACGATGGCCGGATGCACCCCGAGCGGCGCACCGACGCCGTCGGCTCCCACGTCGGCCAACCGATTGTGGAAGAGCCCACGAGCCAGCAGATAGCTCGCCACGAACACTCGATCGTGCCCGGCTTCCCGCAGTCCGGACACCGCCTGCGCGACGGTCGGCGTACTGGTGGCCACGTATCCGATCTTCACCGGTGTCCGAGCCGCGTCCGCGAGCATGGCTGCCGCGATCCGATGTTCCTGCAACGCACGAGGATCGGACGATCCTGCGGCCGCGAGCACGATGCTCTGGCCGGCTCGCCAGCCGGCGTCCCGGAGCCGATCGACCATCACTCGTGCGAGCACCGGGTCGGGCCCGAGGGCACGGGTGACGGCGACCGACGAGTGCGCACTGTCCGTGATCTCGCGCGGCACGTCGGTGTGGACGTGATAACCCGATGCCAGAAATGCCGGAACGACGACCGCCGATTCCGGAGTGTCGCGCAGTACCTCGGATGGGGACGGTCCCAGCACGTCGACGAAGGCGACACGCGTAGTACCGATCTGCTTCGAGACGGCGTCGGCGAGCGCGGCGACCATCTCCACACCGCGCGGGTTTCGAGTGCCGTGTGCGACCAACACCAAGGTGGGTTCCATCAGTACTTACTCCCCTCGCTCACGGCAACAGCCCCCGTGGGTTCGTTTGTATCGCAGTCGGATTCGGTCTCTATATAGTCCAACGCGATACGGTAGCCGCGTTTGACCACGGTCTGGATCGCCTTGGGTGCCCCCAGTGAGGAACGGAGTCGGGTCATGGCGGTCTCCACCGCGTGGGTATCGCCACCCCCTCCGGGCAACGAGGCCAACAGGTCTTCACGGGAGACCACGCGCCCCGGATTGCGACTCAACGTCTTCATCAGCGCCATCCCGGCCGGGGACACGGGCCGCACCTCCCCGTCGACCACCACACACCGTCCCCGAACACTGACCACATGCCCGCCTGCGTGCAGGCGACCGGTTCTCCTGGGCAGCTCCTCGGCGATGTGACGGGCGAGCGCACCGAGGCGCGCACGCGCAGGCGCAGTGGTGGCAACCGACAGCTGTTCGAGCGGGGCGGCGGTGACCGGCCCCACGCACACCGGAAGCACCCGCGTACGCATCGACTGCAGCAGAGGCTCGAGTACGCCGTTCTCGTCGGCACGCATCAGCATCGACGCGACCGCCGGTGCCGAGGTGAAGCTGATGGCGTCGAGATCACCGACGACGACCGACTCGATCATGCGATCCATCGGACTCTGGTCGTCGGGCGCCGTCCAACGGTAGACGGGCACCGGCACCACTTCGGCTCCGGCGCAACGCAGTACCTCGCAGAAGTCCGGAACCGGCTCCCACTCGGTGGTCGCGCCGTGCAGTTGTACCGCTATGCGTTTGCCCTCGACGCCCTCGGCGAGCAGATGTTCGAGCACCTCGGCGGACGACTCGGAGGCAGGCGACCATTCCTCGCGCAGATCCGCCGCGCGAATGGCACCGGTGGCCTTCGGACCGCGCGCCAACAGTCGCGACGCACCGAGAGCACGACCGAGTTCCTCGGCTCGCCCCCAACCGTCGGCGGCCTCGATCCAGCCACGAAAACCGATTCCCGTGGTGGCAACGGTGATCTCGGGTGGTGCAGCGATGATCGCCGCGGTGACGCGTTCCAACTCTGCGTCGTCGGCGAGCGGGATGATCCTGATCGCAGGCGCGTGCATCACGCTGGCCCCACGCCGCTCGAGCAGGGTCGCGAACTCCTCGGCGCGACGCGACGCCGTCACCCCGACGGTGAACCCGGCCAGAGGCATGTCCGCCCCGGCATTTTCGGTCACGTAGATCCGCCGCGGACGAGCACGACACCCTCGACCGTGGCGACCTCGAACGAGCCGAGCAAGACCTCCGCATCGTCGAGGCAACGTCCGTCGACGAGAGAGAAGACCTGCTTGAGCAGCGGAGACGCGACCGTGGGCTCGCCGCCACGGTCGCCGACCAGACCACGCGACATCACTGCGGCCCGGCCGTAGGGATCTATGTTGCCCACGGCGAACAGTCGTCCGTCGTCGAGCAAGAACAGTGCCGCCTGGGTGCCGCCGCGCAGCAGCACCGCCACCCCGCGGCCCGGGATTAGAGCGTCGAGGGTGCAGGCCGGGGTCCAGTCTCGCGAAAGATCGTTCGGTACCGAAGTATGTGAATCGATGACAGTCATGACGTACCTCCTGGTCAGCTATTTGACGCTGCCCGTGTTTCTTGGCCGTTAAGCGGCGATTACCCACCTGTGCACATGCGCTCAGGTTCGTGACCTGTCAGTTGTCAGGAACCCGTCACTCGATCACGTCACGCTTCGATGCGCGGCATCCCCATCAGCACGGGCACCTTGCGTGCGCCGGACTCGTCGAACGCGATGGTCGGATCGGCCTCGGCCGGAGCGTTGACGAAGGATACGAACCGGCCGAGCTTCTCCTCGTCCTCCAGCACCCCTGCCCATTCGTCCTTGTAGCCGGCGACGTGGCGTGCCATGTCTGCCTCGAGTTCTGCGCCGATGCCCAGGCTGTCCTCGCAGACGACGGCTTTGAGGTGGTCCAATCCCCCATCGAGCGATTCCAGCCACGGTGCGGTGCGTTGCAGGCGGTCCGCGGTGCGGACGTAGAACATCAGATAGCGGTCGATGTAGCTGACGAGTGTGGCGTCGTCGAGGTTGGACGCGAGCAACTGGGCGTGCTTGGGCGACTGGCCACCGTTGCCGCCCACGTAGAGATTCCAGCCACCTTCGGTGGCAATGATGCCGACGTCCTTGCCGCGGGCTTCGGCGCACTCACGTGCGCAGCCCGACACTCCGAACTTGATCTTGTGCGGCGAGCGCAGTCCGCGGTACCGGTTCTCGAGGTCGACGGCCATTCCCACCGAGTCCTGAACACCGTAGCGGCACCAGCTGGACCCGACGCAGCTCTTGACCGTACGCAGCGACTTTCCGTACGCCTGACCCGATTCCATGCCTGCGTCGACGAGCCGCTTCCAGATTTCGGGAAGCTGTTCGACACGGGCACCGAACATGTCGATGCGTTGCCCGCCGGTCACCTTGGTGTACAGCCCGAAGTCGCGGGCGACCTCACCGATGACGATCAACTGCTCGGGCGTGCACTCGCCTCCCGGCATCCGAGGCACCACCGAATAGGTGCCGTTCTTCTGGATGTTGGCCAGGAAGTGGTCGTTGGTGTCCTGCAACGACGCCAGTTCACCGTCGAGAATGTGATCCGACGAGGTGGACGCGAGAATCGAGGCCACGACGGGCTTGCAGATGTCGCAGCCGGCACCCGATCCGTACTTGGCGATCAACGACGAGAAAGTTCGGGTGTTCGTCGCCCGCACGATCTCGAACAGCTCGGCCCTCGACTGAGAGAAGTGCTCACACAACGACTTCGACAGCACTACCCCCGATGCCGCCAGCAGCGACTTGATCGACGGCAAGCACCCTCCACAGGTGGTACCCGCCGTGGTGCAGCTCTTCACCGCGGCCAGATCGCACGCACCGTCGGAGATGGCCGAGCAGATCGCACCCTTCGTCACACCGTTGCACGAGCAGATCTCGGCGTCGTCGGGAAGCGCTCCGATGCCGACCTGCTCGGCCGCCGGAGAGATCAACGAACCCGGATCGCCCGGCAATTCGCGTCCGACGAGCGGCCGGAGCAACGAGTACGCCGATGCGTCGCCGACGAGGATGCCGCCGAGCAACGTCTTGGCGTCGTCGGTGACGACGAGCTTGGCGTAGGTGCCCTTGGGTGCGTCGCTGAAGACCACCTCGAGCGCACCCGGAGTTGCGGCCATCGCGTCACCGAAGCTCGCCACATCGACGCCCATGAGCTTGAGCTTGGTCGACATGTCCGCTCCGGGGAACTCCGCTGCGCCGCCGAGCAATCGGTCGGCCACCACCTCGGCCGTCGAATATCCGGGCGCGACGAGTCCGTAGCATCGGCCTTCGACCGCAGCACATTCGCCGATGGCGTAGACGTCGGGATCGGATGTGGTGCAGCCGATGTCGACCAGAATTCCGCCGCGCTCGCCGACGTCGAGGCCGCTCTCGCGAGCCAGCCGGTCCTGCGGCCGTACCCCCGCGGAGAACACCAGCAGCGCCGCGTCGATCGTGTCACCGTTGCTCAGCTCGACCGTCAACCCGGCGCTGTCGTTCTCGGTGATCGACGACGTGCCCACTCCCACATGCACGTTCAATCCGAGATCGGTGACGAGGCGGGCCAGTAGCGCACCGCCGCCTTCGTCGACCTGGAGCGGCATCAACCGCGGCGCGAACTCGATGACGTGCGGCGTCATGCCCATCTTCTTCAGCGCGTTCGCCGCTTCGAGGCCGAGCAGGCCGCCACCGACGACCACGCCCACGGCACCCGGTCCAGCGGCGTCGGCGCGTGCACGGATCCTGTCCAGGTCGTCGAGGGTGCGGTAGACGAAGCACGCGGGCAGGTCGTGTCCGGCGATCGGCGGAACGAACGGGTAGGAGCCGGTGGCGAGGACCAGCGCGTCGTAGTCCACGGTGTCGCCGGCCGAGGTGACGACGGTTCGGTGGTCACGGTCGACGCGTTCGGCCCGCACCCCGGTACGCATCTCGACGAGGGAGTCGCCCGGATAGTCGTTGCCCGCCAACGCAAGTTCCTTGTGGTCCCAGGCACCGACGTAGGACGACAGACCCACCCGGTCGTACGCCGGCAGAGCTTCCTCGCACAGGATCGTGATCTTCCACTCGGCACCCTCGTCGCGCGCCCGCAGCGCCTCGACGAACCTGTGCCCTACCATTCCGTGCCCTACCACTACCGCGTTCTTCATTGCGGGTCCTTCCGATTTCGTTGCCGTGCAGAGTGTTTCGAGTGCGCCTGCACCGAGCGTCAGACGGCTACCGGTGCGTCGGCGTCGGCGGAGTCGGTCCTGCGCAGGTAGATCGCCCACGTGACGATCGCGCAGACCACGTAGAAGCCGAGGAACACCCAGAACGCTGTGGTGGCCGACTTCGCACTACCGGAGTACGACGCCCGCAGCACCAGGTTGATGGCGACACCGCCGAGTGCGCCGATGGCACCGGCGATCCCGATCAGTGCGCCGGACATCTTGCGGGACCAGTGCTGCTGTTCCTCGACCGTCATGCCCTGCAGTGCAACAGATTTCGCAGCGAAGATCGCGGGAATCATCTTGTACACCGACCCGTTGCCGAGGCCCGAGAGCAAGAAGAGTGCGATGAATCCGATGACGAAGAGGACCATCACCGTGCCGCTGGCCGCCCCTGGCGTCGAGTCGTCCCAGGTGCTGGCCGCTACCAGAATTCCGGTGGAGAAGGTCATGGCCACGAACGTGTACAGGGTGATCTTTCCGCCGCCGATCTTGTCGGCGAGCTTGCCACCGAACGGCCGCGACAGCGATCCCAGCAGAGGTCCGAGGAACGCGATCTGCGCAGCGTGCAGCGAGGCCTGGGCCTGCTGAGCCGCCGTGGCGGGCGCCCCGTCGGTCAATCCGGCCAGGAAGTTGATCTGGAGTACCTGCCCGAATGCGAAGCTGAAGCCGATGAACGATCCGAACGTGCCGATGTAGAGGAAGGCGATCCACCATGCGTCGGAGAACTTCAACACGTCGATCATGGAGCGGCCGTTGGTCTTCTGGTTGTCGAGGTTGTCCATGTACAGCGCGGCACCGACGGCGGCGATCGCGATGAACACCAGGTACACGGCGCAGACGATCTCGGGTGCGGTGTTGCCGATGGTAGCGATGACCAGCAGACCGATGAGCTGGATGACCGGTACGCCGATGTTGCCTCCGCCGGCGTTGAGTCCGAGGGCCCAACCCTTTTCGCGCTGCGGATAGAAGGCGTTGATGTTCGTCATCGACGAGGCGAAGTTACCGCCGCCGACTCCGGCGAACGCCGCCACGATGATGTACGTGGTGTACGAGGCCGGGTTCAACATGAAGTACATCGTCAACAGCGTGGGAATCAACAACACCAGAGCGCTGAAGATGGTCCAGTTGCGCCCGCCGAATTTCGCCGTGGCGAACGTGTACGGAATACGCAGGACAGCACCGACGAGAGTGGGGACTGCCACCAGGAAGAATTTGCCCGCGGCATCGATGCCGTAAACCGACAACGGCATGAACAGCACCATCACCGACCAGATCGACCAGATCGAGAAGCCGACGTGTTCGGCGACGACCGACCAGATCAGGTTTCGTTTGGCGATCTGCTTACCGCCGCCTTCCCACGCCTGCACGTCCTCGGAATTCCAATGCGCGATCCGGTGATTCACCGAGACGGGAACGGTTCCGGGCGGAACGGGTGCGGTGGCAGCAGAGCCGGTTTCGGCTGAAGCGCTGCGAGAAAGGCTGGTCACGTATGGCCTCCTGGTTCGGTGAGTGACACCAAGATAGGAAAGCCATGTTGCAGCGGCGCTGCGTGCGGTGACCCGCTGATTAACTCGTTCTCACCCGCTCGTCGGCGCGTACGTGAGATCGAACGCGTCGACGAGCCGGGTCACCAGGAGTCTTCGAGCATCCGAGGTCGACAGCACAGATAGCCGCCGACCAGCAGAATCACAACGCATCCGGTGAGCAGCGTCAGCGGCAATCCCCAACCGCCGGACACGGTGTGCAGGAAGCCGAACAGTATCGGTCCGGTGGCCGACACCACGTAGCCCAGCCCCTGGGTGAAGCCCGAGAGCGAGGATGAGCCCACCGCGGTGCGGGTCCTGAGATTGATCAGCGTCAGCGACATCGGAAAGGTCATCGTGCCGAGGCCGATCAGGCACACCCAGATCACCGTTCCGGCGGAAGGCGAGAAGTGCAAGCCGGAAAACCCACAGAGGTAGCAGACCGCGGCGACCAGGACGAGACCGAACGGATTTCGCAGTTTTGCGCAGAGGGTCGGCGTGGCCAGCGACGTGACCAGGCCCATCGCTCCGAACGCGGCGACCGAGGCTCCGGCCAACCCCTCGCCGATACCCGAGTCGATCAACAGCGTCGGCAGCCAGGTCAACATCGAATACGTGATCAGCGACGTCATCGCGAACATCATCACCATTCCCCACGCGAGCGAGGATCGATGGATGCGGCCGCCGGATCGGGTGTGCACGGCCGCCGAACCGGCCTCGGCAGAGACGTCCTTCTCGTCGCGACCGCGTCGGGCGATCACGACACCGAGCCACGGCAATGCTGCGGCAACACCGACGATCGCCCAGACCCCGATGGAGAGCCGCCACCCGTGGGCATCGGCGACCGGAACCGCGAGCAGGGGCGGAATCATGGTGCTGATCTGGAGTGCACAGATGTAGATGGTGCTGACCACTGCGAGTCGATCCGAGAAGTACCGCTTGACCAGAGGTGGAATGACGACGTTTCCGATACCCATGCCGGCGAGGGCGATCGCGGACAGCGCCAGCAACGACGCCGTGTTCGGCGCGAATGCCCGGGTGGCCATCCCTATCGTGGTCAACGCCATGGCGAGCAGGGCGGCGCGCTCGAGACCGGTGCGCTTGGCGAGAAAAGGTGTCGCCAACCCGAACACGGCGAACATCGCCGGCGGCAGCATCCCGACGACGCCGATCACGGCATCCCCGAACTGCAGATCCGTTGCGATCCTGCCGAACAGAGGGCTGATGGACGTCACGGCGGCGCGCAGCGTCAGCGCAGAAAGAACGATGGCGGCGAACACCAGCAGTCGGCCGCGAACGAGTGATGTACCGGTCTGGGTGGTCTCGGAAACGGTAGGGGCACTCACCGCGTAATCATAGGATGACCGGATCATCGGGTGCAACGCAGTATCATCGTCGGCGCAGCACCCCGAGCACTGCACCGCCCCCAGAACGAGGAGCCTCCGTGCGCCAGGTCCACCGATCGAGCCTGATCACCCAGGTCACTGCAGCCCTGCGCGACGAGATCACGTCGAAACGATGGCCGGTCGGCAGCAGAATTCCCACCGAACCGGAGCTGTGCGAGATGACCGGCACCGGGCGAAACACGGTTCGTGAGGCCGTTCAGGCACTCGTCCACGCCGGCATGGTCGAGCGACGGCAGGGGTCGGGAACGTTCGTCATGACCTGCTCGGACCTCGGCGGCACCCTGGGCAAGTACTTCTCGGACGCCCGTTATCGCGACGTCACCGAGCTCCGGGAAACTCTCGAGGTGACCGCAGCAGCATTGGCTGCGGATCGACGCGACGAGCACGACATCCGAGAGATGAACGACGCCCTCGAGAACCGCAATGTCGCCTGGTCGAGCGGCGACGTGCCGTTGGCCGACGCCGTACGAATCGACGCGCGCCTGCATCGGAGCATCGTCGCCGCCAGCCACAACGCGATCTACCTGGAGTTCTACGACTCGTTGCTACCGGTGATCCACGAGACGATCAGAGAACACGCCACTGCTCACGACGACGACTACGTCGCCGAGCACACAGCCCTCGTCGACGCGATCGTGGACGGTGATTCGGCCCGGGCAATCGCCTCCGCCCGGTCGCTGTTCCGCGAACTCTCCGCCCCTCCGGGCCACGCGCCCGAACCTACAGAATGAGACGCACCAGATCTGCCGTGCGCGCGAGGCCGGGAAATGCCTCCGACGTCGACCGCGGATGAAGTGCGTGCACAGCCAGACGAAACATCAACGCGCGCAACAGCATCTGCGGCCATTCCGGTAGATCGTCCCACCGGCCCACCAGACCGTCGTCGGCGTCTCCCCACGAGAGCGCGTCCACCACGGCGACGCCGGCAGCCCACGACGCCGGACGCCAGTACGGGGTGATATCGCTGATCCCCGGAGCATCGCTGCCGGAGAACAACACCGTCCCGAACAGGTCGCCGTGTACCAATTGGTCCGGCGATTCGACGGGCTTACGCAGTGTCGCAAGCTGTTTAACCAATTCGAGGCTGCTCTTGCCGTCACTCGACGACGGCTCCGGCGCACCCGCACCGCGAGCGGTCCGTAGCGGAACGGCCTCCCAGGCGGCCCGGTCGGCCGCGACGAACACGTCGACGTCGGCCCACGGGGCGACGGGTGGCTGCACCAAGAAGCGGGGACGTTCCAACTGCGCGGTCGCTGCGTGCAACCGCATGGACAACGAGACCACTTCGTCGTGGCGAGGCTCGGGTTCGCCTGCGACGAACGTATCTGCACGCCAACCGGACACGACGTATCGACCATCGGTCGAGCGCACCGGTCGAGCGAGGCGCACACCGTCCACAGTCAGTGTTTCTCGCACCTTCGCAGACCAGGCTGCGCGAGCGTGATCGGCGACGGGCGAGAGCACGACGTCACCCAGACGCCACCCTCCGTCCCAGTCCGCACCCAGTGGCGCAGGCTCGACATCGCGCAGCCCGAACGTAGAGATCACGTGCTGAGGAGGTTCGACAGAGCTCACGAACGCCACGGTACCGCCGATCGGGCAGAGCTCTGCGGACGACGCGCGCATGCGGCCCAGCCGCCACGTCAGTAGATGGGCAGGCCGGGCTCGATCTGCTTGGCCCACTCCACGATTCCGCCGTCGAGATGGGTTGCGTCGGTGAAACCGGCACCGACGAGAGCGTCGAGAACCTCCGCGGACCTGATGCCGGTTTTGCAGTACAGAACGATCGGTACCTGCTGTGGCAGTTCGGCCAACGCCGCCCCGGACAGAATTCGCCCGCGCGGTATCAGCCGAGCGCCCTCGATCCGCACGATGTCCCACTCCACCGGCTCACGCACGTCGATCAAGGCGACCTCGCGTCCGGAATCCAACATCGCCCGTAGCTGCTCGGGGCTGATCGAGGCGTCGTCGGATTCGACGGCCGGCACCACCCCGCAGAAGGCGTCGTAGTCGATCAGTTCCGTGATCGGGGTTCGGTGCGGATCACGGGCCAGTCCGACGGTTCGGTAGCTCATGGCCAACGCGTCGTAGATCATCAGCCGTCCCAGCAGCGTCTCGCCGATTCCGGTGATCAACTTGATGGCTTCGGTCACCATGACCGATCCGATCGAGGCGCAGAGCACGCCCAGGACGCCGCCCTCGGCGCAGGAGGGCACCATTCCCGGCGGCGGAGCCTCGGGGTACAGATCTCGATAGTTGATCCCGACGCCACCCGGAGCTGCATCCCAGAACACCGAGACCTGCCCCTCGAACCGGTAGATCGAACCCCACACGTACGGGATACCGACCAGTGCGGCCGCGTCGTTGACGAGGTAGCGGGTGGCGAAGTTGTCGGTGCCGTCGAGAACGAGATCGTAATTGCCGAAGAGGTCGATCGCGTTGGACGAGTCGAGGCGGACCCTGTGCAGCACCACCGAGACGCCGTCGTTGAGTTCGAGGATCGAGTCCCGTGCGCTGTCGGCCTTCGGTCGTCCGACGTCGGACCGCCCATGGATGACTTGTCGCTGGAGGTTGGACAGCTCGACGTCGTCGAATTCCACGATGCCCAGAGTTCCGATGCCGGCGGCCGCGAGGTACAGCAGCGCAGGCGAACCCAGTCCGCCGGCTCCGACCACGAGCACGCGGGCGTTCCGCAACCGCTTCTGGCCGTCCGTTCCGACGTCCGGAATGATCAGGTGACGGCTGTACCTGGCAACCTCCTCGGAGGTCAGTTCACAGGTGGCTTCGACCAGTGGCGGTAGGTGGACCACGCTCAGCGACTCTCCTCGACTCGACGGGGCGACCACATAACTGCGTTCGCCGCCTTCGAATCTAATCCGCGATCGCTCACCCGCGTGGATAGGGCCACGGGTTGAACCGGCAGGTCTTGCCGTCCATGGGCACGACGCCCTCGGGGTCGAGCCGCGCGATGTCGTCGTTGGCCGTTCCGAACGTCTGCTGCATCATTACCGGCGCCAGCCCGCCGTCGGTTTCGCACGGCTGATGCTGCTGGTAGCCGATGGCGTGCCCGACCTCGTGGTTGATCTGATATTGACGGTACGAACCGATGTCTCCCTGGAAGGAGATCGCTCCGCGTACCCATCTGGGTTCGTTGAGCACGACCCGTTCGATGCCGGGGTTGTAGCAGGACACCTCGAGTTGGATGTCGTATCCACACGCCTGCCGAATGGACATCTGCGACGTCAGTGAGATCCGGAAATCCGGGTCACCCTGATCGATACGGCGGAACGCGAAACGTGGGTCGTTGGTCCAGCTCTTGGGGTTGGCCAACGTCTGATCCACCAGACGGCCGAACGACTCGTCGCCGCCGAAACCGACGGTGTCCACACCGTCCTCGACCTCGACGGTATAGGTGAACACCCGCTCGGTTCCCTGGCCGACCTGCTCGGTGCTTCCGGCGACGGTGTGCCAGGTGCCTGCCCCCTGCACCGCGAACGGTCCACCGTCGGGCAGCTCACCGGACGAGATCGTTTCCGCGAAGTTGCCGTCGGCCTGCGGCGGGACCCCGATGATTCCGGTTCCGGACGTATCGGAGCTCAGCGTGCCGAACCCTGGGTCCTGCGAGGTGCCCTGAGAGGCGGTGCCGACGACCGGGTCACCGGCCCGAACGGCATCGACGACCACGAGCGCGGTGACGGCGATCAGGATCGGTACCGCGTAAGCCCGCCAACCGTAGGTGGCGGCGAACTTTCCCAGCTTGGTCTGTTTGCGCACGTCACGCTCGGGACGGCGACTGCGGTCCTTGACCTCGCGCTGCGTCGGGTCCCACTGAGCGCGCAAGGGCTGATGCGACCCACGACCGCCCACGCCGCGTGGAAGATCGTCCGACCGCTCGTCGAACCCGCCGGACTGCACACCGCCGCGAATTCGCGGCTCGCCTCGGTCAGTCACTCGCTCACGATCTCACAATCCTGCTCGCTCGCCGCTCGGCACGCCGATACCGGGGACGGATCTATCGGGCTCTCGGTACGACAAACATCGTACAAACAAACCATCCGATGTGATTCGAGATCGCCCGTTTCCGACAAGGATCCCCCAGGATCCCAGCGGTGCCGACGGCCACGAGTATCGTTGCCCGTGATCTGCGCTACGAGCGGTCCGAACCGAAGGCCACCCGCCGAAAGTTCACGCCGGACCGCACGTTGTCGAACCAAGACGAGCGCAGCTGTCGACGCGATGGGAACATATTTGATGACAGATCTCGACGACCGGAGGTCCTCCGACCGACCGGCCACCACCGGCAACCGCCGCAGCGCCAGGCTGCCGCGTGATGCCCGTCGGGCGCAACTGCTGGCTGCTGCGAGCGAAATCTTCGTGACCCGCGGCTATCACGCGTCGGGAATGGACGAGATCGCCGAATGCGCCGGAGTCAGCAAGCCGGTTCTCTACCAGCACTTCCCCGGCAAACTCGAGCTGTACCTGGCGGTACTGCAGAGCTACGTCGACACCCTCATCGCCGGGGTTCGTCAGGCTCTGCGTTCGACGACGGACAACAAGCAACGCGTCCGCGCCGCGGTTCTGGCGTTCTACGATTTCGTCGACACCGACACCCAGGGTTTCCGTCTGGTCTTCGAGTCGGATCTGATGGGTGACCCTCAGGTCAACGCCCGCGTGGAGCAGGCGACCGAAGCATGCGTCGACGCCGTCTTCGACCTGGTCGCCCACGATTCCGGACTCGATCCGTACCGAGCACGAGTGCTGGCCGTCGGCCTCGTCGGTGCCAGCCAGTTCACCGCGCGCTACTGGCTCGAAGCAGATCGGCCGATCTCCAAGGAAGACGCCGTCGACACCACGGTCTCACTGGCCTGGGGCGGCCTGTCGCACGTTCCGCTGCAGTCTCCGTAACCAGCCGGTCGGGCATCCCGCCCACATACGCCACACGCCCCTCGTTCGAGAAGAACGAGGGGCGTGTGGTGTTACCGGCCGTCTCAGGTGGTTGCGAACCCGACCTTGCGAGGATCGGACGGGCCGATCTCGACGTACGACACCTTGGCGGTCTGGATCAAGAACTTGCGTCCCTTCTCGTCCTCCAACGACAGCACTCCGTCCTTACCTGCGAAGGCGGTCGATACGAGCGCCTCGACCTCGGCCGGGGACTGCGCACTGTTCACGACGAGCTCACGGGAACTCTCCGACACACCGATCTTGACCTCCACGGTCAACCTCCGAACTCTCGACAACTGACGCTGTTCTCGCCAGGCTAGTGCAGCCCGCGTGCCGCAGCCGCTTCCAGGCCTGTGCTGTCAGCGAACACCGGCGGGGACCCGCCCCGCCCGGTGGCCGATCGAGCCGATCAGTCCAACCCGAGCGAGGACATCCGCTCGGCATGCTGCTCCTGCATGCGATCGAACAGCGCGACGACCCCGTTGAGGTCGCCCGACGCGGTGATGACGAGATCGGTCAGCGACTCGCGCTGCGCGAGCACGAACTGGGCCTGCGTGATCGCCTCGCCGAGCAGTCGACGCCCCCACAACATCAGGCGTGCCTTGTCCTGGGAGCTCGCCCGGACCCGTTCGGACACCTCGTGGACGACGAACTCCGAGTGCCCGGTCTCGGCCAACACGTCGCGAACGATCTCCGCGACGTCGGGGGCGAGGCTGTGCGCGATCTGCCGGTAGAAATCAGCGGCGATTCCGTCACCCACGTATGCCTTGACCAGCGACTCCAACCAGGTCGACGGCGTGGTGGAGGCGTGGTACTCGTCCAGAGCTCGCACGAACGGATCCATCGACGAATACACGTCGAGGCCACGGTTGGACAAAGCCTGTTCCAACGTCTCGAAATGACTCATCTCGGCGGCGGCCATACTTGCCAGCGCCACCCGGCCTTCCATGGACGGAGCCATTCGAGCGTCCTCCGCCAACCGGTAGAACGCAGAGATCTCGCCGTAGGCGAGCACGGCGAACAAGTCGGGAACGCCCGGGTGATCGTGTGCGATCGCGGGCTCCCCTCTGTCCGGATCGCTCGACCCGACGAGGGCGGTGGATGCAACTGCGGGCGACGACGACTCCGACGAATGGGCTCCCATTCCACGAATCGTAGACCCGAGTCCGACGCCCCGTCGCGGGGCGCGTCACACCTGCCGCGACCCGTCGACCGTGGAGAATCGGGCCGGGCAAGCTACCATGGTGTCGATCGTTGCTCGCGGACCTGTCACACGGACCGAAAGCCGATGCGGCGATCATCGATAATGTGTGCGCACCTGATCCGGGTCGCCTCGAGAGCTTCGCCGCAGCGAACGTCACAGTTCGCGGCCGCGCTGAGGCTGACGGCGACATCACATCGGATTGAGGGCATCGACTTCGGCCGGCAATAGGCCTGTGCCCTTCCTTGTGCGTACGTTCGACCACGAGGAAGGCCAGTCCCCTGAGCAAGATAGTCGTAGACCAAGAATCCGAGACCGGCGACACGACCCTGTCGGCCCAACTGGACGACACGCATGTGCCACCGACGTTCGCCGAGTTGAACGTCGACGCCGACATCGTTCGTGCACTCGCCGACATGGGTATCGAGCGCACCTTCGCCATCCAGGAGCTCACTCTTCCGCTGGCCATCGCGGGCGACGACCTCATCGGGCAGGCCAGGACCGGAATGGGCAAGACGTTCGGTTTCGGCGTGCCCCTTCTGCATCGTCTCGCCACGGAGAATTCCGGAACGACCCCGCTCGACGGCACGCCACGCGCGCTGATCATCGTGCCGACCCGTGAGCTGTGTGTTCAGGTCAGCTCCGACCTCGAGAATGCATCGAAGTACCTCAGCGGCGCGAACGGCCCAGTGAAGGTTCTTTCCATCTACGGCGGCCGCCCGTACGAAGCTCAGATCAGCGCGCTCCAGAACGGCGTCGACGTCGTCGTCGGCACTCCCGGCCGTCTACTCGACCTCGCCAAGCAGAACCACCTGATCCTCGGCAAGGTCGGCGTCCTGGTTCTCGACGAGGCCGACGAGATGCTCGACCTCGGGTTCCTTCCCGACATCGAACGCATCCTGGGCATGGTCCCCGACAAGCGTCAGACGATGCTGTTCTCCGCGACGATGCCCGGCCCGATCATCACGCTGGCCCGTACATTCCTGACGCAGCCGACGCACATCCGGGCCGAAGAGGCGGAGTCCTCCGCCGTGCACGATCGCACCGCCCAGCACGTCTACCGGGCACACGCACTCGACAAGGTCGAGATGGTCGCCAAGGTCCTCAAGGCGGAAGGCCGCGGCGCGACGATGGTGTTCACCCGCACCAAGCGCACGGCGCAGAAGGTCTCCGACGAGCTCGCCGAGCGTGGCTACTCGGTCGGCGCGGTCCACGGAGATCTCGGGCAGGTCCAACGCGAGAAGGCTCTCAAGGCGTTCCGCACCGGCAAGATCGACGTGCTGATCGCCACCGACGTCGCGGCCCGGGGTATCGACATCGACGACGTCACCCACGTCATCAACTACCAGTGCCCCGAGGACGAGAAGACCTACGTCCACCGCATCGGCCGTACCGGCCGTGCAGGGCGCACCGGTATCGCCGTCACCCTCGTCGACTGGGACGATATCCCGCGCTGGCAGCTGATCGACAAGGCCCTGAATCTGGGTATGCCGGATCCGGTCGAGACCTACTCGAGCTCGCCGCATCTGTTCGCCGAGCTCGATATCCCCACCGATGCGACCGGCACCGTACGCAAGGCGGCACCCGCGCGAGCCGCGGAGCAGGCCGCTGACAAGGCCCCCGACACCGAGTCCGCAGCACCGTCGGCAGAGGCGTCCGCACCGAGCAAGCCGCGCCGCTCACGCAGCCGCCGTCGCACCCGCGCGGGACAGGACGGGGACCAGGCCTCGACCTCGACCGACTCGGTCAACGCCTCCGCATCGACCGCGAACCCTGTTGCAGCACAGTCGGATTCGACCGATTCGTCGACACCGGAAGCGTCGACCAAGACCGCTCCTCGTCGCCGACGCCGTCGCCGCACGAGCGGATCGTCCGCCGAGACCGGACCGTCGACGGCGAGCGCGTCGGAGTAGTCTCCAGCCGTGCTGGCTCCAGAACGTAGGTCGAGAACCGATCTCGTCGTCGCGGCAGTCATCGCGGTGACGGTGGTCGTGGCCGCGAGCGTCGCCTGGCTCACGGGTGACGCTCGGGGCACCACCTCTGTCACGGCCGACAATCCACTCGCGCCGTCCGAGGCGGCCGCCTCCGTGCCCGCCGCCCTGTCCGAGTTGTGGCGGGCACCGAGTTCGGCGACGGATTCGGCGCATACGCCGGTTCCGGTCGTGACCGGTTCGGCAGTCGTGACCGCCGATGGCGGTTCGGTCGTCGGCCACGACCCCCGTTCCGGCGACCCGGCGTGGTCGTACTCGCGAGACCTACCCCTGTGCTCTGTGATCGCCTCCTGGAACACTGCCGTCTCGGTCTACCGCGACGACCGCGGTTGCTCGCAGGTGACCACGCTCGACGGATCGACCGGCGTCCGCACAGCACAGCGCACGTCCGACGCAGACGACTCGGTGTACCTCTCGTCCGACGGCACCTACGTGACCTCGCGAGGTGACACTCGGATGGAACTGTGGCGCTCCGACATGGTGCGCACACTCGAATACGGGCGCGTCGATGCTCCGGTCAACCCGGGTACTCAGCCGAGAACCGGATGCACGCTCCTGTCCACCACGTCGTCCAATTCGCGGACGGCAGTGCTCGAACAGTGCCCGGGTGAGCCGGCCGCACGACTGTCTCTGCTCAACCCTGCCCCCAAGGATGCGAGCGAACCCGAGGAGTACGGATCCTCGGTGGTCCCGGATCTCGTCACCTCGGAGCAGGAGCCGACATCCGGACGCGTCCTGGCTCTGACGGGAAGCCTTGTCGCGCTGTATGTTCCGTCCGCAAACGGTGCCCCTGCGCGCATCGCGCTCTACGACGACACCGCCACGTCCGTCTCCGAATTCGCACTTCCCGCGGGCCTCGACCCAGCATCCGCACCGCCCTCCTCGCCGGCAGCGAAACAGGGTTCGGTGTTCACCTGGTTCACCGGCTCCGGAGTGCAGGCACTGAACTCCACCGACCTGACTCCGGCGTGGTCCATGCCCGGGGCCCTCGGCAGCGGTGCCGTCATGGCCGGCAGGCTACTGGTTCCCGTGCCCGACGCGATCGCGGTGGTCGAGCTCGCCACCGGCACGGTCACTGCCCAAATTCCGATCGATCGCGGCGACTACGACGGACCGGTGCAGACCTCCGTGATCGGCGATGTCGTCGTCGAGCAGCGCGGTTCCGACCTGGTCGCGCTGGGTTGATCAGGGACCGCTGATCGAGGACGGCCGATCGAAGACGTGCGAGGAGGAGCTACTCCGCGGGGTCGTACGTCTTCAGTTCCGCTGTGCCCTCCCAGTGGGCCAACAAGTTCTCGGCCAGCTCGCGATACGCCTGCGCGCCCTTGTTCTTTCGCCCCGACAGCACTGTTGCGCCGGATGCACTCGCCTCCGCGAAACGCACCGTCCTGGGGATCGGCGGAGCGAGGACCGGCAGCGAGTACCGGTCGGAAACATCGCCGAGCACGTCACGGCTGTGGGTGGTACGGGCATCGAACAGGGTGGGCAGTGCACCCAGCAGCGCGAGGTCGGGGTTGGTGATCTGCTGCACCTCGGACACCGTCCGCAGTAGTTGTCCGACGCCGCGGTGAGCGAGCGTCTCGCACTGGAGCGGGACCAGAACCGATTGCGCTGCAGTGAGACCGTTGAGCGTGAGAACACCGAGCGAGGGTGGGCAATCGATGACGACCACGTCGAAATCCTGCAGAATCGGTGCCAGAGCACGCTTGAGTGCGAACTCGCGACCGGCGCGCATGAGCAACAGCGCCTCCGCACCCGCGAGGTCGATCGTGGCGGGCAACAGCACGATCCCCTCCGCCGTCTCGATCAGCACGTCCTCGACCTGTGCGTCCCCGGTCAATACCTCGTGCACCGACGAGTCGAGCTTGTCCGGGTTGTGACCGAGCGAGAACGTCAGGCATCCCTGCGGGTCGAGATCGACCACCAGAACGCGTCGGTCGAGTGCGTGCAGCGCGGCTGCCAGCGAGGCGACCGTAGTGGTCTTGGCCACGCCGCCCTTCTGATTCGCTACCGCAAGAATTGTCGTCACGCCCTGATCCTTGCCTAGATTCGCCGCTCGAGCGAGGTTTGTCGGTTCCGGGCGCGTCAGTGCATCACGATCGGCGGCGCGGATTCCTGAGAAACGTGCTTGGTTCGGGGCAGGAAGAACGCGGGCACGAACGTGATGACGATGAGCACCAACGCGACCATGAAGGTGGTCCCGAACGCGCGCGCCGAGATGTCGAATGCTTCGAGCTGGCTCGAGGCCGTCAGCGCCGGCTTCTGCTGCGCGGTCAACACCACCGACATCAACGCGGTTCCGATCGATCCGGCGGCCTGCTGGACGATGTTCATCAATGTCGAACCGCGAGCGACTGTTTCGTTCGTCAACGTCTGCAGCGCAGCAGTCATGATGGGCATCATCGTCGAGCCGAGCCCCAGCCCCATGACGAACAAGGCTCCGATCAACAACGTGTACGACGTGCTGGTGCCGACCTGGGTGAACACCGCCATGCCTGCGGTGATCAGGACCATGCCCATCAGCACGATTCGTCCTGGACCGGTCTTGTCCGCGATCACTCCGGCGATCGGCATGGCTATCATCGCGCCGATACCCTGCGGTGCAAGAAGCAGCCCGGCCGACAGTGTGGACTCGCCGCGGAGCAGGAAGTAGCTGGGAAACAGCAACCCTGCGCCCATGAACGCGACCATGAAGAAGGTGGTCGTGATGACTGCGACGGTGAGTGAACGGTTCCGGAAGAGCCTCAGGTCGATCAACGGATGCTCGACGCGCAGAGCGTGGAAGACGAACAACACGATCAGCACCAGGCCCACGATGACCGGAACCAGCACCTTGACGGCCAGTACGGTCTCGGTTTCGACGACCGACGACGCACCGTAGAGAAACAGGGCCAGACCGGGCGAGAGCATCAGCATGCCGCGGAAGTCGAACGATTCCGACGGGGTCGGATTGTCTCGCGGAAAGATCACGATTGCGGCGATCAGCGCGAGAATGCCGATCGGCAAGTTGATGAGGAAGATCCAGTGCCAGCTCGCGGCCTCGATCAGCCAACCGCCGAGGATGGGGCCCGCGATGGGCCCGATCAGCATCGGCACACCGAGCACGGCCATCACCCGGCCGATCCGTTCGGGGCCGGCGGCACGCGTCATGATCGTCATGCCCAGGGGCATCAACATGCCTCCGCCGAGGCCCTGCAGTACGCGAAACACGATCAACGACGTGATGTCCCAGGCGAAACTGCACAGCACCGAACCGAGTACGAACAGCACCAGTGCCGTGATGTAGAGACGCTTGGTGCCGAAACGGTCCGCAGCCCAGCCCGTCAACGGGATGACGGTGGCCAAGGCGAGGGTGTAACCGGTCATCGTCCAGGCCGCGTTGGCATACGTGGTCTCGAATACGTCGGTGAACGTCCTCAAGGCCACGCTGACGACGGTGACGTCGAGAATCGACATGATCGCGCCGAGAACGACGACACCGGCGATCTTCAGCAACGCTCCGTCGAGCTTCTCCGGGGCACCGGAGGGCGCGGGCTTCTGCAAGTCGGTCATTGTTCTCCAGATCGATGAGAAGAGCTACGAGGTCAATGCAGTGAGCACACTGACGGGCAGGACTGCGTTGCCTGCGACGGTGAAGATCCAGAAGAGAATAACCGTCCGGTAGGTCTGGACTCAATCGCGTTTTCGGACACATCCACCGGTTCGGTATGACGAAGCCCACACCCGACCGGCAGGCATGATCGTGTGCATGACCAACCACGGAGCCGTCGAGGCCGGCCGAGTCGTTCTACTCCGTCACGGGGAAACCGAATGGGCCCTCGCAGGTAAGCACACCGGAAACACCGATGTTCCACTCACCGCGCACGGTGAGCAGCAGGCAGTCGAGGCCGGCTCACTACTGACTCTGCTGAATCTGCGCGACCCGGTGGTCATCAGCAGCCCGCGCGAACGGGCCCGTCGAACAGCCGATCTCGCGGGGCTCGAGGTCGATCGAACATGGGATGCACTGTCGGAGTGGGACTACGGCGACTACGAGGGCATCACGTCGTCGGAGATCCACGAGACAGTGCCGCACTGGACCGTCTGGACGCACCCGTGCCCGGGCGGAGAGTCGATCGGTGACATCGCTGTTCGCGTCGAACTGGTGTTGTCCGTTGTTCTTCCACTGCTCGAAGGCCGGGACGTGGTGCTGGTGGGACACGGCCATTTCTCGAGAGCACTGATCGCCGGCTGGACGGAAGCGTCCATCACCGAAGGAAAGCGCTTCGCATTGTCCCCGGCCGCCTATTCACTGCTCGGTTTCGAGCACTCCTTTCGACAGCTCATCGCCCACAATGTTCACCCCTCGATTCTCTCTGCAGCCACCGATCGCTCGATCGGCACCGAACCGACCGGAGGTCCACGATGATCCGACGCGCCACCGAAGACGATGTATCCGCCATCTGCGGGTTGGTCCACGAACTGGCGGAGTACGAGAAGGCGTCCTCGTTGTGCACGGTCCGAGACGACCACCTTCGGTCGGCTCTGTTCGGTGAGAATCCGTCGGTGTTCGCGCACATCGCCGAGCACGACGGCGTGGTGGTGGGGTGCGCTCTGTGGTTCTTGAACTTCTCCACCTGGGACGGGGTCAACGGAATCTATCTGGAGGACCTCTACGTGCAGCCGGACGCACGCGGCCATGGGTTCGGAACCGCACTGCTGGCAGCGTTGGCGGCCGAGTGCGAAGCCAACGGCTACACGCGGCTGACCTGGTCGGTGTTGGACTGGAACACTCCGTCGATCGGGTTCTACCGAGCGTTGGGCGCGCAGGCTCAGGACGAGTGGACCACATTCCGATTGACCGACGGTGCCCTGAGGGACCTGGCAGCGACAGCGTCCTAGAGACGCGGTTCGTCGTCGACGTCGCTGTACTCGGCCGCCATCCACTGCGACGAGGGTGGACTGAACAGCAGCACCAGCACGGCAACCACGACGATTCCCAGAACGATGCCGTAGACGGTCTGATGTGAACCGGTGAGCAGCGACCACACGACCGGAAGCAGCAGCAGCTGGACGACGGTTGCCAGCGCCCTCCCCCACCGTTTGCCGAGAATCAGGGCGACGCCTGCAGCCCCGACGCCGAGGCCCAGCACGCCGAACCACCCGGCCGTGCCGTACCCGTTCGCGACAGCGTTGTCGCCCTCTCCGGAGACCGCGCGCACGACGAGAACGAAGGCCGCGACCAGCGAGACGGCACCTTGTGCTGCGACGAGGACCCCGGCGGATCGAAAAGTGGCCGGTGGGGTGAGGTTCTCGGGTTGGGTGGACACGGGACCAGCCTAGGCAACCGGGAGTGGAGCCTGCGGAACGACCCGGGTGGCGGGAGTGGAGCCTGCGGAACGACCCGGGTGGCGGGAGTGGAGCCTGCGGAACGACCCGGGTGGCGGGAGTGGAGCCTGCGGAACGACCCGGGTGGCGGGAGTGGAGCCTGCGGAACGACCCGGGTGGTGCCGGTGGAGTCCGCCGAGCCACCCGGTTAGTGTTTGTTCCTGTGCGTGCGCTGCTGATCGTCAATCCCAATGCGACTTCTACGACGGCTGCAGCTCGGGATCTGTTGGCTCATGCATTGTCGAGTCGGTTGCGGGTGACGGTGGCGCAGACGACGCATCGTGATCATGCGTCGGAGTTGGCTCGAGGTGCCCGTGAAGACGGGGTGGGCCTGGTGATCGTTCACGGGGGTGACGGCACGGTGAACGAGGTCATCAACGGTCTGCTCGGGGTTCCGTTGCCGACGTCGATGCAGGCGGTGACGATCGGCGCGATTCCGCCTATTGCGGTCGTTCCCGGTGGTAGTGCGAATGTGTTCGCGCGCTCTCTCGGAATCGAGGCGGATCCGGTAGCGGCCACGAATCAGTTGATCGGTCTGCTGGACGCGCGGGCGCGGCGGACGGTCGGTCTGGGGCATTGCGACAACCGGTGGTTCACGTTCAATGCCGGGATGGGTTTGGACGCGGAAGTGTGTCGGGCCATCGATGCGAGCCGGAAGGACGGTACGCCGGTGTCGGCGACGCGTTATCTCCGGTTCTCGGTGCAGGAGTTCTTCAAGCACAAGCGTCGTCCGGCGCAGTTGACGGTGGAGGTTCCCGGGCGGGATCCGTTCGAGAACGTGCACTATGCGTTCGTGTCGAACTCGAGTCCGTGGACCTTCTTGAACGATCGTCCGGTCCATACCAATCCCGGGACCGCTTTCGATTCGGGTCTCGGTGTGTTCGCGATGCGCTCGACGGCACTGTTCCCCACGCTGCGGGTGTCGCGTCAGCTGTTGGCCAAAGGTGCAGAACCGAAGTCTCGCAAGTTGATTCGAGTCGACGACGTCCCGAGTGTTCGAATCACGTCTGCAGAACCGATGGGGCTGCAGATGGACGGGGACTATCTGGGTGAACGCACCGAGGCGGAGTTCTTCTCGACTCCCGACGCATTGGATGTTGTCGCGCCCGTCACGTGAGACCCACTATGGCCTGCGCGCGAAGATGCTCGATGGGCAATTTCCTGCGAAATCACGAGCAATATCTGCCGAGTCGGGGTACAAAGGAGCGCAGAAGGCTAAAGCGAGCCTAACAGAGTGAGCTTGACCACGGTCACGCGCGTATCCCTTGACTTCACCTGAGTTCGTGAAAGCATTCACAAGCAACAGTGCGGAAACATTGGTTACCCACTCGTGAAACAGAAGAGAAACGAAACGGCGCTTCGGCGCCCGGTAAGGAGCAGAGGATGGACTGGCGCCACAAGGCAATTTGTCGCGATGAAGATCCGGAACTATTTTTCCCGGTGGGAAACAGTGGTCCGGCGCTCGCGCAGATCGCCGATGCCAAAGTCGTCTGTACTCGGTGCCCCGTCACCGCAGAATGCCTGTCCTGGGCACTCGAATCCGGCCAGGACGCAGGAGTATGGGGCGCAATGAGCGAAGACGAGCGCCGTGCACTCAAGCGACGCAACGCACGTACGCGCGCACGTAGCTCCGTCTAGGACGCAGACACACAACACTCGGTAGGCCCGGTATCCGCTCAGCGGATACCGGGCCTTCTGCGTGTCGAACTGCACAGCGGGCGCTTCCACGGATCGGGCGTTCTCACGTCACAGTGCGGCCGGTTCGTAACGCACTGTTCACGAGCGGCCCGTCAGGCTCGCGGCACCCGACGGCCCAGTGGCACTCGCAGCATCGCGTCGGTGCCACCTCCAGGAGCCGGATGCAGGCCCAGAGAACCGTTCAGTTCGACCGACACCAGAGTGCGCACGATCTGCAGCCCCAGTCCGTCCGAACGCTCCAACGAGAACCCTGCGGGCAACCCGCGGCCGTCGTCGTGGATGACGACGTCGAGCCATTTCGACGAACGGTCGGCACCGATGCGCACCACGCCGACCGATCCGGCGTCGAACCCGTGCTCCATCGCGTTCTGCACCAGCTCGGCCAACACCATCACCAGCGGCGTCGCCCGCTCGGCGGAGAAGACACCGAGTTGGCCGTCCCGGACCACCCGCACCCGAGGGTTGACGGTGGCGATGTCGAGCATGATCGGCACCAACCGGTCGACTATCTCGTCGAGATCCACTTCTTCGTCGACCGACATCGACAGCATCTCGTGCACCAGCGCGATGGACGTCACGCGGCGAACGGATTCGGACAACGCGGTGCGAGCTTCCTCGTTCTCGAGCCGCCGCGACTGCAGCCTCAGCAGAGCCGCCACGGTCTGCAGGTTGTTCTTCACTCGATGGTGGATTTCGCGGATCGTCGCGTCCTTGCTGAGCAGCGCACGGTCGCGGCGCTTCACCTCGGTGACGTCTCGGACGAGTACGGCTGCGCCCGCGGATCGACCGTGCGGCTGCAGTGCCAACGTGCGCACCAGAACCGTCGCGCCGCGGGCGTCCACTTCCATTCGGTGCCCGACGTTGCCGGACAGTGACGACCGGATATGGTCGGCCACTTCTTGCGAATCGAACGGGTCGGTCACCAGAGACCGCGTCACCGACGCGAGGTCACGGCCCGACAGTTCCGTCGTCAAACCCATCCGGTGGTACGCCGACAGCGCATTGGGGCTCGCGTAATCCACCCGTCCCTCGGTATCGATGCGGATGAAGCCGTCGCCGGCCCGCGGCGACGAGTTGACGTCGGTTCGCTCCTCCGGCGTCGGAAACGTTCCCTCGCTGATCATCAGGCAGAGATCGTCCGCACATTCCCGATACGCGACCTCGAGCGCACTCGGCGGACGAAGCTGGGCCGGATTGGTGTCGCGGGTCAGCACGGCGATGACGTGCTCTCCACATCGCACGGGAATGCTCTCGCTGCGGGTCAGAACACCACCCTGCACGATCTTTCGCTGTTGCAACGCGACGAGCACTTCGGGGTGCTCGGACTCGGAGATGGTCGTCCCCACGATGTCGTGGGTGAACACCGTCGGCGCGGTGGTGGGTCTGCACTGGGCGACACACAGCACGTCCGCCGACCCGTCCGAGACATCGTCGGTACCGACCCAGAGCAATACGTCCGCGAACGACAGGTCGGCCAGGAGCTGCCACTCCCCTACGACGCGCTGCAGATGGTCCACCGCGGCACCGGGCAGATCGGTGTGTTCGGCCAGCAGGTCACTGAGGGTCGACACGGGTTCTCACGCAGCCGTCGGTCAGGACACCACAGCGATGAGATCGCCCTGTTGAATGACATCCCCCACTGCGACGTCCACGGACGTGACGGTGCCTGCGGTCTCGGCGAGCACGGGAATCTCCATCTTCATCGACTCCAGCACGACCAACGTGTCACCGACCTCGACGGCATCACCGCGGGCCACGACCACCTGAAACACCGTCGACACCATCTCCGCACGAACATCCTCGGACACCGGCGAACCCCTCTCTCACGACACCTCGAACCGCGGCGGGCACACACCGGAGACCATGCCCGTCACAGTAAGCCAATCACACGTGGGAGACTGTAGTGAACAAACGAGAGGAGCCCATCATGGGAAAGCGTGGACGTAAGAAGCGTGCTCGTAAGGGCAACAAGGCCAACCACGGCAAACGTCCCAACAGCTGACGTTCTGCCACCAGCCACGAAGGGCCGAGAAGCACTGCTTCTCGGCCCTTCGTCGTCGGTACGATCAGGCTATTCGGAGTCGACGCTACGGGTCAGCACCGTGCGTCGGATTTCCACGCTGAGTCGTTCGCGAAGCCCGGCGGGCGCTTGATCTCCGCCACATTTACGGGAGATCAGCCGCTTGACCTTCTCCTCGATGCCGTACGCCTCGAAGCACGATCCGCACTCGTCGATGTGCTTCTGCAACCGTTGCCTGCTGGCCTCGTCGCACTCGTTGTCCAACATGATCCATACGTCCGCGATCACGGCCGAGCAATCCAGTCGCTCGAATTCGGCGTCGGCTCCGCCGTCGCCCACAGAACCGCCGCCGATGATGTCATCGCCGGAATCACCGGTGCGCGTCACTGGACTACCTCCTGCTCGTGCCGGTCGACTGCGCCGTCCCGGTTGAATCCACGGTCGCGGGCCACACCCGCCAGCAAACCTCGAAGTTGCTTACGCCCACGATGCAAGCGCGACATCACCGTTCCGATGGGCGTTCCCATGATCTCCGCGATTTCCTTGTACGGGAAACCCTCGACGTCGGCGTAGTACACCGCCATCCGGAATTCCTCGGGCAACGACTGCAGAGCGGCCTTGATGTCGTCGTCCGGCAGTGCGTCCAGCGCTTCGACCTCGGCCGAGCGCAGTCCTGTGGACGTGTGTTCGGCGGTCGCGGCGAGCTGCCAGTCACTGATCTCGTCGGTCGGGTACTGCGCAGGCTGACGCTGCTTCTTGCGATAGGAGTTGATGTAGGTGTTGGTCAGGATTCGGTAGAGCCACGCCTTCAGGTTCGTGCCCTCACGGAACGACCGGAACGCCGAGTAGGCCTTCACGAACGTCTCCTGCACCAGGTCCTCGGCATCTGCGGGGTTCCGCGTCATCCGCAGCGCGGCACCGTACAGCTGATCGAGCATCGGCAGCGCGTCACGCTCGAAGCGTTCGGTCAGCTGGGCCTCGGTCTCTGCTGCCCGCTGCTCGGCGATCGCCTTCTCGTCCGCTTCGGTGGGAGTCCTGGCTTCTGTCACGCTGATCCCTTCGGTAGCTTCCACCACCCAGGCTACCGCGCCCGAAGTCGGCTTCTGCGCCGAGATCACCCCCTTGATCGCCAAGGGACGTCCCGCGGTCAGCACTGCCATTCGTCATTCCTTCCGCCTGCATCCGTATCTGCCCTGTCACAACACTGCCGCGCGCCGCGGTGTTCCCGCCGCAGTCGATAGAGTCCGAGGAATGGCTGCGTCGACCCCCGCTCTTGCGCTGCTCACCGCACGGAAGGTGGCGCATACCGTGCACACCTACGAGCACGATTCGCGCACGCAGTCGTTCGGCAGCGAGGCCGCCGAGATTCTGGGCGAGCGCCTCGGCGTGCGCCCGGAGCAGGTGTTCAAGACCCTGGTCGTCGAACGCGCAGATCGTTCGCTGGCCGTCGCGATGGTCCCCGTCACCGGATTGCTCTCGTTCAAAGCGGCAGCAGCCGCTCTGAACACGCGGAAGGTCGCGATGGCCGACAGAGCTGCCGCCGAACGGTCGTCGGGCTACGTGTTCGGTGGAATTTCTCCGCTCGGCCAACGTAGATCCCTGCCCACCGTCATCGACGACTCGGCACTCGAGTTCGACCGTGTGCTGTGCAGCGGAGGTCGCCGTGGCCTGGAGATCGAACTGGCTCCGGCCGATCTGATCCGCCTCACGCGCGCCGTCACCGCGCCCATCGCCGCACACTGACCGCCGATGAGCGAAGATGGACCGGTGAGCACTTGGACAGCCCCCGCCGCCGATGGACCCATCGACGCGACAGTCACTCTGCCCGGATCGAAGTCGATCACCAATCGCGCGCTGATCATCGCCTCGCTCGCATCCGGCCCGTCGACCGTCACCGGCGCGCTTCGCAGCCGCGACACCGACTTGATGATCCATGCTCTGGAGACACTGGGCGTGCAGGTGGCCGCCGACCGCAACGATCCGACGTCTCTCCGCGTGACGCCGGGAACGCTGCACGGTGGATCCGTCGAGTGCGGCCTGGCCGGAACGGTCATGCGTTTCGTCCCGCCCCTGGCCGCGCTCGCCGACGGCGTGGTGTCCTTCGACGGAGACGAGCAGGCTCGCATCCGGCCGCTCGACACCATCCTCGACGCACTGCGCGCTGTGGGCGCCGACGTCGACGGCAGCGCGCTGCCGTTCACGATGCGCGGTACCGGTTCGCTGCGTGGTGGATCCGTCGAGATCGACGCCTCGGGGTCGTCGCAGTTCGTCTCGGGCCTGATGCTCTCGGCCGCGGCGTTCGACGAGGGAATCGAGATCCATCACATCGGTAAGCCCGTCCCGTCCATGCCGCACATCGACATGACCGTCGAGATGCTGCGCCGTGCGGGCGTCCGAGTCGACACCCCGGAATCGAGCGGAGACGCGAACACCTGGCGCGTGCATCCCGGTTCGGTCACCCCCGTCGACTGGAGCATCGAGCCGGATCTCTCGAACGCCACCCCGTTCCTCGCTGCCGCCGCTGTCACCGAAGGTGTTGTGCGAGTACCGAATTGGCCTGAGTCGACGACTCAACCCGGCGATGTGTTCCGCGAGATCCTCACGCAGATGGGCGCGGTGGTCGAACTACGCGCAGGGGTGCTGACCGTCGAAGGTCCGAACACGTTGCGCGGCATCGACTTCGATCTACACGACGTCGGCGAGCTGACCCCCACCGTCGCAGCGCTCGCCACCCTGGCCGAGGGGCCGTCCATCCTGCGCGGCATCGCCCACCTACGCGGTCACGAGACCGACCGACTGGCCGCACTGACGACCGAGATAGTGCGCCTCGGCGGGCGAGCGGTCGAAACCGACGACGGCATTCGCATCGATCCCGCACCGCTGCACGGCGGCACCTGGCACTCCTACGCCGACCACCGCATGGCCACTGCCGGCGCGATCGTCGGGCTCCGCGTCCCGGGCGTCGAGGTCGACGACATCGGCACCACTGCCAAGACTCTCCCCGGCTTCGAGAACCTGTGGGACACGATGTTGTCCGCTTCCACACCCAGCGGGGTCGGATCCTGACCGCGCGCCGCTACGACGAGTCCGACGTCCGCATCCGGCCGGGCAAGAGTTCTCGTCCGCGCACCAAGACTCGACCCGAACACAACGACGCCGAAGCCGGCATGGTGGTGTCCGTGGACCGCGGCCGCTGGGGTTGCGTACTCGACGGTGACCCGTCTCGGCCGGTCGTGACGATGCGGGCCCGCGAGCTGGGGCGAACTCCGATCGTGGTGGGCGACGAGGTCGGCATCGTCGGAGATCTGTCGGGCAAGGTCGACACTCTGGCCCGAATCGTGCGCGTGGCCGAGCGGCGAACGGTGCTGCGCCGCACCGCGGACGACACCGACCCGTTCGAACGCGTCGTGGTGGCCAACGCCGACCGACTGCTCATCGTCGCAGCGCTTGCCGATCCACCTCCCCGCACCGGTTTCGTCGAGCGCGCTCTCGTCGCGGCGTACGTCGGCGGACTCGAACCGGTGCTGTGCCTGACCAAGAGCGATCTCGCTGCACCCGACGAGTTCACCGCGTCGTTCGCCGATCTGGACGTCCCGGTGGTACTGGCGGGCCAGTCCGAGGACCTGACCGAACTGACCGCCATGCTGACGAACAAGGTCACCGCGCTCATCGGACACTCCGGTGTCGGCAAGTCGACGCTTGTCAACAGACTGGTGCCCGACGCCTATCGCGCGACCGGGGTGGTCTCGGGCGTCGGCAAGGGCCGCCATACGTCGACGCAGTCGGTGGCGCTGCCGCTACCGGGCGGCGGATGGGTGGTCGACACTCCCGGCATCCGATCGTTCGGATTGGCGCACATCTCGCCGGAGAACGTCGTGGCCGCATTCTCCGACCTCGCCGAGACCATCGAGGACTGCCCCCGCGGCTGCACTCACCTGGGTCCGCCTGCAGATCCCGAGTGCGCTCTCGACACGCTCACCGGGGATGCAGCACGACGGGTGGCTGCCGTACGGCTCCTGCTGGAAGCGGTTCGAACGAACGAAACCTGGTAGAGACCCACGGGGTCTGTACCAGGCTTCGCTGCTCGAAATCGGAGTCGGTCAGGCTGCTTTGCCGACCAGTCTGCGAATCCCCTTGCGCTTCTTGGTTTCTGCGATCGCGGTCCGAAGGCCACGCCGCTTTCCGGTGTCGGGGTCGACGGCGAACAGACCTGCAGGTGCCTGTTCCCATTTACGCTCGGACGCGGTTTCCGGCGCGTCGTCGCTGGTCGCCTTCAAGTACTTGTTCGGAAGCGACAGCTTGGCGATGGTTCGCCACGACAGGAAGTACTGGTGCACGATCGAACCGGTCGTGTACGGCAGGTCGTACTTCTCCGCGAGCTCGAGAACCCGAACCTTGATCTCCCGCAGACGATTGCTGGGTAGATCGGGGAACAGGTGATGCTCGATCTGGTAGCAGAGATTGCCGCTCATGAACTCCATGACCGGACCGGCGTTGAAGTTCGCGCTGCCCAGCATCTGACGCAGGTACCACTGCCCCTGCGTTTCGCCTTCCATGTCCGACTTGGTGAACTTCTCGGCACCGTCGGGGAAGTGCCCGCAGAAGATGACGGTGTTGGTCCACACGTTGCGCATCATGTTGGCGACGATGTTCGCCGTCAGCGTGCTCTTCCAGGCAGGTCCGGTGAGCAGTGGATGCAGGACGTAGTCCTTGCCCATCTGCTTGCCGACCTTCTCGAGGACCTCGCGACGCTTCTGCTCGAATTCCTCGCGTGGGACGCGGCCCTTGGCCACCTTGCCCAGTTCCAGATGCTGCAGCGCCACGCCGTACTCGAAGAACAGCTGCAGCAACAGGTTGTAGACCGGGTTGCCGATGTTGAACGGCTTCCAACGCTGGTCGCGGGTGACGCGCAGCAGGCCGTAGCCCACGTCGTCGTCCATGCCCAACACGTTGGTGTACTTGTGGTGAATGTAGTTGTGCGTCTGCTTCCAGTGCGCCGAGGGCCCGGTGTTGTCCCACTCCCACGAGGTGGAGTGGATCTCCGGATCGTTCATCCAGTCCCACTGGCCGTGCATGACGTTGTGGCCGAGCTCCATGTTCTCGATGATCTTCGCGACCCCGAGCATGGCGGTACCGACCAGCCATGCCGGGCGGCGGCGACTGGCGAACAGGACTGCACGTCCGCCGATGTCGAGCGAGCGTTGCAGCCGAATCGTGTTCTTCACGTACCGGGCGTCGCGTTCACCACGGGACGCCTCGATGTCTCGCCGAATCGCATCGAGCTCGTGGCCCAATGCTTCGATGTCGGCGTCGGTCAGATGCGCGTATTCCTTGATGTCCGAAATCGCCATGGGAAACAGCCTCCTGGCAGTTGTGAACACACAGCGTGCGGTAGTGAGCCGTGTGCATTTCCGTCACCTACCGTATCGTAACTTACGGTCGCGTAGGTTACGGGCGCGAATCTGTGTGACGATTCACAATCAGGCGGTGACGTCCGATCGCCGCAGCGCCTTCGCCTGTCGTTTGGCTTCTTTTTTCGCGTTGCGCAGAGCTCCTCGTGCCTCCTGCATCGCCGAGCGCAGTCCACGGCGCTGGCCGGTGAGCGGGTCGATCCGAAGTGCGTGCACGGTCGGAGAATCGCCGACGCGCCAACGCCGCTCCGACGATGTCTCGGGCGCGTTGTCCGAGGTTGCGCGCAACCACTTGTCGGGCAGCGACAGCTTGTGGATGGTCCGCAGTGCCAACAGGTACTGCTTACCGAGCGACCCTGTCGTGTACGGCAGGTCGTACTTGTCGCACAGCGCGTGCACCTTCTCTGCGATCTCCGAGTACCGATTGCTCGGTAGGTCCGGGAACATGTGGTGCTCGATCTGGTAGCAGAGGTTTCCGCTCATGAACGCCATGACGGGGCCGGCCTCGAAGTTGGCACTACCGAGCATCTGCCGCAGGTACCACTCGGGCCGGGTCTCGTTCTCGAACTGACCGATCGTGAACTTCTCGGCGCCGTCGGGGAAGTGACCGCAGAAGATCACGGCGTAGGCCCAGAGGTTTCGAACCAGGTTGGCCGTGGCGTTGGCGGTCAACGTGGACTTCCACGCCGGGCCGGACAGGGCCGGGAACAGGACGAAGTCCTTGCCGACCTGCTTGGCGATCTTGCGCGCGAAAGCGCGGGCCGCCGGTGACTTGAAGAGGCCTTTTTCGTGTTCCCCGTCGAGCTGCTTCTGAGCGTCGTAGTCGTGCAGTGCGATGCCCCACTCGAACGTCGTCGCCAGCACGACATTGGCGAGCGGCTGAACGAGGTTGATCGGCTTCCACGGCTCGTCGCGGGTCATCCGCAGGATGCCGAAGCCGATGTCGTCGTCCATTCCGACGATGTTGGTGTACGTGTGGTGCGAGTAGTTGTGCGCCCGCTTCCACTGCTCCGACGGCCCGGTCTGGTCCCACTCCCACGAGGTGGAGTGAATTTCCGGATCGTTCATCCAGTCCCACTGGCCGTGCATCACATTGTGGCCGAGCTCCATGTTCTCGATGATCTTCGCGACGCTGAGCATCGCGGTCCCCACGAGCCATGCCGGCCGGTACTTGCTACCGAGCAGCACGGCGCGTCCACCGAGCTCGAGCATGCGCTGAGCTCGGATGGTCCGGCGGATGTATGCGGCATCGCGTTCACCGCGACTGTCCTCGACGTCGCGGCGAATGGCGTCCAGTTCGCGCCCGAACGCTTCCATGTCTTCTTCGGTCAGGTGAGCAAACTCTTTGATGTCGGTGATGGCCACCGGGTCCTCCAACAGTTGTGTGCGGCGCCCGAAATACCGGGGTTCAGCGTGGGCAACCTACGTGAGCGTAACCCAGCAGCCTGAGAAGGCAGTGTGCGAAAAACAGACCTACAGTTCCAATGTGCAGTCGCCCGCGGCCGCGGAAATGCACGTCTGGACGCGGTCACCCTCGCTGTGTTCCTTACCGGAACGCAGGTCGATCACATGCCCTGCGGTCAACGGCACCACACACGTCTGGCAGATACCCATACGGCAGCCGAACGGCATCCGAACACCCACATTTTCGCCCGCTTCGAGCAGCGTGGTCGCCCCGTCCGCCGCTGCTTTCTTGTCGGACTTGGAGAACGTGACGGTTCCGCCGGAACCGGACGTATCGGCGCGCGAGATCTCGAACCGCTCGAGGTGCAGCTTGTGCTCGATGCCCTCGTGCTTCCACGTCTTCTCGATTTCCTCGAGCAGTGCCGCGGGACCGCAGGCCCAGGTGTCGCGGGTACGCCAGTCGGGGTAGAGCTCGTCGAGCGAGGACAGAGCGAACTTGCCGTCGGAACGCGTCAGCTGCACGTGAGAGGTGAACTCGGGATGCGACTTCTCGAGGGCTGCGAGTTCGGCCGCGAACATCACCTCGTCCTCGGTGGGGGCCGAGTGGATATGCACGGTATCGGGCATGTCGCCGTGACGATCGAGTGCTCTGAGCATCGAGATGACCGGGGTGATGCCGCTACCTGCGGTGACGAAGAGAATCTTGGCGGGCGGCGGAACGGGCAGTGCGAAATTGCCCTTCGGTGCCGCCAGTCGCACGATGGTCCCCTGCGGCACGCCGCCCACCAGATGTGACGACAGGAACCCTTCGGGCATCGCCTTGACCGTGATGGAGATCAGCTTGTCTTCCCAGTTCGGCGGCGAGGTCAGCGAATACGAGCGCCAGTGCCACCGACCGCCGAGATGCAGTCCGATTCCGATGTACTGACCCGGCTGATAATCGAAATTGAAGCCCCACCCGGGCTGGATCACCAGTGTCACCGCGGTAGCGGTTTCCTTCTCCACGCGTACGACGCGGCCGCGCAGTTCACGGGCCGACCACAACGGGTTGGCGAGGTGCAAGTAGTCGTCGGGCAGCAAGGGAGTGGTGATGCGGGTGAAAGCACCACGCAGCATGTTCAGCCTCGGCCGCTTGGGTGCCGAGACACCGGCCACCGGGGCCTCCAACCACTTCTTCAGATCCATCGGGTGTTCCCCATCCCCTCGATCGTCGTACCGAACCGCGTGCGGGCATCGAGGTTACGCTACCGTAGGTTGAGTCCCCTGGTCACCTCTGCAGGCCGCCCAACCGCGGATATCGCCAGGTCGTGGCCGAGAGCAGGATCACAGCAGATCGAGCAGAAATGGTAGTTCCTGGGGGGCGTACCACGCCAGCGTGTGGTCTTCGGCATCACCGAGAACGAATTCTGCATCGGCATCGCCCATGTCCGCTGCGTCCACGGCGGAGACAGCCTTGGCAACCGCTTCTTCGGCCCCTTCCAGATCGACGTGCACCGACGCGACCTGATCCATTCGCAGCGGTTCCTTCAGCCGAACGACAGCGTCGTCGAGATCGGGACGCAGGGTGGGATCGTCGACGTCTGCGGCAATCACCGCCCGTCGGTAGACCACGCCGTCGGCCACCGTCCCCGTGTCCGCCTCGTCGTCGACGGCAGCGGCGATCAGGCGCAGCGAGGCACGCGCGGCCTCCCCCATCGCGACCTCGGACAACTCCTCGTCGTCGCCCGACGAGTACGCCTCACGCAAGGTGGGCGTCACCGCGAATGCGGTGCGCGAGACCGGACTGAACTCGCCCTCGGCTGCGAGCACTTTCAAGAATTCCAGCGTCGCCGGAACGTAGACACGCATTGCAGAAGACCTCACACTCTCGATTCGTTGCTGGCGTCGACCAACTCTTCCAGCGCCTCGTGCAGTAGCGCTGTCACCACATCCACATCGGGCATCGCTCCGCGGTCGGCATTGAGCCCGAAGAACACAAAACCGTCGTACGACGTCAGCCCGATACTCAACGCCTGATTCTCGAACAGCGGCGACACCGGGTACATCTCGAGCATCCGGGCACCACCGACGTACAGCGGAAACTGCGGGCCCGGCGCGTTCGTGACGATCAGGTTGAACACTCGTTGCGAGAGTCGGCTACCCGCCCGCGCACCCATGGCATGCAGGCTCGCCGGAGCGAACCCACTGATCCGCATCAGCGTCTGAGCCGTCACACCGCGGCTCTGATGAGAATGGGCCTCGGTCGCGTGCGCGATGTGAGACAGCCGAACGACGGCGTTCGACTCCCCCACCGGGAGGTCGACGAGGAACGAGGACACCTCGCTGCGATCGTCCTCTGCCGGCTCACCGGAAATGTCGCTGCCCTCACCGAAGCCGACTCGATCGGACGAGACGTACACCGACATCGGCACCATGGCCCGCACCGTGGACGATGCCGTGACGGGTTCGCCGCGCGAGAGCAGCCAATTTCGCAGCGCGCCGGTGACGACTGCGAGCACGACGTCGTTGATCGAGCAGTCGAATCTGTCGTGGATCCTGCGGTAATCCGCCAGCTCGGTCTTGGCCACGGCGAACCGACGATTTCGCGAGATCGGCGCGTTCAGTGGGCTGGACGGGGCGCTCTGTGTCGCGGTACGCAGCACGGCCGCGACCTTGCCCGCGGCGCGCAATGCGTCGCCCGCGAGACCGGCAACCCCGTTGACCGCGCCGCGCAACGTCTCGATGCTCTCGCCCGGACGCACCACCAGTTCGGTGAGCGCGTCGAGCACCAACACCGAGTCCTTGGGCTCACGGGCAGGCATCCACAGCTCCTCGGCCATCGGCGCGGGGTTCTTGCTCGCGTCCAGAATGACCTGACCGATGTCGAGCGCATTCTCGCCGTCGACGAGGGCCGAATGAGACTTGGTGAAGATGGCGAAACGATTCTTCGCGAGGCCCTCGACCAGGTACATCTCCCACAACGGTCGGGTGCGATCGAGCGGCCGTGAGGTCAGTCGCGCGATCAGGTCGTGCAACTGATCGTCCGTCCCCGGCTTGGGTAGTGCCGAACGACGGATGTGATAGGTGATGTCGAAATCCGCGTCGTCCACCCAGACCGGCCGCGCCAAACCGAACGCGACTTCGCGGACCTTCTGCCGGTAGCGCGGAACCAGCATCAGTCGCTGTTCGACCAACGACAGCAGTCGGTCGTAACTGAAACCGCTCCGCGGGGTCCGAAAGACGGCGAGCGAGCCGAGGTGCATGGGACTGCTGCCGGCCTCGAGAAAGTAGAACGACGCATCCTGCGCCGTCAGTCTGGTCGCCATCGCGTGTCTCGGTCCCCGTCCTCGCACGTGGTGCGCCCCGATCGATACCGCCTGTTGCGCGGTGTGCTCGAACTCAGAGTACGTGGGTTCGCGACGTGAGTCCCAGTGCCGGGTGGGCACCGACGTGTCGCCGATCTCGGGAACCGAAATTCGATCGCGACCGTCAATGTCGGTGTGAGCGTCATCGAATCCAACGATCCGCCGGACACCGGGGACGACAGCCCGATACCGTCGCCGGCGGACTCTCGGCTGCGCGCCGAGCACCATTGCTTTCTGTCGCGGCCGACCCAGTTCGAGCCGCCACTCTCGGCAGGCGCGGTGCACACCTGGGGACGGGGTGAGAGCCCGCAAAGGCCACCGGAACGCCATCCGGCATCGGTACGCAGCACTCGCCCCCGCCGCCGGGCCGAGGCACCCCATCGACCGATCGTGCAAGTGGTGCCCGCCGATGCGCGGGCGAGCGCCGAACGCGCCATGCGGTTGCTCATCGAGGTGATCGACCGCAGGCGCAGTGCCGAGCAACTGTCCTCGTTGTTCACTGCGCCCGTGATCGACCTGATTCGCACCATCGTCCGCACGCCCCCACCGGGACGGCGACTCGGATTCGCCGCGGTGCGTCGCGTGCACGTCGCTTATAGATCGGACACGTCGGCCGAGATATTCGGCTCGTACACCCGCGGCCCACGCACCTTCGCCTTCGCGGGCCGAATCGAGCAGGCGGTCGACCCACGGCGGCCAGGATGGACGGTCACCTCGTTGCGAGTGGGTTGAGAACACGGGTCGCCCGGCTAGGTCGCGCCGGATCGACCCGGCCGACTACTTCTTGCGCTTGGAGCGCGCCGACTTCTTCGGTGCTTTGTTCTGCGCTCGCGCTGCTTCGCGACGCTCGCGTCGGGTTCCCTCGGCCGCCGACTCCGCGCTCGCTGCAGCATCCGATCGCTGCACAGCCGTACCGCCCCCCTCGGCCGGGCCGGAGAACGTCAATCTCTGTTCGTCCCGCTCGTCGAGTCCTTTGGCACGCAGAGCTGTGGGAGCTGCCTGAGCTGGAGCGGCAGGGGCCGGGGCCGCCTTGGCCGCAGGCTGACCGCCCGTGGCCGCAGGTGCCGACGTGGCCGCAGGTGCCGACGTTGCCGCAGCTGCCGGGCGACCGGATCCGACGGGTGAGGCCAACCCGGGGGCAACCGCGAGACCGGCGGACGCGGCCGGACCTGCCGGGGCAGGGGTCGCCTCGACCTGGAGGTTGAACAGAAAGCCCACCGACTCCTCTTTGAGGCCGTCGAGCATGCCCTGGAACATGTCGTAGCCCTCCCGCTGGTACTCGACCAGTGGATCTCGCTGGGCCATCGCACGCAGTCCGATGCCCTCCTTGAGGTAGTCCATCTCGTAGAGATGCTCGCGCCACTTGCGATCGAGGACGGACAGCAGAACCCGACGTTCGAGCTCCCGCATTCCGTTCTCGCCTGCGATGCCGTCGATCTCGGCCTCGCGAGCGGCGTAGGCCGAGCGGGCGTCCTCGAGCAGCGCCTCGCGCAGCTCGTCGCGGCTCAGGTCACCCTTCTCGCCGTCCTCGTTCTCGCCCGAGAGAACCTTGTGATCGATACCGACCGGATACAGAGTCTTCAGCGCCGTCCACAACTGCTCCAGATCCCAGTCCTCGACGTAGCCCTCGCTCGTCGCACCATCGACGTAGGCGGTGATCACGTCGGTGATCATGCCCTCGACCTGGCCCTCCATGTCGGCACCTTCGAGGATGCGCCTGCGCTCCTCGTAGATGACGGTGCGCTGCTGGTTCATCACCTCGTCGTACTTGAGGACGTTCTTGCGGATCTCGAAGTTCTGCTGCTCGACCTGTGTCTGGGCACTCTTGATGGCCTTGGACACCATCTTGGCCTCGATCGGGACGTCGTCGGGCAAGTTGAGCCGAGTCATGATCGATTCGAGTGCGCCGCCGTTGAATCGACGCATCAGCTCGTCGCCGAGCGAGAGGTAGAACCGCGATTCGCCCGGATCACCCTGACGACCGGACCGCCCTCTGAGCTGGTTGTCGATACGACGTGAGTCGTGGCGCTCGGTTCCGAGAACGTACAGGCCACCGGCTTCGCGCACGGTGTCCGCGTCGGCCTTGACCTGAGCCTTGACCTCTTCCAGAGCAGGCTCCCAGGCGGCCTCGTACTCCTCGGGAGTCTCCACCGGGTCCAAGCCCTGCTTACGCAGCTTCAGGTCGGCGAGGATGTCCGGGTTGCCGCCGAGCACGACGTCGGTGCCACGGCCGGCCATGTTGGTCGCCACCGTCACCGCGCCCTGTCGCCCGGCCTCGGCGATGATCGTCGCTTCCTGCTCGTGGAACTTCGCATTGAGCACGTTGTGCGCGACGCCGCGCTTGGTGAACTGCTTGGACAGATACTCCGACCGTTCCACGCTCGTGGTGCCGATGAGAACCGGCTGGCCCTTCTCGTGCCGCTCGACGACATCGTCGACCACCGCGTCGAACTTGGCTTCTTCCGTCTTGTAGATCAGGTCGCCGTTGTCGACGCGGACCATCGGGCGGTTCGTCGGGATCGGAATGACGCCCAATCCGTAGATCTGATGCAGCTCCGCGGCCTCGGTCTCGGCCGTGCCGGTCATGCCGGAGAGCTTGTCGTACAGGCGGAAGTAGTTCTGCAGCGTGATCGTGGCGAGGGTCTGGTTCTCGGCCTTGATCTCCACCTTCTCCTTGGCCTCGATCGCCTGGTGCATGCCCTCGTTGTAGCGGCGTCCGACCAGGATGCGACCGGTGAACTCGTCGACGATGATGACCTCGCCGTCGCGGACGATGTAGTCCTTGTCCTTGGTGTAGAGCTCTTTGGCCTTGATGGCGTTGTTCAGGTAGTTCACCAGAGGCGAGTTGGCCGCCTCGTACAGGTTGTCGATACCGAGCTGATCCTCGACCAGCTCGACGCCGGCCTCGTGCACACCGATGGTGCGCTTGCGGATATCGACCTCGTAGTGGGTGTCGACCTTCAGCATGGGGGCGATCCGGGCGAACTCGCCGTACCACTTGCTCGACGCGTCGGCGGGGCCCGAGATGATCAGTGGGGTTCGCGCCTCGTCGATGAGGATCGAGTCGACCTCGTCGACCACGGCGAAGTTGTGTCCGCGCTGCACCAGATCGTCGAGCGAGTGCGTCATGTTGTCGCGTAGGTAGTCGAACCCGAACTCGTTGTTGGTGCCGTAGGTGATGTCGGCGGCATACGCTGCACGGCGTTCGACCGGCGTCATCCCGGACAGGATCACGTCCACCGACAGACCCAGGAAGCGGTGCACACGGCCCATCCACTCCGAGTCACGCTTGGCGAGGTAATCGTTGACCGTCACCACGTGCACACCGTCGCCGGAGATGGCGTTGAGATAAGCAGGCAGAACACACGTCAGGGTCTTGCCCTCGCCGGTCTTCATCTCGGCGATGTTGCCGAAGTGCAGGGCAGCTCCGCCCATCACCTGCACGTCGAAGTGCCGCTGGGACAGCACCCGCCACGATGCCTCACGGGCGACCGCGAATGCCTCGGGCAGCAACTGATCCAAGGTCTCCCCGGATGAATACCTCTCCTTGAACTCGGCGGTCTTACCCCTCAGTTCGTCGTCGGAGAGACTCTCGACGTCCGAAGACAGGGTCGAGACGTGGTCAGCGATGTTCTTGAGCCGCTTGACCATGCGACCTTCACCAACACGGAGCAGCTTAGAAAACGACAGCGACGGCACGGGTTTTCTCGTCCTCGATCCTCGGTTCACGGGTACTGACACGAACAAATCTGTTACTCGACGCGTTACTGCTACCTGCACGAGCGCACGGGTTCGTCACCGTGACGTCCGCGCGGCAGTAACCCGAACGCGTCCATGGTAGGCGGTCTCACTGTGGGTACGGCAGTCCCACTGTCGGTCCCCGAACGACACCACGCCGGCATTCGGACAACCCCGACACAGCACTGCAGGCTCGACGTGGGGATCGTGTCTTCCGGCGTCGAGCCTGCAGTGGTCGGATATTTCACGGACGGCGAACGACCCGTTCGCTGTCACGCTCGGTCAGGTGAGCCTGATCAGGCCGTAGTCGAAGGCATGCCGTCGGTACACCACGGAAGGCCGGTCGGTGGCGCTGTCGTGAAACAGGAAGAAGTCGTGGCCGACCAGTTCCATCTCGTACAGCGCATCGTCGACGCTCATCGGTGCCGCCGAGTGAACCTTCGTGCGAACGATGTGCCCGGGGCCGGTCTGATCGTCCTCGAACGAATCCAGCTTGGTCTCGGGATCGAGCGCAAGTGTGTCGTCTTCGGCGAGTTCAGCGGTGGCCTCGGCGACGGATACCGGTCTCTTCTCGCCGTAGTGGACCTTGCGCCGATCCTTGGTGCGCCTGAGTCTGCTTTCGAGTTTCGAGGTCACTGCTTCGAGTGCGGCATAGAAACTGTCTGCGCACGCTTCGGCACGAACGACCGGGCCTTTGCCCTTCGCGGTGATCTCCACGCGTTGACATGCTTTGGCCTGACGGCGATTTCGTTCGTGCTGCAGTTCGACATCGAACAAGTAGATGGAGGGGTCGAAGCGCTCGAGGCGAGCCAGTTTCTCGGACACGTATATCCGAAAATGGTCCGGTATCTCGACGTTGCGGCCCTTGACCACAACGTCGGCATTGCTCTTGGCGGGTTCTTCCGAAGGCTTCTCGTCGAAGAAAACCGAGGCTTGTGAAGGGGTCGTCACGTGTACCTCCCGATATCGGCCACGCCCACTGTTGGACGTGGCAGGTGTGCATGCCGAATGGGGAACCTTCCGGCATCTCGAGTCCGGGGCATCACCTCACGTCCGTGTTTCTACGGGTCGTTCTACCGGTCCGCTCCGTCGTGATGGAGCGTGTCCGCGACGTTAGTCGGTCATCGACGCGTGTGCCACCGTTCACCCCGAATTGGTTGTCGGCGTGTCTCGTCGACTCGCGTTCACGCGCTGGCCACCACGATCGCACCAGCCAACGAGATCCCGAAATCGATTAGCACTCTTGCACATTCGGCCAGGGTCGCCCCGGTGGTCACCACGTCGTCGACGAGAAGAACGGTCAGTTCGTCGGTTCGCGGCCGCGGCCGGCCGATAGCCGGGCGCGACTGTCCGATCACTTCGATCCGGCCCGCCACGTTGTGCTGACGCTGACCTGCCGAGAGCCCGACCGAATCTCGCACTCCCCCGGCCATCTTCAGCAGCTGGGGAACCGATACTCGCTCCGGTGCCAACTCGGTCGCTGCGTTCCTCGCACACCGCAGCACCGGATCGCCCCCTCGGGCTCGCGCTGCGCGCGCCCGGGACGGAGCGCACACCAGAACGAGGGGACTCAGCTCCGGTGGATCGATCTCGCCCGCAGCGCGCAGTTGGTGCACCGCACCGGCCAGCGCCCGCCCGAACGGCACGGACACGGCCCGTCGGCCCCGTTCTTTCAGTGCGATCACCCCGTTGCGCCGAGGGCCGGTGTACGTGCCCAGCGCCCAGCAGGGCACCCCCGGATCGACCCGCGGACGCACCCGGACAGGCGGCACCGACAGCGCCTGTTCACAACGGCGACACCACTGCTCCCCCGGCACCCCACACCCGGCACATTCGAGGGGCAGGACGAGGTCGAGAAGCGTTCTCATGACCGTGAAGTGTGCCGGTAGCCACCGACACCCGCCGGACGTCAGCCGGGCAGGATCGGGACGGCCTTCACCCCGGCCAGGCCGGTGACCTCGCGCCAGTACCTGTCGCCGACCGGATCGGCGTTGTTGAGTGCGAACACAGCGCGAGCGTCGGCAACGTACTCGGTTTCCGGCGACGCATCGACCGCCAGAACAGGATTGGTGAGATTGCGCGACGGCAGGGCGTCCATCCTCGAGCCGTCGACCGTCACCTGGACCACCGGTGTATCGGTGGCAACCCGTGCGATCACGATAGCCTCGCCGGTGCTCCAGTCCAGGCTGGTGGCGTCACTGCCGAGTCCGATCGCAACCGCGCGCGGGGCCGTCAGCGAATAGACGCCCGACGGATCGCGTACCACGGTGGCCACGTACACCACGCCGTCGACGATGAGTGCGGCCCGAACGCCGTCGCGGGCCAGCCGGAGTTCGGTGATGCGAGTTCCCAGGGTGGTGACCGCGCGGGCATCGACCGGTATCACCGATACCTGACCGGTCGAGGGGTCGCGGGCCGCGCGAATGACGTTGGTGCCGTCGATGACCGCCCAGGCGGCGTTGTCATCGGCTCCCCACGTCGGACGCGTGATCGACTGCCCCTCGGCCACCGGGAACGCGCCACCGTCGTAGCTACCGACCATCAATGTGCTCGACGGTGCCGGAGCGGGTCTACCGGTATCCGCGACGCCGGCCACGAGTGTTCCGTCGTTCGACAATGCCACCGAGCGCAGATTCCGTGCCTGCCCGAAGTACCCGGGGGCGGGTGTGGTCGCGGATTCCTCGACGCGGAGCAGTCGACCGGAGGCCAATGCGTGCAGGCCGACCGATTCGTTGGTGGAGCTCTGTGGATCGAAGGAGTCGACCCCGGCCGTCGTCCACCCGTCCGGCTTGGTCGTGTCGATGGGTTGTCCGTCGGCGAGCAGCACGTAGGGCCCGGCCACCTCCGCCGAGGCCAGAGTCCAGATCACCTGTGCGGCAAGCAATTCTCGGTCGCGGTCGCCCTTGTTCTGCAAACCACCGAAGTCGATTCTGATGCCGCCGAGACCGACTCCGACCTGTGTGGTCTGTCCGTCGGCCTTGGTGATGGGCCCCCGGATACTGACGTCGTCGGACAATTCGTTGCTCACCGCTGCGGACAGCGCGGACTTGGGTCCATCGATCAACAGCTGGACGAGCTGGTTTGCGAGCTGATCCTGCGATCCGCTCGTCCACCGAACATCCGGCACCAACACCCCACCGAGCGGATCGACGAAGTAGATGGATCGCTGCTGATAGGTGTCCATGAACGCCGAGCGATCGATGACCACACCCGGTGGCAGCTTCGAGATGCGCCATTGGCCGTCGACGCGCGTCATGTCGATCGCGATGTCGAAGGTGTCCGATCCGGCCTGATATTCCCCGCCGGGAGCCAGGATTCCCGCTGTCGTCGACCGAATCGTGAACTGCGCAGAGTCTGCAGTTCGGGGCCCCGACAAGGTGTCGATCCGATCTGCGACGACGGTACGAGCGCCGTCGTCCCACGTGTTCGACGCGTCCTCGGTCAGGAACTGTCGGGCGGCCTGGTGGCGGTTGGCCGACACTGCGCTGGCCTCGAAGAAGTCGTCGAGCAGCCGGTCGGGCTCACGTCCGGGTTCGGGGGCCGGGGCGCTGGTCGGCGCGGCACCGTCGGTCAACGTGCCGATGGCCTGGGGGCTCGAGGACTCGGGCAGGCTGGCACAACCGGAGACCAGGGCGGCGATCAGGGCGCAGACTGCAACCGAGCGAGACAGCCGACGAGACGAGCGAATCACGTCGACGACTCCGACGCGGCCCGCTGCGCACCGATAGCCGGGATCGGTTGTCCCTGAGCGTATTTCTTGGTGCTCGGCTTCAACGGCAGAGGTGAGCCGATCACCTTGTGACCACGGACCAGTGGCACCGTGAGCCGGAAACATGCGCCTTCGCCGACTGCACCCCACGCCTCGAGCTTACCGTCGTGCAGCCGGGCGTCCTCGACACTGATCGCCAACCCGAGGCCGGTACCGCCCGAGCGCCGGACGCGGGAGGGGTCCGAGCGCCAGAACCGATTGAACACCAGCTTCTCCTCGCCGGGGCGCAGACCGATTCCTTGGTCGCGCACCACGAAGGCTGCCGCGTCGGCATCCGATCTCAGGCGCAGCAGCACCGGCTTGCCTTCCCCGTGATCGAGGGCGTTGGCCAGTAGGTTGCGCAGGATACGTTCGACGCGCCGCGGGTCCACCTCGGCGATGACCGCCGTCTCGGGCATGTCGACGATCACCTCGGTGCCGGTTTCGCGGGCGAGGTGACGCACCGTGGAGACCGCGGCGCGTGCACACATCCGGAGGTCGAGCTGCTCGGCAGCCAGTTCGGCGACACCGGCGTCGTGGCGGCTGATTTCGAGCAGATCACCGAGCAACGTCTCGAAGCGGTCCAGCTCGTTGACCAACAGCTCGGAGGAACGCTTGAGGGCAGGTTCGAGATCGTCACTGGCGTCGTGAATGAGATCCGCGGCCATCCGCACGGTGGTGAGCGGAGTTCGTAGTTCGTGGCTGACGTCGGAGGTGAACCGGCGCTGCAGGTTTCCGAATTCCTCGAGCTGCGTGATCTGTTTGGACAGACTTTCGGCCATCTCGTTGAACGACATCGCCAGCCTCGCCATGTCGTCCTCACCTCGAACCGGCATTCGCTCCTTGAGCCTGCCGTCGGCGAAACGTACTGCGATGCGGGACGCGGATCGAATGGGTAGCACCACCTGCCGCGCGACGAGCATCGCGATCGCGGCAAGCAGCACCAGCAGCACCACGGCCCCGATGAACAGCGTGCCGCGGACCAGAGAGAGCGTTCGGTCTTCGCTGGCGAGCGGGAAGATGAGATACAGCTGCAGCGCCGATATGTCGGAACCGGTGGGCGATCCCATGATGAGCGCCGATCCGGAATATCCGCCGTCACTGTCGGTCACGGTGGCGTACTGCGAGCTGATCAGGCCCTTTTTGACGAAGTCGCGCAAGCTGGCCGGTATCTGGTCGACCGGACCGACCGACGCTTCCGCGCGGGTCGCGTCGCCCTCGACGATCAGAACAGGGTCGAAGGACCCTGCCGACCCTGTGGTCGACGCGGCGTCGAGGTCCTGGTTCGTCAACGCTGCTCTCGCCCGTTCGAGACGGGTGGACAGGCCGCTCGAATCATCGGCACCGGCGAGGTTGCCCTCCACCGTGGTGCGCGAGCGGTCGAGTTCCTCGGTGGCTGCAGACAGCTTCGCTTCGAGCAACCGATCGGTGATCTGGCTGGTCAGAACGACGCCGAGAATCAGGATCACCACGAGCGACAACGTCAGGGTCGAGACGACCACGCGCAGTTGCAGTGACCTTCGCCAGGCATGACCCAGCGATGTGCTCAGCGACCTGAACCAACGCAGGAGCGGGGAGAACTTGCCGTTGATTCGTCGCCGAGAGTGGGAAAAACCGATCACGGCGGTCCGGCCTTGTACCCGACCCCCCTCACGGTCAACACCACCTCCGGGTTCTCCGGATCCTTCTCGACCTTGGCGCGCAGGCGCTGAACGTGGACGTTGACCAGGCGGGTGTCGGCGGCGTGCCGGTAGCCCCACACCTGTTCGAGCAGAACCTCACGGGTGAACACCTGACGGGGCTTGCGGGCCAAGGCGACCAGCAGATCGAATTCGAGCGGAGTGAGCGAGACCAGCTCGTCGCCGCGGCTGACCTTGTGGGCGGGGACGTCGATGACGATGTCGGCGATCGACAACAGTTCGGCCGGCTCGTCCTCGGTTCGACGCAGTCGTGCCCGGACGCGTGCCACCAGCTCCTTCGGCTTGAAGGGCTTCATGATGTAGTCGTCGGCCCCGGATTCGAGACCGAGCACCACATCGACGGTGTCGGTCTTGGCCGTCAGCATGACGATCGGGACGCCCGAGTCGGCTCGCAGCACGCGACAGACGTCGATGCCGTTCATTCCGGGAAGCATCAGGTCGAGCAACACCAGATCGGGTCGATTCTCGCGGACGGCCGCCAGCGCTTGGGTGCCGTCTCCGACGACGAACGGCTCGAATCCCTCACCGCGCAACACGATGGTGAGCATCTCCGCCAGAGCCGAATCGTCGTCCACAACCAGAATCCGAGGCTTCATGGCTCTATCGTGTCACTTTCGGCTCGGCGGATGGCTGATTGAACATGTCGGCGGCGAGTCGATCGGGGTCGACGTCGGCGCGCACGACTCGCCAGGGCGACGCCCAGTTCGTTTCTGCGAGACGGCCGTAGACGGCCGAGGTTCGGGTCTGCAGCGAGCCGTCGCGTTCGTAGGCATCCCGGGTGCGCGCGGCGTCCGCACTCTCACGCGCGGCGGCGCGCTCCGCAGCGAGAGCCACCGGTACGTCCAGCAGCACCTGCACGTCCGGAACGGGCACACCGAACCGCTCGAATTCGAGTGACCGGATCCACTCGACGGCCGCTCCGTCGACGGACTGCTCCAACCGCGCCGCGGTGTAGGCGGCATTGGACGCCACGTACCGGTCCAGCAACACGATATCGTTGCGGGACAACAAGTTTCGGATCTCGTCGGCCGCATCCTTGCGGTCGAGTGCGAACAGCAGCGCCATGGCGTGCACGCTGCCCGCGGTGTCTCCGTGTTCCCCCTGCAGCGCCTCGGCCGCCAGATCGGCATGAACCGACCTGCCGTACCGGGGAAACCCGACCCGGACGACGGCCAGGCCGTCGCGTTCCCACGCCGAGACGAGCCGACGGGCGAGCGTGTTCTTGCCCGCTCCGTCGACTCCCTCGATGACGAAGAGCTTTCCCAACGACCGAACTCTCTCGGTCAGTAGCGGTAGTGCTCGGGCTTGTACGGGCCCTCGACGTCGACGCCGATGTACTCGGCCTGCTCCTTCGTGAGCTTGGTGATCGAGCCGCCCAGCGCTTCGACGTGGATGCGAGCAACCTTCTCGTCGAGGTGCTTGGGCAACCGGTAGACCTCGTTGTCGTACTCACTCGGCTTGGTCCACAGTTCGATCTGCGCGATGACCTGGTTGGAGAAGCTGTTGCTCATGACGAACGACGGGTGACCGGTGGCGTTGCCGAGGTTCAGCAAACGGCCCTCGGACAGCACGATGATCGAGTGCCCGTCCTTGAACTGGAACTCGTCGACCTGCGGCTTGATGTTGATCCGCGTGACGTCGGCAGCCTTCTCGAGGCCGGCCATGTCGATCTCGTTGTCGAAGTGGCCGATGTTGCCCAGGATCGCCTGGTGCTTCATCTTGCGCATGTGCTCGAACGTGATGATCTTCAGGTTGCCCGTCGAGGTGATCACGATGTCGGCCTGCTCGATGAACTCGTCGACCGTGCGCACGTCGAAGCCGTCCATCAGTGCCTGCAGGGCGTTGATGGGATCTGCTTCGGTGACCGTCACGCGAGCGCCCTGGCCCTTGAGTGCCTCGGCGCAGCCCTTGCCCACGTCTCCGTAGCCACAGACCAGCACGGCCTTGCCGCCGATGAGAACGTCGGTGCCACGGTTGATGCCGTCGATCAGCGAATGGCGAGTGCCGTACTTGTTGTCGAACTTGCTCTTGGTGACCGAGTCGTTGACGTTGATGGCCGGGAACGACAGCTCACCGGCAGCAGCGAACTGGTACAACCGCAGCACACCGGTTGTGGTCTCCTCGGTGACACCCTGCACGGATGCGGCAATCTCGGTCCACTTGGTCGTCGACGCCTCGAGGGAGCGACGCAGCAGGCCGAGGAACACCTTGTACTCGTCGGAATCCTGGTCGTCGTCGGTCGGCGGAACGACGCCTGCCTTCTCGAACTGAGCGCCGCGCAGCACCAGCATCGTGGCGTCACCGCCGTCGTCGAGGATCATGTTGGCAGGCTGCTCGGGCCAGGTGAGCATCTGCTCGGCGGCCCACCAGTACTCTTCGAGGGTCTCACCCTTCCAGGCGAACACCGGAACGCCCTTGGGCTCTTCGACGGTGCCGTACGGGCCGACGACGACGGCCGCGGCAGCGTGATCCTGGGTGGAGAAGATGTTGCACGAGGCCCAACGCACCTCGGCACCGAGTGCCACCAGCGTCTCGATCAACACGGCGGTCTGCACCGTCATGTGCAGCGATCCGGATACTCGTGCGCCCTTGAGCGGCTGAACGTCGGCGTACTCGCGACGAAGCGCGATCAGGCCGGGCATCTCGTGCTCTGCCAGCCGTATTTCCTTGCGGCCGAATTCTGCGAGTGACAGGTCTGCGACCTTGAAGTCGATTCCACCGCGGTGTTCCACGGTGAGTGCCGATCCTGACGTAACTGAGGTCGTCATCTTGCCTCTCCTGTTGACTTGAATGTCTTCGTCCAGGCTATCGGGTCGCGGCGCGCGGCGACCGTCTGCCCGGCGAATCGGTCCGATGCCCTTCAGACGGCTCGTCGAGTGGTCCCGCGGTCACCCGTGTTGCTGGGCTCGCGCCAGAATCCGATCGCGCTTTCGGGGCAGAATGTTGGCCCGGACGAGATCACCGTCGTAGTGGTCGAGCACCCGCGGGTCCATCACCCGACGCCACAGCGGCGGTACCGCTGCCAGTAGAACCATCGTCGCGTACCCTGCGGGCAACTGCGGAGCCTCGTCGCACGAGAGCAGAGTCTGGTATCGCTTCCCCGGATTGGCGTGATGATCGCTGTGTCGCTGCAGGTGGTAGAGAAAGATGTTGGTGCACAGCCGGTCGCTGTTCCAACTGTGCCGCGGTGCGCACCGCACGTATCTGCCTCGCTCGTTCGTCTCGCGCAGCAGTGCGTAGTGCTCCACGTAGTTCACCATCTCCAGGAGCACGAATCCCACGACGGCCTGTATCAGCAGATACGGCGCGATCGCCCAGCCGAAGACGACCATCAGCGTGACGAAGAGAACGGCGCTGAGCAGCCACGTGTGCAATAGAGCGTTCGACGGGTGAAACACGGAGTGGCCTTTGCGGCGCAGCCGCCGAGCCTCGAGCTTCCAGGCCGAGGCCAGCCCGAGAACAGCGCTGCGCGGCACGAACGTCCACACGCTCTCTCCCAGCCGGGCACTGGCCGGATCCTCCGGAGTGGCCACCCGCACGTGGTGACCGCGGTTGTGCTCGACGAAGAAGTGTCCGTACAGGGTTTGCGACAAGGCCACCTTCGCCAACCAGCGTTCGTGCTGCTCGACGCGGTGGCCCAGCTCGTGGGCGGCGTTGATTCCGGTTCCCGCGACCAGGCCCACCGTCACCGCGAGCCCGATCTTGTCCACCACGCTCAGACCTCCGTACGCCCACATCCAGCAGGCGACGATCAGACCGATGAATTGGATGGGCAGGAACAGATAGGTGCACCAGCGGTAATAGCGGTCGTTCTGCAGCTTGTCGGCCGCAGACGCGTCCGGGTTGTGACCGTCCTCGCCCGCGAGCAGATCGATGATCGGAATGATCACGAAGAACACCAGGACGCCGCTCCACCAGAACACCGGCATGCCGGTCCGGTACACCAATTGGGACGGCAACAGTGCCGATGCCGGTGCCAGCAGACCCAGTATCCACAAGTAGCGCTTGTTGTCCCACCGCCGAACCGCAGGTGCAGCCCCGGCCGAATTCCGCTCCCCGAAAGCGACACCCGAATCGTCCGATGAGGTGGTTCGGCCGTCCACGCTCACAGTTGCCACACCCTCTCACCGAATGTTTGCGGTCCTATCAGTTTGTTTTCGAGGGTATAACATGCCGGGCGTTCGGACCGAGGGGTGTGACGGATACCCCGGACACGTCGGATCCGAGAAAACCGGCCCCGCCCGCACGATCGACGGTCGGGGCCGGCCTCGCAAGACGACTCGGCCGCGTCTCACTCGGGTCGCGACTCGACTTTCTTCGCCTCGCGCAGACCCATCACCGAATGACGGCGGCCGTACAGCACGTAGATGACGACACCCGCTGCCATCCACACCAGGAACCGCAACCACGTCTCGACCGACAGGTTGAGCATCAGCCACAGGCACGCGGCCACTGCCAGGATCGGAACCAGCGGAACCCAGGGCACGCGGAACCCGCGCTCGAGATCGGGCCGCGTCCTGCGGAGGACGAGGACACCGGCCGACACCAGAACGAAGGCGAACAGCGTTCCGATGTTGACCATCTCCTCGAGCGTGCCGAGAGGGACGAACGCGGCGAGCAGTCCGACCACCACACCGACCAGGATCGTCGTCCGAACCGGCGTGCCCTTCTTTCCGGTGTGGGCCAGACCGCGCGGCACCAGGCCGTCTCGCGACATGGCGAACAGGACGCGAGTCTGCCCCAGCATGAGAACCATGACCACCGTCGTCAGACCGGCCAGTGCGCCGAACGAAATGATGTTCTTGGCCCACGTCAGCCCGTTCAGCTCGAACGCCGTTGCCAGCGTGGCACTGTCGCCGGCCAGATCCGTGTACTTGACCATCCCGGTCAGCACCAGGGTCACCGCCACGTAGAGCACGGTCACGATGGCCAAAGATCCGAGGATGCCGCGCGGCAATGCCTTCTGCGGCTCCTTCGTCTCCTCGGCCGTGGTCGCGACCACGTCGAAGCCGATGAACGCGAAGAACACCAGCGACGCCGCCGCCAGCAGTCCGTACCAACCGAAGGTGCTACCGCCCGCACCGGTGACGAAGGAGAACAGGGACTGATGAAGCCCCTCACCCGTGGACGCGGGCTCGGACGGCGGAATGTACGGGTCGTAGTTGGCGACCTTGATGTAGAACGCACCGAGCACGACGACGAACAGCACGACGATCACCTTGATGGCTGTGATCACCAACGACACGCGCGAGGACAACTTGGTTCCCGAGGCGATGAGAACCGTCAACACCACCACGATGAGCAGTGCGCCCCAGTCGAAATTCAGCGAACCGATCTGCAGTACCGGGGCCGACGTGCCGAGCAGGTCTCCCAGATAGAGCGACCAGGCCTTCGCCACCACCGCCGCGGCGAGTCCGAATTCCAGGATCAGATCCCAGCCGATGATCCAGGCGATGAACTCACCGAATGCGGCGTAGGAGAACGTGTAGGCACTACCGGCGACCGGAACCGTGGAGGCGAACTCGGCGTAACAGAGGGCAGCGAGCCCGCAGGCGATGGCCGCCAACACGAACGCCACCGAAACAGCCGGTCCGGCAACGTTTCCGGCAGTCCTCGCCGTCAGCGTGAAAATGCCGGCTCCGACCGCCACCGCGACACCGAACACGGTCAGATCCCACGAACCGAGCTCCTTGCGCAACTTGGTGTCCGGTTCGTCGGTGTCCTTGATCGATTGTTCGATCGACTTGGTCCGGAACCACCCCGTCGTACGCGGGGGCTTCCTGGGCCGGTCTGCCTTGGTCATCGGACCTCCGTATCGCCACGTCGCTTCTGCAGACGGCCGATCCGATCGGACCCACCCGTCCCAGAATTCACTGTGACATCACCTTATTGGTAGCGGGCACCCGTGTCGGACACTTCGGCCACTCGACTTGCCGCGCCTTACGACTGCAATGATCCGACCGCCGCCACGAACACTTCGGCACCGTCGGAGTCCGCGGTGACGGTGACGGATCGGTCGGCAGCGGGAATCCACGCCGAACTACCTTGGGGCACGGTGAGCCCCGCGTGTGTGTCACCGGTCGTTGCCAGCACCGAACCGCTGGTGCACAACAGAATTCGCGGACCGGTTCCAGGGATCTCGACGGTCTCCCCCGAACCGACCGCCGTCCGGCTGAGGACGAATTCCGGGGCCGGCGTCGGGTATCGGTAGGTGGGCCGATCGTTCTCACCCGGCGTGATCGGAGAGATGTCGGCGGGCTCGAAGTCCAGCACGCGCAACAACTCCGGCACGTCGACGTGCTTGGGCGTCAACCCTCCACGCAGAACGTTGTCGGAGTTGGCCATGATCTCCACACCGGTTCCGCGCAGGTACGCATGGAGATTGCCCGCATCCAGGTACAGGCCCTGGCCGGGAGTCAGGGTGACCCGATTGAGCAGTAAGGCCGCCAGTACTCCGGCATCACCGGGATACGACTCCCCCAGCTCGAGCAACGTCCGTGCCTCGGCGGCGAATCGACCGCCGTCGGCGCGGGCAGGCCCCGACAGATAATCGATGCAGCCCTGGGCGACCGCAGGCAACAGGTCGTCGAGGGACTGCCCGGGCAACGTGATCCACGAGGTGAACACCGTCCGGAGGCCCGACGCGTCGGGCTGAGCGGCGAGCAACGTGCGATACCCCCCGAGGGACGGCACGGCCAACGCATCGAGAAACTCGACTGTCTCGGCAGGTTGCCGAAACCCTGCCAGTGCTTCGAATTCGGTGAGTGCCACGATCAGCTCGGGCTTGTGATTGGCGTCCCGGTAATTGCGCACCGGGGAATCGATCGCAACACCTGCGGCGTTCTCACGCGCGAAGCCCTCACGCGCCTGCGCGCTGCTCGGATGTGCCTGCAACGACAGAGGTTCTTCTGCGGCAAGCAATTTCAGCAAGTACGGCAGCCGCGACGAGAAGTCCTCTGCAGAGCCGCCCAACTGTGTTTCCGGATCCCCGTCGATGAGGGTGAGCAACGGAGTGCTGCCACCCTCGTGAACCACGTGCGCAGAATCGGCCGGGTGTGCACCCAGCCAGATCTCCGCCTCGGGATGATCGGACGGTACCGGCCTGCCCTGGATACGAGCCAGAGCAGTGCGCGAACCCCAAGCGTAGGACCGGACTGCGCCTCGCAGGAGTTGCACTAGCTACCGCCCATCAACGACAAGTACGCGGCAGTGGTGTCCAACCGCGTTGCCAACACCGACATCGTGTCGAGCATCGAGAGTGTAACCGGATCGGGCGACGCCGCGCGGGTCTCGAAACCCGAACTCACGAACTCCCCGCCGGACGTCGCCTCACCGGACTCGGTCAGTACCAGTTCGGAATTCGGAACACCGGCAATGCGTCGTTCGGTCAGCGCGCGATCGGATTCGGACGCCAGGACGAATACCCGCATCGGCTGTTCGGGAGCCGGTCCGTCGAGCTCCTCGTCGTGGAAGATCGAGTCGAAGGTGCCGACCGGCCCCGATGACTCGACCATGGACGCACGGATGGACGCAGCGATGACATCGCCGAGCTCACCCGCAGCCACGATCAGACCGGCCACCCGCAGCAACACCTCGCTACCGTGCCGCGCCACCTCGACGGCAGCCGGCCCGGCACCGCTCAGCACCACACGTTTGCCGCTGAACCCACTGGCAAGCGCTTTGGCCGGGTTGTGGAACACCTCGTTGGACGGGCTGTTGCGCACAGCCTCGGCATCGAGCAGATCTGCGAGCCGAGAAAGGTTGGGCAGCAGCGCCTTCCATGAACCACCGGCAACCGCGCCGAGGACGGCCACGAACGCCGCAAGGTAGCGCATCAGCGCATTGTGGTCACGCACCGCTATGCGCGGCGGCAACCACATGACCCTGGCACCGCGCACGGCACGTAAGGGACCCTCTTCCGGTGCCACGACGACGACCTCCGCGCCGCGCCGCGCTGCCGCGTCGACCGATTCGGCCAAGCGCGGATCGCCTGCATCGTCGCCGGCCACCACGACGACATCCAGTGGCCCGATCCACGGCGGAGTTCCGGTACTACGAACCAGGGGAACGCCCAAATGGTTTCCGAGAGCAGCGACAAGCAGAGACGCCGCACGGCTGCTGCGGCCGTCGCCGGTCACGATCACCACGCTGCGAGGTCGCAGGTCGGCCAGGCGCGCCAGCACCGACTCTTCGACCGCAGTGGCGACGGCGCGTACTTGAGCACCCGCGAGCGCGGCGCTGCGGAGCGCGCCCTCCCGATCGGCGGCCACGATCGCGCCGGCGTCGTCGAGATCGACCAGAGACGTCACTGCCCTCATGACCTCGGCACCTTCCCTTACGTCACCGACTCGAAATGCCTGCATACCCACTTGTGAACTCTAGGTAACCACTATTCCAGTCCGGAGCGAACGATGCTTAATATCTCGGTCGACAACGCGTCGACCTCGGTGCGGGTGCGCGCCTCGACATTGAGTCTCAACAGAGGCTCGGTGTTGGACGCACGCAAGTTGAACCATGCACCACCCTCGAGGTCGACGGTCACGCCGTCGAGACGGTCGATTCCGGTGGTCCGATCGGCGAACGCGTCGAGCACGGCCTGGGTGCGCTCGGCTGCGTCGTCGACCGTCGAATTGATCTCACCCGACGCGCTGTACGTCTCGTACGAGGCCATCATCTCCGAGAGCGGTCGATCCTGGGCACCGAGGGCAGCGAGAACGTGCAGCGCGGCGAGCATGCCGGAATCGGCACCCCAGAAATCGCGGAAGTAGTAGTGCGCGGAATGTTCTCCGCCGAAGATCGCACCGGTATCGGCCATCTGCTGCTTGATGAAGGAGTGCCCCACTCGGGTGCGGACAGGCTTGCCGCCGAGCTCGGTGACCAGCTCCGGCACCGCACGCGAGGTGATGAGATTGTGAATGATCGACGCACCGGGCTCCTTGGCCAGCTCGCGTTCTGCCACCAAGCAGGTCACGGCCGACGGCGAGACCGGATCGCCCTTCTCGTCGACGACGAAGCACCGGTCGGCGTCTCCGTCGAACGCGAGCCCGATGTCGGCACCGGTCTCGACGACGAAGCGCTGCAGATCCACCAGGTTCGCCGGATCCAGTGGGTTGGCCTCGTGATTGGGGAAGCTGCCGTCGAGTTCGAAGAACAACGGTTCGATCGTCACCGGGAGCGGAGCGAACACCGCGGGGACCGTGTGCCCGCCCATGCCGTTACCCGCGTCGACGGCGATCTTCATGGATCCGATGCCGGAAAGATCGACCAGGTCGCGAACGAACCCGGCGTAGTCGGTCAACACGTCTCGCGACGTTGCCGTACCGGCCGGGCCGTCGAAGTCCGGCACGCCGTCGATCAGTTCCGACTTGATCGTGGCCAGCCCGGTGTCCTGCCCCACCGGCTTGGCACCGGCGCGGCAGAGCTTGATTCCGTTGTACTTCGCCGGATTGTGGCTTGCGGTGAACATGGCACCGGGGCATTCGAGCAGGCCCGACGCGAAGTAGAGCTGATCGGTCGAGGCGAGACCGATGTGCACGACGTCGAGCCCCTGCGCGGTGACGCCGTCCGCGAAAGCGCGGGACAGGCCCGGCGAGGAGTCGCGCATGTCGTGTCCGACGACGACAGTCCGCGCCGCGCCCTCCTCGTCGCGTACCAACCGGGCGAACGATGCACCCACGTCTCGGACGAACGCCTCGTCGATCTGCTCACCTACGACGCCACGGACGTCGTAGGCCTTGATGACGGCGTTGACGGACTCTGCGGTTCGGGCCACGAAGATTCTCCTGATTGTCGGTCGTCCGGCGTCGGACATCCAGCGTTGGGTACGGGGCGATCAACACCGAAGCTCGGCAGACCGGCTTGTCCGTTTCGGTACTGGTGCAAACCTTGCCAGACGCCCGGTGGGCGGGCCAGTCGACCCGTCGTTCATTCGGGTCGACGCAGCGCCTCGCCCCGCCGCGGCGTTCTGCGCAGGGGGTCTAGGACGTGGGATCGGGTAGAACTCTGAGGTGTCCGCGTCGGCCGGTTCGGACGGCAGGCGTGGCCCGTCGCTCGGTGTCCTGGTGGCGAGCCGGCGACCGGTCACCGCTGTCTCGATCCTCGGAGCGCGTCCGGTCTCCCCGACCGGCTTCGCGTACGGCCTCGGCCAGCGCGGTCAGATCGTCCTCGTCGGGGGTCGATGTCGAGTAACCACCCTCGTACCGCACGAGCTCCCAGCCCTTGGGTGCCGTGGTCGTCGAGGCATGGACCTCGCACAGGTCCCAGGAGTGCGGCTCGTCCACGGTGGCCAGCGGACCGACGACCGCAGTGGAGTCGGAGTAGACATATGTGAGCGTCGCAACGGCAGAACGGTTGCAACCAGGCCTGCAGCAGCCACGCAGTGATCTCACGAGTGCAGAGTATCCGGTACGTGCAACCGACCGAACGACCGACACACCGGACAGCCGCGATAACCTGCCCCCATGCCTCAGTTCTTTTCCGCGCGCAGGATCACGTCGCGGTCCGTTGCGCGGCACGGCCGCGGCATCCGCGGACCGGTGCTGCCCGAGGACCTACCTGCCCGGCGATCACGTGCAGAGAAGTTCGACCGGCTGGTACTCGACGCGTTCGCGCGCATCGACCACCGGTGGCACGACAAGCTCTCGAAGCTCGACATCGCCGTCGACGACGTGCCCAAGATCAGGGCGTTGGACCCGGAATCGGTCACCTGGCCGCCCGAGGTGGTCGCAGAAGGACCGGTACCCCTGTCGCGACTGGTCCCCGCAGGGATCGACAAGCGCGGAGAGACGACACGCGCCCGTGTGGTGCTGTTCCGGCGTCCGCTCGAGCGGCGCGCCAAGCACCCGGAAGATTTGGAGGACCTACTGTTCGAGGTCCTGGTCGAGCAGGTAGCGACGTATTTGGGGATCGATCCCGACGAGGTGGACCCCGCCAGCGCCGAGCCGTGATGCAGCGTCGGCTCGTGGGTGGATCCCCCTGAGAGCGCTCGGCTCAGCCGATCCCGCGCTTGAGCCGACGACGCTCACGCTCGGACAGTCCGCCCCAGATTCCGAATCGCTCGTCGTTGGCGAGAGCGTACTCGAGGCATTCGTCCTTGACCTCGCAGCCGAGGCAGATTCGCTTCGCTTCGCGGGTGGAGCCGCCCTTTTCGGGAAAGAAGGCTTCGGGATCGGTCTGAGCGCACAGGGCGCGCTCCTGCCACTGATCCTCGATCTCCTCGAACATCTCGTCGAAACCCGCCACGAGACTGAGGAACGGCTTCGCGGGTGGAACCGATTCGGCCACGAACGGCATCGAATCGGCGTCGTTGTCCGAGTCGTCGTTATCGATGTCGTCGACATCCGGGCTGTCGACATCGGGGCTGTCGATGTCCTGATCGATTTGCACGGCGTCACTCGAGAGTTCACCGTCGACTGCATCGTTCGACGGGGTCACGTACGCAGAACCGGCGTCGACGGAGACGCTCGAATCCACGCCGGAATCGGACTCGGTTTGCGGCGCGTCGTCGACAGCGCTGAGGTGTGCAGTGGGTCCGCCCCGCTGATCACGTGTCACGTGCTGGTCATACATCGCTTCCGCCTCCTCACCTGTGGTAGCGCAGATACTTTCGGTCCTCGTAATCTCGAATACCTTGCCCCGCGCCGGTATTCGATCGAGCTGGTACGTCCGAGCCGGCTCTCCACCCGTCCAACTCTCGACCTCTACTCCACGTCCACTCAGGGACGAACAGGAAGGGAACGAGTGTTCGAAACCAGGTTCGCTGCAGTCGAACACGTGCCGCGAACGCTGAATGACATACCTGTGATTAGACACGTACAGGTGTGTCGCGGTCAAGCCGATCGCACAAATCCAATACCATCCCATGCCCGAAATCGGCTGTCTCCCCGAATCGGAGCGCGTCCCGTGCGTGTCGCGGCGGTTCTCGGGCTCGGATCCCGGCCCCGCGGACGGTCCGGGTGGGCGCTCACCCGGGCGGGCGGCAACCGCACTAGGCTCGCATGTTGTGAAAGTTACTGTTCTGGTCGGTGGCGTCGGTGGCGCACGGTTCCTCCAGGGGCTCAAATCCCTGTTCGGCGACTCCCTTCTCGGCGACGAACCCGAGAACGAGATCACGGCGGTGGTCAACGTCGGCGACGACGTCTGGATGCACGGCCTTCGCATCTGCCCGGATCTCGACACGTGCATGTACACCCTCGGAAACGGAATCGACACCGAGCGAGGCTGGGGCCGGGTCGCGGAGACATGGAACGCCCGCGACGAGTTGGCCGCCTACGGAGCAGATCCCGACTGGTTCGGCCTCGGCGACAGGGACATCGCCACGCACTTGATCCGCAGTCGCATGCTGCGCACCGGATTTCCGCTGTCGGCCGTCACCGAGGCACTGTGCAACCGATGGCAGCCCGGGGTCCGATTGCTGCCGGTCACCGACGACCGCTCGGAAACACACGTCGTGGTCACCGACCCCGACGACCCCAGCGGCGAGCAGCAACGTGCAATCCACTTCCAGGAGTGGTGGGTTCGCTACCGCGCGCAGATTCCCACGCACAGTTTCGCTCATATCGGTGCCGAACAGGCCACTGCCGCACCGGGAGTCGCCGAAGCGATCGCCGAGGCCGACGCGGTGATCCTGGCCCCGTCCAACCCGGTGGTCAGTGTCGGCGCAATTCTTGCCGTACCCGGCATCCGCGGCGCACTGCGCACCACCGCCGCCAAGGTCGTCGGCCTGTCCCCGGTGGTGGACGGTAAACCGTTGCGCGGCATGGCAGACGAGTGCCTCTCGGTCATCGGCGTCGAGACGACGGCCGAGGCCGTCGGCCGCCTCTACGGAAGCCGAAGCGGCACCGGCATTCTCGACGCCTGGCTGGTGCACAGCACCGACTCGGCGGTGGTCGACGGAGTCGACGTGCAGTCGATTCCGTTGCTGATGACCGACCCGGAGACCACAGCGGTGATGGCCCGCACCGCCCTGCGCGCAGCCGGACTCGAACTGTGACCGCCCCACGCGACGTGGCATCTATGCCGGAGGCTCCCGGTGACCACGCACCGGGCGGATCGATCGAAATCCTGCCGGTCACGGGACTTCCCGAGTTTCGTCCGGGCGACGATCTCGCCGCAGCGATCGTCGACCGAGCGCCCTGGCTGCGCGACGGAGACGTCCTCGTGGTCACCAGCAAGATCGTCTCCAAGGTCGAGGGACGTCTGGTGCCCGCACCGCAGGACCCCGAGGAGCGGGACGCAGCCCGCCGGGTCCTCGTCGATCAGGAGGCCGTTCGCGTCGTCGCCCGAAAAGGCCGGACACTCATCACCGAGAACCGCCTCGGCATCGTGCAAGCCGCGTCGGGTATCGACGGGTCCAACGTCGACGGCAGCGAACTGGCGCTGCTCCCGGAGAATCCCGACGCCAGCGCGGCGGCTCTTCGGCGAGCACTGCACGAGTCGGCCGGAGTCACCGTGGCTGTCGTGATCACCGACACGATGGGCCGGGCCTGGCGCATCGGTCAGACCGATGCCGCGATCGGGTCTGCCGGCCTGGCGGTCGTCCATCGATACGCCGGGGCAGAAGACGGCCAGGGCAACGAACTGATCGTCACCGAAGTCGCGATCGCCGACGAGCTCGCTGCGGCAGGCGATCTCGTGAAGGGCAAGCTGGGTGGCGTTCCGATAGCCGTCGTCCGCGGCCTGTCACCGGTCGACGACGGCTCCACCGCCGCCACCCTGCTGCGCGGCGGCGAGGACGACCTGTTCTGGCTGGGAACCGCCGAGGCACTCGAACGTGGTCGACGCGAGGCCCTGCTCCGCCGGCGGTCGGTTCGATCGTTCTCCCCGGATGCAGTCGACCCGGACTCGATTCGTGACGCCGTCGCGGACGCCCTCACCGCCCCCGCCCCGCACCACACCCACCCCGTCAGATTCGTCTGGATCAGAACGCCCGCGGTGCGTCGACGACTGCTCGAGACCATGCGCGAGCAGTGGCGAGCCGATCTGGCCGGCGACGGGCTGACCGAGGACCGCATCGCCGCGAGGCTGAGCCGCGGTGACATTCTGTTCGATGCGCCGGAAATCGTGATTCCGTTCTGTGTGCCGGACGGGGCGCACACCTATCCCGACGAGAGGCGTCGCGCAGCGGAGGACACCATGTTCACCGTGGCGGTCGGTGCCGCCGTTCAGGGTTTGCTCGTCGCCCTGGCCGTTCGCGATCTCGGGAGCTGCTGGATCGGTTCGACGATCTTCGCCGCCGATACCGTCCGCGCCGAGCTCGGCTTGCGTGCGGACTGGAAAGCATTGGGGGCCATCGCAATCGGGCACCCCAGCGAACCGCTGACGGTGCGAGATCCGGCCGCGCCCGGGTCTTCGCTGGTGGAGCTCTGACCGACGATGTCCGCTTCCTCACTGTGGCAGTCCGCGGCCGAGACACTCGACCGATGGGCACCGACCGACTCCAGGGACGAATCCCTTCGGCACACCGTGATCGCCTTTCTGCACAGCAATCCCGACGCGTGTCTTCGTGCCAACGAGGCCGGCCACATCACGGCGTCGTCGCTGGTACTCGACGCGTCGGGACGGCACGTTCTGTTGACCCTGCATCCCCGGGTGGGCCGGTGGATTCAGCTGGGCGGTCACTGCGAACCCGAGGACGAGACGGTCGTCGCCGCGGCGCTGCGCGAGGCGACCGAAGAATCCGGAATTACCGATCTGTCGATCGATCCCGAGTTGCTCTCGGCGCACACTCACCCGATCACGTGCTCGCTGGGTAAGCCGACCCGGCACCTGGACCTGCGGTTCCTGGTGCGCGCCCCGGACGGCGCGCGCGCCGTGCGCAGCGAGGAATCGACGGACCTGCGTTGGTGGCCGGTGGACGAACTACCCGACTCGGCCGAGCGCGAGACCATCGACCATCTCGTCGCGCTCGCCGCGCATCGCTGATCGGCCCGGCTCGGCCCCGCTCAGCCCCTCGGGACGACGATCAGACGTCGGTGGAGAAGCGCACTCCCCCGTCGGGCAGCTTCACTCCGGGCCATACCCGTGCCCCACGCAGCAACTCGCACCGAGCTCCGATATCGGCACCGTCACCGATGACGGCGTCACGCACGAGTGCCCGCGGTCCGATGCGGGCTCCGAAGCCCAGGATGGACCGTTCGACCACGGCCCCCGCTTCGACGATCGCACCGTCGAACACCACCGCGCCGTCGAGACGAGCGCCTGCGCCGATCTCGGCACCACGTCCGACGACGGTTCCACCGATCAGCAGTGCGCCCGGCGCGACACCCGCTCCGGGGTGAACCAGGGACTCACCGCGATCTCCGTGCAGTGCGGGCGACGGCGCAATCCCACGAACGAGGTCGGCCGATCCCTTGACGAAATCCTCCGGCGTACCCATGTCGCGCCAGTACGCACTGTCGACGTGCCCGTAGACCTTCTTGTTCTCGGCGAGCAAGGCGGGGAACACCTCTCGCTCCACCGACACCGGCCGGTCGGCTGCGATGGACTCGATGATCTCACGCTTGAACACGTAGCAACCGGCGTTGATCTGGTCGGTCGGCGGATCCTGGGTCTTCTCCAGAAACGCGGTGACTCGGCCGTTCTCGTCGGTCGGGACACAACCGAACGCTCGGGGATCGCCGACCCGAACGAGATGCAACGTCACGTCCGCGTCGGTCGTGCGGTGCGTATCGAGCACTGCCGTCAGATCGGTACCACCCAACACGTCACCGTTGAACACCATGACGTTGTCCGCCCGCAGTCGCGGCAACACGTTTCTGATTCCGCCGCCGGTGCCCATGGGCTCGGTCTCGAACACGTACTCGAGTTCGATGCCCAACGCCGACCCGTCGCCGAAATGTTGCTCGAACACTTCGGCTTTGAACGACGTTCCGAGAACCACGTGTTCGATGCCCGCAGCCTTGATCCTGGCCAGCAGGTGTGTGAGAAACGGGAGTCCTGCAGTCGGGAGCATCGGCTTCGGTGCCGACAGAGTCAACGGGCGCAGTCGAGTTCCCTTGCCGCCGACCAAGATCACTGCATCCGTCCGTGCGGCGACCGATGGGGAACTATCCGACATGTCCAGCCTCTGTTCTCTCGTCCGACGGTCGTTCTTCACGAGCTCGGGCCCGAAGCGCCGAAGTCACAACGACCTTCGAGCGAAGACCGAGACCCGCGCGCAGCGCCCATCGTAGTGGAGCCTGCCACACCCGGTCGTGTCTGTCGGCCTGGAATCGGTAGGCGCTGGTGTGGTGTGCGGGCAGCATCACTTCCGGATGCCGTCCTGCCGCATGGCCTTTCGAGTGCGTGACCTCGACCTCGGGTACGTAGACGTTCTGCCAACCCGCCCTACCGAGCCGGTCGCCGAGGTCCACGTCCTCCATGTACATGAAGTAGCGCGAATCGAACCCGTCGATGGAGTCGAACGCCGCGCGGCGAAGCAACAGGCATGATCCCGACAGCCATCCCACCGGCCGCTCGGACACCGTCTCGTTCTCCTGGCGGTATCGCCGAGTCCACGGATTGGCCGGCCAGAGCTTGCCCAGAATTGCGTGGCCGGCCCCGGACGTCAGATCGGGCACCGATCGCGCGGACGGGTATCGCGACCCGTCCGGCTCACGAATGAGTGGGCCCAGCGAACCTGCGCGCGGCCATCGCGCCGCGGCGTCGAGCAATCCGTCAAGGGACCCGGGGTGCCACCTGACATCCGGATTGGCGACCACGACGAATTCGACCTCGGGGTCGACCGCGGCGATCGCCCGATTGACGGCAGCGCCGTAGCCGATGTTGGCGCCGGTACGCAGCAATTCTGCTTCCGCGAACGCCGCCTCGGCAGCTTCCGGAGTGCCGTCGACCGACCCGTTGTCGGCCATGATGACTCGCACGGGCCGAGTCGTGGCCTCGCGAAGAGACGTCAGAAATTGCTCGAGGTATTCGCCGGGGGAATAGGTCACCGTCACCACGGCCAGGTCGGAACTCACGCGGGCAAGACTAGCCCGAGGCGAGCATCGATCCCGCATCACGACCGAGCAAGAGCCGCCGTCAGAGCCTCGGACCAGGGGCGGGGCGCACCGAGCCCGGCTGCGGACCACGCATTCGGTGACAGCACCGAGTATGCGGGCCGAGGTGCCGGGACGACGTACTCTGCGCTCGAACACGGTCGCACCCGGTCGGGGTCGGCACCAATTCCCGAGAACACTGCCCGGGCGAGGTCGTACCAGCTCGCCTGCCCGGCGTTGGTGAAGTGAAGGGTCCGGCCGGTCACCGTCGCGTTGGCTTCGATCTCGAGCAGACCGGCGGCCAGGTCGAGGGCGAAGGTGGGCGATCCGATCTGGTCGTCGACCACCGAGACGGTCTCCCGCTCGCCTTCGAGTCTTCGCATCGTGGTGACGAAGTTCTTGCCGGTGTTGTCGTAGACCCATGCGGTGCGCACGATGACGGCCTCGGGAAGTTCCTCACGTACCGCCGTTTCCCCGGCCAACTTGGTGCGTCCGTACACGGACTTCGGCGCGGTCGCCGCGTCGACGTCGTACGGCTCGGTCGCTGTGCCGTCGAACACATAGTCGGTGGAAATGTGAATCAGTCGGGCACCGACACGCCCGCACGCCCGCGCGAGATTTCGAGGACCGTCGGCATTGACGGCCATCGCCCTGGACTCGTCGGTTTCGGCGGCATCGACGGCGGTGTACGCGGCGCAGTTGACGACGGTCGCACCCGCAGTCACCACGGCGTCGACGGCATCGGGGTCGGTGATGTCCAGGTCGGCGGACGAATAGCCGTGCACCTCGACGTCGGAATAACGCTCGGCGGCGAGCGAGACCACCCTTCGGCCCAACTGGCCGTGTGCACCGGTCACCACGATCGCATTCACGGTTGCCAAGTGTGGCACGCCGCGGTCGGTTCGGCGAGAGCGCGGCCGATCGCCAGTAACCTTCGAGTCGGGGGGAGTGAACGTCTGTCGGTAGGTGTCCATGCCTGCCGGAAACGAGGAAAGGGTCGAAGGTGCCACGAGATTCAGGCACGCACGGAGGTGAGCGCACGCCCCCACCACACCGGCGCACCTCGCGGCGAGCCGACGGCGACGGCCTGCGCGGCGAGCGACGCGACCGTGACACCGACCCTCGTGCATCCCGCGGGCGCGACTCCCAGGATCGACCTGTACGTCCCTCCGCAGACGGCGAACCGGGCGTGCATCGCCGAGGCGGCGCGGCCGGCGACGAACGACGAACCACGGCCGGCCGCACACGACGACCGCAGCGCGGGCCCCGAGGCGACGAACGACGCCCGGACGCAGGCGAGGCACCCCGCCGACCGGGCGCAGGCGGTCGCTGGCCGGCAACCCACGTTGCGGTGGCCGTGTTGTCGGTACTCGTCCTGCTGGTGACCGGCTTCGCATGGCACAGCGTGGACAGTCTGCGGTCGAACATCGCCACTGCGGGCGGCCTCGGTCTGGGCGGCGCAGCGGACGGTGCCGTCGACATCCTGATGGTCGGCACCGACAGCCGCACCGACGCCCACGGCAACGCGCTCTCACCGGAAGAACTGGCCTCGCTCAACGCAGGCGAGGAAGTTGCGTCGAACACGGACACGATCGTGTTGATCCGTGTCCCGAACGACGGCTCGTCGGCCACTGCCATCTCCATCCCGCGCGACTCGTACGTCGAGGTGCCCGGGATCGGAATGTCCAAGATCAACGCCGCGTACGGAGCGACCAAGGAGAACAAACGGCTCGAACTGGTCGAGCAGGGAGTCTCCGATGCCGACGCCGAACCGCAGGCCACCGAGGCCGGACGCGAAGCGCTGATCGATTCCGTCGCCAACCTGACCGGTATCACGGTCGATCACTACGCAGAGGTCGGCCTGCTCGGTTTCGTTCTGCTGACCGACGCCGTCGGCGGAGTAGCGGTATGCCTGAACAATCCGGTGCAGGAGCCGCTGTCGGGTGCGAACTTCGCCGCCGGTGAGCAGAACCTGTCCGGTTCGCAGGCGCTGAGTTTCGTCCGGCAACGACACGATCTGCCCCGCGGTGACCTGGACCGGATCGTGCGCCAGCAAGTCTTCATGGCCTCCCTCGTACGCAGTGTGCTCAGCGCCAAGACGTTGAGCAATCCGAGCAAGCTCGGTCAGCTCAGTACCGCGGTGCAGCGGTCGGTCACCCTCGATTCGGACTGGGACATCCTGCAGTTCGCCACTCGCCTGCAGGATCTCGCCGGTGGCAAGGTCAAGTTCGAGACCATTCCCGCGGTCGACATCAATGCGACGACCGACTACGGCGAATCCATCGTGCAGGTCGACCCGGAAGCAGTGAAGAAATACGTCGCCGGACTACTCGAGGACGGGAACTCCGCCGAGACCAACGCCGAGAATTCGGATGCCCCGACCGTCGATCCGTCGACGGTGACGGTGGACGTCGCGAACGACAGCGGTATCGAAGGCTTGGCCAACGGTGTGGCCGGATCGTTGACGGCGCTCGGGTACGTCGGTGGCACCATCGGCAACTACGAGGGCTCGTCCATCTCCACGAGCCGCATCCAGACCGCCGACGTGGACAGCGACGCCGCTCGCGCCGTGTCGGCCGCACTCGGTGGCCTGCAGATCACCGCCGACGACACCATGCCGGCCGATGCCGTACGGGTCGTGCTCGCCGATGACTACGCCGGCCCCGGCTCGGGTCAGGCCGCGACGGCCGAAACCGTGGCACCCGAAGCGGGTACAGCAGTCCCCGAGGAACCTGCGGCACCGATCGACGCGGGTTCCACCGGCCCCATGTGCGTGAACTGACAGTACGAACGCAGCGCGGAAATCGGGGCGGGTCGGCGTCGACTAGGGTCGTGGTGTGGCTTCGAACCTGACTCAAACCCTGCTCGAGCCGATCCTGGCGGCAGACCCGGCCGGTCCCCGCATCACGTACTACGACGATGCCACCGGCGAGCGGGTCGAGGTGTCCGCCGTGACACTGGCCAACTGGGCGGCCAAGACTGCCAACCTGCTCCGTGACGAGTTCGCACTCGATCAGGGCGCGCGCGTGTGCGTGCTGTTGCCGGCGCACTGGCAGACCGCTGCCGTACTTCTGGGAATCTGGTGGACCGGCGGCGAGGTGGTGCTCGGTGCAGACGACTGCGCGGATCTCGCGCTGGTGCACGGCGACCGCCTCGAGGACGCGCCCGACGTCGACGAAGTTCTGGCGCTCTCGCTCGATGCCTTCGGCAAGGCAGTCCCCGATCTGCCCCTCGGGATGACCGACTACGCCACCTCGGTTCGCGTACACGGTGACCAATTCAGGGCAACCGGATCCGGGGCCGCGGCATTGGACGGCCGCTCGGTGGACGACGTCCTCGCCGCAGCGAGAGAACGCGCCGAGGCCCGTTCTCTCTCGGCCGCGGATCGAGTGTTGTCCAGTGCATCCTGGACCAACGCCGACGAGTTGATCGACGGACTGCTCTCGGTGCTCGCGGCCGGAGCGTCGTTGGTACAGGTGGCCAACTCCGACGAGAGTAAGAAGGAACGACGCATCGACACCGAAAAGGTCACGACGACCCTCGACTGACTTGTCTCCTCATCCGGTCGGGCGGTAGCCGCCGTCCGCGAGTCCCGCTTCGATCTCGAACCGATTGGCGCTGCCGCGGTGACGCGCTTCCTCGACGAGGTAGCGGAACGGAAAGGTCAGCCCGAACCTCGCCCACTGGTCGGCGTGAATCGCCTCGTGCCGCAGCACCCGACGGGCGGTGTTGTTCGCCGTCAGGTAGGCCCCACCGAAAGTGGTTCCGCCGCGGCCGAATCCGCCGCGCAGGCCGGAACACACGAAGATCGAGAACTCGTCGTCGAAACGCGCCGTTCCGCCCCACAGCTGCGCGTAGCGCAGTGCCAGCCGGGTCACCGACACCGACTGCCACTTGCCGCGGCCGGCTCGTCGAATCTGCTCGCGCCGCGACGCCGCGGCACTCATCCCAGCAGCGTGGTTCGCAGTGCCGCGTCCTTGTCCAGCACCATGGCCTCGAGAGAGGCCTGGAAGGCCGACATCCGCTGCTGCAGAACAGGATCGGACGCTCCCAGGATCCGAACGGCGAGCAGCCCCGCGTTGCGGGCACCGCCGATGGACACCGTGGCCACGGGAACGCCGGCGGGCATCTGCACTATCGAGAGCAGCGAATCCATACCGTCGAGGTACTTCAGCGGTACCGGCACCCCGATGACCGGCAATGGCGTCGCCGACGCCACCATGCCGGGCAGGTGCGCCGCTCCCCCGGCACCGGCGATGATCACCTTGATGCCACGACCGGCGGCCTCGCGGGCATAGTCGAGCATCCGCTGCGGGGTTCGGTGGGCCGAGACGACACCGACCTCGAACCGAATACCGAACTCGGCCAAGGCTTCTGCAGCGGCCTCCATCGTCGGCCAGTCGGAATCGCTGCCCATGATCAGGCCTACGACGGCGGTACCGGATTCGTCAGTCATGATGCGGGTCCCATCCGTCGGTCCATTCGGCGTGCGACATCCAATGCGCTGCACGTTCGGCTCGTTCACGTACGGCCGCCACGTAGGCCGGGTCGCCGAGCGATCCGGACCTCGCGCCCAGAATGTTCACGTGGCCGATCTTGCGGTCTTTCCGCTCGGTTTTGCCATACAGGTGCACCTTGGCGTCGGGCATGCGGGCGAACAGGTGATGCAGGCGTTCGTCCATCGTCATCTCCGGCGCTTCGGGTGCACCCAGGATGTTCGCCATCACCGTCAACGGTGCCAGTGGATCGGTGTCACCCAGCGGGTAGTCGAGCACTGCACGCAGATGCTGCTCGAACTGCGAGGTGCGGCAGCCGTCCATGGTCCAGTGACCGGAGTTGTGCGGCCGCATGGCCAGCTCGTTCACCAGAAGCTTGCCCGAGGTGGTCTCGAACAGCTCGACCGCGAGGTCTCCGACGACGCCGAGGGCGCCCGCGATATCGAGCGCCAGCCGACCGGCGTACGTGGCGACGTCCTCGTCCAGGTCGGGAGCCGGGGCCAGAACCACCGCGCATTGTCCGTGTCGTTGCACGGTCTGTACGACGGGCCACGCAGCACCCTGACCGAACGGCGATCGCGCGACCATCGCCGACAACTCGCGGCGCATGGCGACCTTCTCCTCGACCATGAGCGACACACCGAGGTCGAGCTGGGCAGTGACGATCTCTTCGGCTTCCTCGGCGTCGGCGGGCATCCAGACACCGCGGCCGTCGTAGCCGCCCCGGACCGCCTTGAGGACGACCGGCCACCCGTGTTCGTCACCGAACGCAATGGCGTCCTGCGCCCACGACACCTCCGCGTACGCCGGTCCGGGTGCCCCCAGCTCTTCGAGCTTTCGACGCATGCGCAGTTTGTCCTGCGCGAAGATCAGCGCGCTCGGTGGCGGCTGGACGTTGACGCCCTCGGCGACCAGGGTCTCGAGGTGCTCGGTCGGCACGTGCTCGTGGTCGAAGGTCAGGGCGTTGGATCCGGTCGCGGCCGTGCGCAGCGCATCGAGGTCGTCGTGCAGCCCGAACACGACGTCGGGGCTCACCTGAGCCGCCGGCTCGTCTGCGCCCGCGGCGAGCACGCGCAGCGTTTGGCCGAGTTCGATGGCCGACTGATGGGTCATGCGGGCCAGCTGACCTCCGCCGATCATCGTCACGACGGGCATTCCGGTCGACGACGGGCGCGCAGCGGTGGGGCGCGGTTCGGTACCTGTCACGGCTCACCATGGTGTCATGTCCTGCCGGTTCGGGCCGAACCGGCAGTCGCACGGCGGTCGTCGTTGTCGCGAAGAACGTGGAAACACTGTCGTCAAGACTGTGGAAACGCTGATGAACAGAGCGTCGGTTCGCCGGATCGGGCGTTCGTTTCGTAGACTTCACCGTTGTGCCGACGATCGACAGCGTGCTTCAGCGCTTACCCAAGCCCATCAGGGACCTTGCGATCCGGCACAGCGAGTTGATCAAGTTCGCCATCGTGGGCGGTACGACGATGGTGTTCGACCTCGTCATCTTCTACTCGCTGAGCCTGACGGTGCTCGAGCAGAAGCCGGTGATCGCGAAGATCATCTCGGGCGTACTCGCCACCCTGCTCAGCTATTTCCTCAACCGTGAGTGGGCCTTCAAGCACCGCGGCGGGCGCGAACGCCACCACGAAGCGCTTCTCTTCTTCGCCATCAGCGGCATTGGAGTGCTCATCGCCGCCGGGCCGCTGTGGATCGCGAACAACATCTTCGACATCCGCGACACCAACGAGTCGCTGACGATGGTGGTCGTCATCGACTTCGTGCTGAACTACATCATCGGCAACCTGCTCCAGATGGCGTTCCGCTTCTGGGCGCTGCGTCGCTTCGCTTTTCCCGAGGACAACGCGCGCACCATCCTGGAAGTGGACGCCGAGCGCAACGGGGATCCGACCGACGCATCGAACGCGCTCGACTGACCCCCAGTTCGGTCAGCGTGGTTCGCGCCGCGAGAGCGCGGGCGACGATTCGCGCCGAGCGGGCAGGAACACCGAGAACAGTGCCGGCCGTCTGCGCTGTAGTTCCAACCGTCCGCCGTCGGCCTCGATCAGGGCCCGGGCCAGCGCGAGACCGACTCCGGTCGAACCGGCTCCGGAGAATCCGCGGTCGAAGATGTGGGGTGCCAGTTCGTTGCTCACCCCTGGACCCTCGTCGGACACCTCGACACAGACCAGTTTCTCTCGCCGCCGGTCGGTCCCCTCGGCGGCGGACACGGCGCGCACTGCAACCGTGCAGGCACCGTCGCCGTGCACCAGAGAGTTGTCGACCAGTACCGACACGGCCTCGCGCAGACGCGAGCCGGTCACCGACGCCTGGAGGTCGGCGTCGCCCTTGAGCACCAGACTCCGACCTGCATCGTCGAAATTTCGCTGCCATTCGACCACCGTGCCGGTCAGTTCCTCGATGACCGATACCTCGTGCGCATCGGCGGCGCCGTCGCTGCGGGAGGAGCGGACGAGTTCGTCGATGGCCAGGGTCAACCGATCGACCTGATCCATCGCCTCGTTCGCCTCGTCGACCACCGCGGGGTCCGGATGGGTGGAGATCTCGTCCAACCGCAGTCGAACGGCGGTCAGGCGGCTACGAAGTTGATGCGAGACGTCGGCAACCAACGTGTGTTCGCGCTGCAGCCGCCCGGCGATCTCGACGGTGGCCGAGTCGAGAACCTCCGACACCCGGTCCAGCTCGGCAATGCCGTGCCGACGCGGGTCCGGCCGAAAGTCGCCCTCGGCCAGTCGGGCCGCCCGCCGCGCGACGTCCTGCAACGGATCGGCAAGTCGCTTGGCGGTGAGCACAGCCACCACGGTTCCTGCCAGCGCGGACGCCAAGACCACCAGAGTCACCGCGCCGAGAGCCTGCCGCTGCAGTGAACGCATGTCGTCGGACGGTACTTCGAGTCGCAGTGATCCCGAGGTCCCCATCGACAACGATTCGACGAGTGGCCGGGGGACGGATGCCTGGCCGATGTCGGCACGGGACGCGGCATCCTCCGGCGTCGGATAGATGACGACGAGGCGGCCACCCTGCGGAATCGCCAGACGCAGCGAACCGATGTCGAGTTGACCCTCGATCAGGCCGGCCGACCCCTCTTGCGAGATGATCTCCGCGGCCATTCGGTCGAGGCGCGCCTGCAGATCGTTTCGAGTGAAGTCCTCGACCCACAGCCAGGCCGTGTACATCAGCGGCAGCCCGAGCAGCAGGGCCGTCATGATGACGACAGCGAGAATGGAGACCAGGATTCGACGCCGCATCGACGACTAGTCGCTGTTGATGCGGAATCCGACACCGCGAACGGTCGCGATGCGACGCTCCGCCACCGGTCCTTCGTCGCCGATCTTGCGGCGCAACCAGGACATGTGCATGTCGAGTGTCTTGGATCCGCGCAACTCCGCGTCGCCCCACACCTCGCGCAGGATCACCTCCCGCGAGACCACCTGACCGGCGTGATCGAGCAGCACCTTGAGCAACTCGTATTCCTTGTTGGCCAGCGAGATCTCGGTACCTCCGACGAGCACCCGTCGGGCGGCCGGTTCGAGGCGAATGGCACCGACCTCGATCGGAGCGTCCTCGCCGGCACCGCGTCGACGCAGGAGCGCTCGAACCCGAGCCATCAGCTCGGCGAGCCGGAACGGCTTGCCCACATAGTCGTCGGCACCGGCGTCGAGGCCGACGACGAAGTCGACCTCGTCCGTGCGCGCGGTGAGCATCAACACGGCCACCTCGGACCGGTTGGCGCGGACCTGACGGCACACTTCGAGGCCGTCCATTCCGGGCAGCCCCAGGTCCAGGATCAGCAAGTCGAACTTGCCGTCGAGAGCACGCTGTAGCGTGGCCGGCCCGGTCTGTTCGACGGTCACGGTGTAGCCCTCGCGCCCGAGGGCACGGGAGAGGGGTGCGGCGATAGCTTCGTCGTCTTCGGCAAGCAGAACATCGGTCACGTCGGCAACCCTACGGTTCGAATGTGAGAACAGCCTGTGTTACCTGCGTTTCCCCGCGCGCCAACCGGGCTTGGACTCGGCCGGTCTATCGTCGGCCATCGGCTCGAATGCTCGGTCCCGATCGTGAACGGACTCGCGACGAAAGTCCATGGAGTCGAATACTTGCTGGTAGAGCAACGAATGGACGCGTTGCACCTGCGGAATGTCGTCGAACTCGAGTGGGTCGTCCGACGCCGACGCGATGATCAGGGTGCCGGTACCGAGCATCCTGTCCAGCAGCCCGTGTCGAAATTGCACGTTGCTGATGCGGCTCATGGGGATGTCGATTCCGGAATGCGTGAGCACACCCTGCCGAACGAGGACCCGACGATCGGTGACGATGAAGTGAGTGCACTTCCAGCTCACGAGCGGAACCAGGCATCGCCACCCGACGATCGCTGCCCACACCACCAGCGCGGCGATCGTGGCCACATCGGCGGCCGTGGATTCGAGTCGGGCACCTGCGACACCGAGGGCGACGCCGGCGAGACCCGTGGCGAGCACGAACGTGATCGACGGCAGGATCAACATCTTCCAATGCGGGTGACGGTGAAGCAGTAGCTCTTCCTCGTCGGCCAACGCATCCTGTGGGTAACCCACGTGCACTCCTGACTATTCGCGCCGGATCTGCCCGGGTGAAGATGGTCTCACGAGACAGGTCGGAGATGAGTGACGTCGCCGGCGGCCACCGCGAGAACCGAGGGCGATGCGGAGCCGGCACGTTCGACCTCGATCACAATCCGGCCGTGTTCGTCCACATCGACAGCGGTTCCCACTTCGTGCTCGCCGCCGGGGAGGTCGACACGCACTCGCTGTCCGATGGTGCCGCACCGATCTCTGTATCGGTGCGCCAGCGCCTCGGTATCCCAGTGCGCATCCCGCCACGAATCCACCTCGGCGGCCACCCCGCGCAGGATCGCACGCACCAGGGTGTCTCGATCGAGCACCGCGGCCTGTTCGAGCGCGAGTGACGTCGCCGTGGGCACCGGGAGCTCGGCCTCGGTCATCGAGACGTTCACTCCCAGGCCGATGACCACGGTCGGACTCGGTCCGTGGGCGGCTACTTCGGCCAGAATGCCCGAGACCTTCCTACCGCCGATCAGAACGTCGTTCGGCCACTTCAACCGCGCATCGACCTCGGCCACGGTACGCAGCGCATCGACCAGAGCCACGCCGGTCATCAGCGGCAGCCAACCCAGCACCGCCGGGTCGATCCCCGGGAACTTCAGCAGCATCGACAGCAATATCTGCGATCGCGGAGCACCGGAGAACGGACGCGAATGCCTGCCCCGCCCACTCCCCTGATGTTCGGCGATCAAGGCCGTCCGGTCCGCCCGATCTGCCGCCGCAGCGACGAGGTCGGCATTGGTCGAACCGGTCTCGGTCACCACGTCCACCCGAGACCACGAGGCCTGCGGTCCGTCCACCAAGGCTCGACGGAGTGCACGGACGTCGAGCGGTGGGCGATCCAGATTGGTCCACATGACCACCAGCATATGGGTTCGGCACGAACCGACGTCGGCTCGTGAACCACCCTCGGTCGGGGCGCAGATCACACTCGCAGTTAAAGTGTTGCCCCATGACCAGCGTCCAGGATTCCACTGCACCCGGGTCGGCAGATGCACCCGATATCCATACCACTGCGGGTAAATTGGCCGATCTTCGTAAACGTCTGGGGGCTGCGGAGATGCCGTCGGGTGAGGCGGCGGTGGAGCGGGTCCA